>CAZROY010000157.1:0-14758 GCA_964601885.1 uncultured Sulfurovum sp. | reverse complement strand
AGAGCTAGATAAGAGAAGAGATAAAACTGCTCTCATTAAATCTCATGCTAGTGTTATTAAATTTAGTGGTACTCACTATTTGGGATTTGTAAATAGTTCACCAAAAGAGGGAGATACTATTAATAGGTTTGAGACGAGAAGAAACTACTTTCAGGCAAAAGCCTACTTTAAAGAGAACCCTAAAGATTATATGAGAATTACACTTGATGCTCATAATGATAATGGTCAAAGTAGTGTAAGAGTCAAATACGCCTATCTATACTTAGACAATATTTTACCAAATACAGGCGTTGAGTTTGGTCAAGCACATAGACCTTGGATTGATTATGAAGAACACAATGGTTGGTTTTACCGCTCAATCTCAAAAGTTTTGGTTGAAGAGTCAAATGCAGGACATTTAACAAATTCAGCAGATAGAGGGGTAAACTTTAAGACAAAAACTGAATATTTCTCTAGTGAACTTGGTTTATTTAATGGCGAAGGGTATCATAATGAAGAAGATGGAGATGGATTAAGTAAGGAGTGGAGATTAACAGGACACATTTTGGGAACAGGCAAAAAGAGTTCTAACAAAAGTTTAACCTATGCCAATGTATCATTTTTTGGACAACAAAACAGTAAAAGCAATAAACATAAAAATCAGGATTTAAACTGGATAGGATTTCATGCCGTATATAATCAGAGAGAGTTTCTTATCGCAGGTGAATATGTAGATGTAAGTGATGGAGATGCTACCTATAAAGGGAGTGGTTACTCCATAAATGGTGAATATAGAGTTATGCCAAAATGGTCACTACTTGGAAAATATGACTATTTTGATATGGACGACAATTCAGGGGATAAAAAGAGAGCAATAGCTGGTATCTCTTATGAGTATAATAGAAATGTGGAATTTATTGTAAATTATCTCAAAGAGGGTGGAAGTAGATTATCAGATACCCAAAAAAGAGATGTTGTGATGGTAACAGCCCAAGTTGAATGGTAAATATATTTTGATACAATGCTAATATAACTTTCTAAGAGGGTAAATGGTGGAATATTTTGCGAAAAGAGTAATCCCATGTCTTGATGTTGATAATGGTAGAGTGGTTAAAGGTGTAAATTTTGTCGGTTTAAGAGATGCAGGTGACCCTATAGAGGTTGCTAAACGGTATAATCAGGAGGGAGCAGATGAGATTACCTTTCTTGATATTGGAGCTTCTCATGAGGGGCGAGATACCATTGTTGATGTTGTTAAAGAGGTGGCAAAAGAGGTTTTTATCCCATTAACAGTTGGTGGTGGGATTAGAAAATTGGATGATATTTACTCTCTTTTAAATGTTGGTTGTGATAAGGTCAGTATAAATTCAGCAGGAATAAAGAGACCAAAGTTTATTGATGAAGCCTCTAAAAGGTTTGGTTCTCAATCTATTGTAGTAGCTATTGATGCCAAAAGAGTCTCTAGTAATAGATGGCACATATTTACTCATGGTGGAAGAAATGATACAGGCATTGATGCTATAGAGTGGGCAGAAGAGGTTTATAATAGAGGTGCAGGTGAGCTTCTAATAACTTCAATGGACGCAGATGGAACAAAGGCAGGGTTTGATAATATTTTAAATGGTAAAATCTCTGAGGTAGTAGATATTCCAATTATAGCTTCAGGTGGAGCAGGAACTATGGAGCATATAAAAGATGCCTTTATAGAGGGGTCTGCAGATGCGGCATTAGCTGCTTCTATTTTTCACTTTAGAGAGATAGATATTATGGATTTAAAAAGGTATCTAAAAGAGAATGGTATTTCTGTGAGAATTTCATGATAGTTTGTGCAGGAGAGATTGAAACTTTTGAGTTTGCTAAACCTATAGGAATAGGGTTAATTGATACTGCTATTAATTTAACAAAAGAGTGCTTAAGTAATCCTCCACAATCTATACTCTTTATTGGAACAGCAGGTTCGTATGGAGAGTATAAGATATTTGATATTGTTGAGTCTAAAAGTGCTTCAAATATAGAGAATAGCTTTTTTAATGCTAACTCATATACACCAATTAATGATGTTATTTTAACATTTAATAATGTTTCATGTGAAACAATTATAAATTCATCTAATTATATTACAACAGATTTTAACATATCTAAATATTATATTTCAAACAATATTGGATTAGAAAATATGGAATTTTACTCCATACTCAAAGTAGCAAAGGCTTTTAATATTAAAGCTAAAGGGGTATTTATTGTTACTAACTACTGCAATAAAAATGCACATAGTGATTTTTTAAAAAATCATAAAGAGGCAATGGAAAGAGTGACTAAATATGTAAATGTTAATGGTTTAACTTTATCAATTTGACCTTCTACAAGGTACGGCAGGGGTTAATTCAGATAGTTTGAATAGTACAAATGGTATCGGTTTTAGAGCATCAACGCCATATCTTAAGTAATTTGTACTATATTTAAGTTAATTAAGAGTAAAATAGTCTTAAATAAATTTTAAAGGATTACAACTATGATGGGAATACCACAACCAGCATTTTATATTTTTAAGTGTCAACAATCAGCACCACCGGGAATGCCGAAACCGAGCTGTATTAGTCAAAATAATCCAGAGTCTCAACGGTTAATGCAACATTTATCTCAACAGCTGATGATGCGTGGGATTATAGCAACAGCCATACCAATTCAGACTTCATGTTTAAATCGATGTCAATATGGACCTGTAATTTTAGTAGAACCGGGACACACTATGTATGTAAATTTAACTAAAGAGAAGATAGATAGAATTATAGATGAACATATCATTGGTGGAAATATTGTTGATGAGTATGTGATAGATAAAAGTGTATGGGGAGAGCCTATTCCTCCTGCTTCTATGGTTGGATAACTCATCGATATACTCTTTATAGCTAAAACAAGGGGATTTTTTACCCAAATTCTTTTAATATTAATTGATGCGTTTATATCTGGATTTCTATTTAGTTTTTTGAGTTTTTTTAAATTTTTGAAGTAACATAAGAGTGCTTCTATCTCTGTGTAAATCCTCGCCATTAAAAGCGAGGTAGTTCAAAATTAATATTTTATATTATTTCAAATTATGGGATTACGGAAACTCTTTTTTTACCTTTAGTAATATTATCAAATTTTACAAAACCTTCAATTTTTGCAAATATAGTATGGTCTCTCCCCATACCAACACCTGTACCTGCATGAACCTTTGTTCCTCTCTGTCTAATAATAATATTACCCGGAATAACTCTTTCCCCTCCATATTTTTTTACACCTAATCGTCGTCCAGCTGAATCTCGGTTATTTTGGGTTGACCCTTGACCTTTTTTGTGTGCCATATATCATACCTCCTTATACTATACTTGTAATTCTAACTCTAGTAAAGTCTCTTCTAAAACCTTTTTTTAGTTTAGAATCTTTTCTTCTTCTTTTTTTATAGATGATAACTTTTTTATCTCTTCCTTCGTTAATCACCTCTCCCTTAACTATAGTACCCTCTACAAAAGGGGTACCAACAGTTAATTGACCATTATTTACTGCTAGAACCTCTTTAAATTCTACAGTACTTTTTGGTTCTAAATTCATTTTATCAAAACAGATAATATCACCTTCTTGAACTTTGAATTGTTGACCACTTGCTTTAATGATTGCGTACATTGCAAACCCTTCATTTATAATTACTAGAACATTAAGCTCTTTTGAAAAAGTTTGAGATTATACCCAAAAAAGTTTTAATTCCATTTTAAAGAATCTTGGAAAAAAATAATAGTTTGGAGTTTCTAGGGAGTTTTATTATTTTATCATGGAGTAGTTCATTTTATATTGTAAGTGAAATAGATGCTCGTCAAAATGCCTAAAGGTAGAGAAAAAATAAATTTCTCTGCGACATCTGAAAAGTTTGTTATTATAAAATATGGCCAAGCAATTTCTAAAAAACTACTATTGTTTAATGTGTCGTTTATTCCTATTAAGCTACTTAATATCGTAAATATTGCAACTGTAAAATATAGTGATAATACAAATTTAAATATAAAATTTCTAATTTTTTTTACTCTATTTTTATTATTTTTTTTAAAAACATTTTGATAATTTGGTTTTGTTACAACAACTAAAGCCCTCTGTTTTATCTCCTTCTCTCTCGCTAATGCATCTTTTCTATCTTTATAAGATACAAGAGGATTTGCTTCCAAATATAGAGATTTTATTTTACCATCACTGTTTTTACTTACTCCCCATTGAGGATAAATATCATAAGAACGGATAGTATTATAAAGTTCTTGGAGAGTTTTGTCTAATATTATATCATCTGTTAAAAAATCCAGATTTATATCATCTATAAATGTAACTATTTCACTTTTGATAGGTGAATATTCTCTATATACACTCTTGGGTATGTTATTTTCTCTCTCTTCCCACCAAGAGACCAAGTTTTTACTATCTAATCTCATTACATCTATTTTAAGAACCTCTCCTTTATCTGCCATCTCCATTAGATGTTTTTGAAAATTATCAATTTGATATTTAATTCTTTCTGTAAATATTTGCATAGATTTAACCTTGTCTCTTTCTATCTGCTTATTTTCAGCTAAATTATCTTTTATATATCTATATTCTTTTTCTTGCTGTTTTATTTTTAATAACTCTTGAGCTTTTATTCTTAAATCTCCCATAAGATTGTCTCCAAATAGATATTATTTTATTATATTATATAGCAGAACACTTATAATAACAAAGATTTAATGGTAAAAAAAATCAAAATTTATTAGTTTTACAATATTAGATATATATTTTAAATAATTTGAAACATATTTAGTGAACATTGTCTTTAGTTATTTTTTATTATATAATAATTAAGATTAAAATAATATTATCTGTGTTTCTTTATTGTTTATTATGTTTATATTATAATTTATAAAAAATATTTGAAAATAGGACTATTTTTGATAGTAGATAAAGAGAAAAAGTTTTATAAAAAACAATATAAAATCAATCTCTTCTAAGGTATAATTTTAGAATTTATTTCAGAAGGACGCATTATGAATTGGACACCGAAATCTTGGAGAACCTTTCCAATTAAACAACAACCAACCTATCCAGACCAAAAGGCATTAAAAGATGTGGAGACCAAATTGAGTTCATATCCACCTTTAATATTTGCTGGAGAGGCGAGAACACTTAAAGAAAATCTAGCAAAAGTAGGAAGAGGTGAAGCCTTTTTACTTCAAGGTGGTGATTGTGCAGAAAGTTTCAATGATTTTAATTCAGCTACTATTAAAAATTTGTTTAAATTGATGCTTCAGATGAATATGGTGCTTATGTACTCTACAGGCAAACCAATAATAAAGGTGGGGAGAGTAGCAGGGCAGTTTGCAAAACCTAGAAGTTCGGATTTTGAAGAGATAGATGGAGTAAAATTGCCATCATATCGTGGAGATATTATTAATAGTATTGAGTTTACTAAAGAGGCTAGAGTACCAAATCCCTATAATATGATACAAGCTTATAATCAGGGTTCTGCTACTATGAATCTTCTTCGTGCATTTTCTCGTGGAGGATTGGCAGATTTAAATATGGTTCATAAGTGGAATTTAGATTTTATTAAAGATAATCCTTTAGGACAAAGGTATGATGAACTTAGCAATAAAATAGATAAAGCAATGAAATTCATGTCGGCTTGTGGATTAACAAGTAAACATACTCCTCAACTGTATCAAACAACTGTATATACTTCACATGAAGCACTTTTACTTAACTATGAAGAGGCATTAACTAGAAAAGATGAAAGTGGTAAATGGTATGACTGTTCCGCACATATGCTTTGGATTGGAGATAGAACTAGGGATTTAAATGAAGCCCATATTGAATATTTTAGAGGTATTGAAAACCCAATTGGGTGTAAAGTAGGTCCAACTATGGAGGATGATGAATTAATTCAACTTATTGACATCTTAAATCCAAATAATGAAGAGGGGAGATTAAATCTTATTGTTCGTATGGGTGCAAATAGAATACAAGATTATTTTCCAAAACTGCTAAAAAGAGTTAAAGATGAAGGAAAACATGTAGTCTGGTCATGTGACCCAATGCATGGAAATATAGAAAAAAGCTCAACAGGTTTTAAAACAAGAAATTTTAGTAATATATTAAGAGAGGTAGAGCAGTTTTTTGAAATTCATAAAAGTATGGATACAGTTGCTGGTGGAATTCATTTAGAGATGACAGGAAACAATGTAACAGAGTGTACAGGTAGTAAATCTACACCTATTACAGATGATGATTTAAGTAGTAGATACCATACTCAATGTGATCCTAGATTAAATGCGTCTCAAGCTTTAGAGTTGGCATTTATGTTGGGTGATATAATTAATGATTAATTTAAATAGGGAGTGGTTTATATTAAGTGGCAGAAATCTCAATTGGGAAATTATCTTCTACTATAATAGTTACCACTTTTAGTAGAGCCGAAAAGAAATTTCTCAACCTTTGCTAGATTATATATAGCTTTTTGATGACCAGCTTTTGCTGCTAATTTAAACCAATATCTAGCAAGATGAATGTTTTTCTTTACACCTCTACCTTGAAGAAAACTAACTCCCATATAGTATTTGGCATCTCTATTTCCACCTCTAGCAGATTTATGAAACCAATTAAAAGCCAATCTCTCATCTTTTTTAACTCCATCTCCACTAGCATACATTATAGCTAAATCAAATTGAGCTTTTGGATTACCTCTTTTGGCAGCTCTTTTAGCGAAAAAAAGTTTTTTATAACTGTTTTTAACATTTTTATATCGTGAAGAAGCCAATCTAACATCTCTTGCATGAGTATAGAGATTTGTTGTTTTAGCACTTAGAGTTAAAGTTGTTATTAAAAGTAAAAGTATCATTGTAATAGTTTTCATTTTGTATCCTTTTTATTTTCTTAAACATAGTATATAACAAAATACATTATAATAAACTTATATATATTAAAAAAACAACAAAAAAAAATTATAATGTTAAAATAAAAGGAAGAAATTATATATAACATTGGCAAATATGAGTACTGAAAAGTTAGATAAGATAGGTATTGTTAACAGTAGTTTAGAACTATGTAAAAATATTTAAAAATATAGTAAAACTTACTATTATAAAATAATAATAAAAAATATCTTGACTTATGTTTTTTTATAAATTTAGTAATAATAATTTATGAAAATAGCGAAAATAGTAAAATTCATGTATTAAATAGCAATTATCTTAAGCCACGATAGTTAGGCTACGACACTTTAACTGCCAATTCTTATTAAAAGAAAGTTATATATTACATATATATAGCTAGTGAGATGAAATTGAAGTAGATAGAATATTATTCTATTATAGATTGATAATCATTTTCGATATTTTTGTGATTACTATAATTTCCTATTGAAATTGTTTTTTAACTTAAATATCTATTAGTTATATAGTAATCTTATACTAATAAATATTTAATATTATTACTAACATTAAGATAAAGATTGAAGAGTATTATCTTTATTAAAAATTATGATATGACAATATTTATTTTAAGCACTATTTTTTTCATAAGAAAATTTATATCCTCTTCTTCTTACAGTATGAATAACTTGAAATCCTAAAATACTTTTTAACCTTTTCCTAATCTGATTAATTGCAACCTCAACTGTATTGTCACTGACATATTCAGGTTCTTCCCAAAGAGCATTAATAATCTCATCTTTGGAGAAAACTCTCTCTTCTCGAAGAGCCAAATATGCCAAAATATCAAATGTTTTACCATTTAATGATACTATCTTATCATCATACTCTATTTTTTTATGGGCAATATCAATTACCAATTTACCCACACCAATTCTCGTGCCAAATAGTTTACGCATATTTGATAAGACTCTAGCAGATATAAGCTCTGGCGAATCAATATGGTTTACAAGAACATCATCTGCACCCAATTCAAAAAGAGCGATTTGATTACTTGGATTATCTGTTAAGATGATAATCTTTGTCTCTCTTTTTTTCTTTTTGACTTCATTACTATATTTTTCTAACGAGTATTTTTGATTTTCATCAACAATTATAATGAGTTCGTAATGTCTAAAGTCGGTAAAGTTAGTAGCATCATATAAATCTTTTGCACTATCTACTATACATATAAAGTATTTTTCAAGCTCGACTTCTAACTGTTTAACAAACTCATCCTCGAACCCTATGGTCAATATTCTCATTGTAATCCTAATTATCTTATGGCTTAAGGCTATATCTAAAAAATACTTATTCTAAAATAAGATATAATAACTATATTTTTATGTAATTTTTTTTAAAGCCATAAAGATTTAAATATTTCTTTAATTATACCTTATTTTTGGCATTTTTTTAAATAAATTTTTACAATCAACTCGTTTTTTTAATCTTCTTTGCTTTTACATATACTCTTTTTGGTGCCGGATACCCCTCTATGGTTCTATTTTTATCTTCTTTATCTAAAAAATCATCTAAGGACTCTGTATCTATCCATTCCGTCCTTCTCTGTTCATAAAGTTGAGTCTTCGAGATATTTAAAATTTCTATATTATTAAATCCTGCTCTATAGCACCAATTTTTGAGAGCATTAATAGTCGGAATAAAATAGACATTTGGAATTTTTGAGTATCTATTTTTAGGAGTTAAAGAGACTTCATCTTCACCATCTATCATAAATGTATCTAAAATAAGCTCTCCATCCCAATTTAATCCTCTATATAGTGATTTTAATGCACCTATTGGGTCTGCTCTATGGTATAGAACTCCAAGGCAAAATAGTATATCAAATTTATGCTCATAATATTCTACATGTTCTACACCTAAAAGCTCATATTTAATTTTACTCTGGATAAAATGGTCTAAAAATTTAAATTGACAATATGGAATGGGAGACGGGTCAAACCCAATCAATTTTTTAGGATTATCCTTCATCATTCTAAATAGATAATATCCATTATTACAACCTATATCTCCTACTATCTTATCTTTTATATTGAAGTGCGGTTGTAATATATTATATTTTATATAGCTTTGCCACTCACTATCGATGAATATTTCTGATATTTTAAAAGGACCTTTTCTCCAAGGTTTAATAAGTTTTGCACTATTATAAATATATGTTTTATCATTATTGGATAGAGTGTTTGAGTATATCTCTATGGTATCGCCCAATACCACTTCAATATCATCTAAAGTAGGAAGCCCTTTAATAGCCTCCCATCTAGGTTTAATATTTTTCCACTCTATACACCTTTCTCTCTCTTGTCGTAATCTATTTAAATCTATCATGCTCTATTTTTTGATATAAGCTTTGATAATTTTCTGCTCAATAATAGGTCTATCACCTTTAGTTGTTTTTGTATTTTCTATCTTTTTAACACTATCTTGTCCAGTTACTACTTCACCAAAGATAGTGTAACCTCCATTTAACCAAGGTGTAGCTTTTGTCGTAATAAAAAACTGACTACCATTTGTGTTTGCCCCATGATTTGCCATTGCAAGTAGAAAAGGTCTATCAAAGACTACATTTGGAGCATATTCATTTATAAACTCTTTATGCCAAATGGACTCACCACCTCTACCTGTACCTGTAGGGTCACCCCCTTGTATCATAAAATTTTTAATAACCCTATGAAATATCAAACCATTATAATAACCATTCTTGACATGTGTTGTAAAGTTTTCAACTGCAAGTGGTGCAACTTTAGGAAACATTTTTAACTCAATTTTACCTTGATTTGTCTCTAAAACTACAATGGTAGCATCTTTTGCCTCTTCTTTTTTTGCACCACTTTTATTGATGTCGGTAGGTTGTGTATTACATGCTGTAAAGAGTAGCATAAAAAATAGCAATAAAAATAGTCCAAACTGTCTCATATTTTTCCTTTTTAAATTATCTAGCGTAATTAATATCCCGTTTTTCTCTAATAACGGTTACCTTAATTTCACCGGGATATTGTACCTTATTCTCAATATCTTTTGCAATCTTTTTAGATAGAAGTGTTGTTTGAGCATCACTAACTTTTCCCGCATCAACAAAGACTCTAACCTCTCTACCCGCATTAATAGCATAGGCATCTTTTACACCTCGATACTCTCTTGCAATATCTTCTATATCTTTAACACGATTGACAAAACTCTCTAACACCTCTCTTCTTGCTCCGGGTCTTGATGCACTCAAAGCATCGGCTGCACAAACTGCCGCACTCTCTATACTATCCGGTTCTCTATGTCCATGATGGGCGTATATAGCATTTATTACAGTTGGGTGTTCATTATGCCTTTTACAAACTTCAACACCTAAATCAACATGGTTTCCACCAATATCTTGTGTTAAAGCTTTACCTATGTCATGCAGAAGTCCAGCTCTCAATGCTAACTTTTGGTCACCATCCATCTCTGCTGTCATTAGTGCTGCCAATTTTGCGACTTCAAGTGTGTGAGCTAAAGCGTTCTGCCCATAACTTGCTCGATATTTCATGCGTCCTAAAAGTCTCATTAACTCTTCATGCATAGGTAGAAGTCCCAACTCAACAACGATATTTTCACCATCTTCTAAAACTTGCTGTTCAAACTCACTTTCCACTTTTTTATGAACAGCTTCAATTCTACCCGGATGAATTCGTCCATCTTTTACCAATATTTCAATAGTTTTTGTTGCAATTGCTCTTCTATATAGATTAAAGTTACTAACTATTATTACGCCCGGAGTCTCATCAATAATAATATCTACTCCTAAAAGTTGTTCTAAACTCTTTATATTTCGTCCCTCTTTACCAATAATTCTACCCTTATGTTCATCACTTGGTAGATTTACAATATTAATAAGTCTCTCACCCGCAAATTCACCTGCATATCTAGTAACAGCTTGAGATATAATATAATCTGCTTTTCTTTTTGCATCATGATGAGCCTGTTTTTCATATTTTCTTATTAGCTGAGCAATTTCAAGTTGTGACTGTTCTTCAACTTGTTTTAAGAGATGTCTTTTTGCTTCTTCTTTTGTCATCTCTGCACTCTTCTCTAAGATAGTTATACTTTTTGCAATCTCTTCTTGTTTTTGTTGTTCAAGAACCTCTAAATAGTCCTCTCTTTTTTCTATCTCTCTTTTTCTCAAAGATAGTTCTTCTTTTTTCTCTTTTATGGCATCTAACTCTATTAGAAGTTCTGTTTTATATTTCTCTACATCTAATACTTTATCTTGAAATCTCTTATCAAGTTCTATCTCTTTCTCTTTTATCTTTATTTTAGCCTCTTGAAGCATTCTTTCAGCTTCATGCGAAATAGCACTAGCTTTTGCTTTTGCCTCTGTTTCATGATACTTAAACTGTTTTTTATTCTCATTTTTAACAAAAAAGTAACTAGCTAAGGCACCTAAAATTGCCGTAACTGTGGATATTGATATTTCTCCTATCATATAATTCTCCTTATTGGGAGCCTAAATTCCTAATATTTAACTATTTTAACTGTTTTTTATTGAAAGTTTTTTTCGGTGTAATATAAAGATTACCCTCTACATCGTAATCATTAGTTATAATTTTTGGACAGATACAACTCCTTCTCCCTACAAAAAAGACTCTATTTATATTTTCTCCACTCTTTTTAAAAAATCTATCATAGAAACCTTTACCAAAACCTATCCTTCTTAGTGACCTATCTGTTCCAATTATTGGAACTATAGCCAAGTCTATTTTTTTATAAAAATTATTAGATATATTAGGCTCTTTTACACCAAATTTTTTTAACTTTATAGGCAATCTATATTTTACCAATCTAAAGCTTTTACCTTCCATAAATGGAACTAAAAGAGTTATTTTCTCTCTTCTAAGCTGTTTTATTAAATTAATTATGTTAATTTCTATTTTCAAAGGAATATAAAGCATTACAACTTTGCAGTTATATTTTTTTATATAATTATATAGTTTATGAGATACTATTTTATTTTCATAAAAATCTTTGATTTTAACTCTTCGATTTAATCTATCTATACACTCTTGTCTAAATTCGTTTTTGTTCATTACTAATTTAGGCTCGGGGAGAGCCTCTCCTCCTTTTTAAAACTTTTCTTAAGTAACACTTTTTAATAAATTCTTAGAATTATCTATAGAAACTTTAAGAGTTTCTTTACTTTTTTGAGATTTAAAGATAAATACCTATCTATATAATAAAGGTTTAGATAATTTTACTACTTACTTTCTAAATTAAATATTTACAAAGTAAAGTTAGTATCTAATAAACTTTTTATTGATGCATTAACATCTTTGGCAGATATAATCCTTGTGTTTAGATTATAGTATAATTCTTTACCAGATATTTGATTTTCATAAATGTTTATAATAAAGTTTGTATCTGTATAGGCTGTTTTTTCTTTCACCTTATAATTTAGATTATTAGTCCAAAATTCAAATCCATCATCTCTTTTTAACCATACATCATTTTCCAAATATATGAAATCTTTTATATATATAGCTTTTTTTGCTAATAGTTTATGGGTTTTATTATGTGTAATATTTATATCTATAAGATAAAATGAATTTTTATCTTTAGTTGCCTCTGAAGCTATTAATTGATTTTTTACTCCATTTTCATCTAGTTCTAAAAGAGAAAAATTTTTAAAATATACCTCTTTCGATGAATTTGATTTTATCGCTTTTATATTCGTGGGTTTCTCTATAAATATAAAAATGGTTAGGATAGCCAATGATAATAGTAAAATATACTCTATTCTTAATGCCATAGTTGTAGATACTTCTCTTCTAATCCTTCCAATATTATTAGTTCTTCAATCATCTCTCTTACAGCCCCATTCCCACCATTTTTAGAGAGTATAATATCAGCAATATCTTTAATATATGAAGAGGCATTATTTGGAACAAATGAAATTTTTGATGATTTTAGCATAGTGTAGTCATTTAAGTCATCACCAATAGATGCAACATTATCTATTGTTAAATTAAGCTCTTTTAAGAGATTGCTCAAGACCTCTTTTTTGTTATTAACTCCTTGATATAGATATTTAACACCAAGTTCATTTGCCCTTTGTTGGACTATTTTAGATGTTCTTCCTGTAATAATAGCCACTTTTTTACCAAGTTTAATCCAAGATGATATAGCTAAACCATCTTTTACGCAGAATGATTTAATCTCATCTCCTTTTGCTGTATATGTAATCTCTCCATTTGTCATAGTGCCATCAACATCTAATACAATAAGCTCTATACTCATATAATCCCCTTTGTACTTGGTATTCCACTATTTTGATTTACTCTTAAAGCTCTTCTGAGTGCTACAGCCAGAGCCTTAAATGAAGCTTCTGCTTTATGGTGTCTATTTTTTCCTCTATTGCAGATAAGATGAATAGTTATTTTTGCATTAAAAGCAAATGCTCTAAAGAACTCTTCAATTAATTCAGTATCAAAATTTCCAATTTTACCCTCCATTGGCATATTAAATATTAAAAATGGACGATTGGATATATCTAAATCACAACTTACAGATGCTTCATCCATTACAACTGTTGCATTACCATATCTTTCTATATTTCTTATAGGATATAGAGCTTGTGCAAATGCTTGACCCAATACTATTCCAATGTCCTCTACAGAGTGATGGTCATCAATATAAGTATCTCCTTTACAAGATATATTTAAATTTATATGTGAATGTTTTGCAAATGCCTCTAACATATGGTCGAGAAATCCTACACCTGTATCTATCCTAGACTCTCCTAAACCATCAAGCTTAAGTTTAATAGATATTTTGGTCTCTTTTGTCTCTCTTGAGATTTCTATCATACTATCTCCTAACTAAAAATAATTGTGTAGAATACACTCTTATACCTAATGTCAAGTTTATTTAACAATTAAAATATTTTAAAATATATGATATAATATAGTTTAATTAAAATATATTAAGGTTATACATTTTGAAAAAATCTGCATTTACACTTATTGAACTTGTTTTTGTTATTATTGTTTTAGGTATATTAGCTTCTATTGCTATGGATAGGAGAGAGAGAGATTTAAGGCAGGAGGCGAGTGAAATCATACTTTCACATATAAGATTAGCTCAACAGTTGGCACTCAATGATAATAAGCATATAATCAATAGTGACCTTAAGTGGCAAAGAGCATATTGGCAATTCGCAATGAGAACTTGTGGAGATGATATTGCTTATAGGGTAGGTTCTGATATAAGTTTGGGAGGAGGGATAAATGGTATAAGTAAGAGTGAATCAGCGATTAATCCAAATGATGGTAAATACATATTTTCTAATAATTGTTTATCTCTTGCAGATGATGAAACTCCATCTGTATTACTTACTAAAAAGTTTGGTATTAAAAGGAGTGGGGTAATTCCAAGTGGAGGGTGTACTACAAGACAAATACTTTTTGACTATTTAGGTCGTCCACATTTTAAAAATAGCAACTATAATATTCCAAATTTTCAAAATATTATGACGGAAGATTGTAATTTAACATTTATACTTCAAACTGACCAAGATAATGATGGGATAGATGATAATTTTACTATAACAATAGAGGCTGAAACGGGACATAGTTTTATTGTTGGAGAAGAAAATTTATAAAAAAATATGAAAAAATGGGAAAACCTCTTGACAAAGAAGATAAATTTGTCTATAATACGCCTCCACAAACCAAGAGACTACTTAGAGTTTAAGAGTTTCGATTAAAATGTGTTTGTAGAGATGGTCTTTAACAACCAAATATAAGTAAAATAAAATCCAGTCTATT
>CAZROY010000156.1:0-8175 GCA_964601885.1 uncultured Sulfurovum sp. | reverse complement strand
TTCTCATCAACTAAATGGTGTAGTTTTAACATATACATATATCCAACATTTACCCTCTCTAGCATCTTTTCACCTGTTCTTCCATCATAGAGTACTGTTTTACCATCTGTATCCATTTTTGCTAATTTAAATAGTTTATTAAACTCTTCTCTATCTGTTCCCTCAAATACAGATGATGCAAACTTAACACCTTTCGCCCAATCTCTTGCATATTTAATTAACTCCTCATCATCAATTTTATTAAGTGTCTCTTTGGCATTCATAAGTTTAGCCACACTTGCAATCTCTATCATTTTGGCTCTAAGGTCGGCTACCATTGTTTCTCTTTTCTTATCAAATATCTCTTGAATTTGCTCACCCAACTTTTTACCAATCATTCCTAAATGAACCTCTAAGATTTGTCCAATATTCATTCTTGATGGAACTCCAAGGGGATTTAGAATAATATCAACCGTTTTTCCATCTTTAGTATATGGCATATCAATTTCAGGTACAATATTGGAAACGATACCTTTATTTCCATGTCGTCCTGCCATTTTATCGCCAACTTTTAGTTTTCGCTTTGTTGCAATATAGATTTTTACCAACTTTGTAACACCATTTGGTAAAATGTCATCTTTTGCTAAAATATGGAGTTTCTCTTCATGAGCATCTTTTAACTTCTTTTTCTGTCGTTGAAAATAGTTTTTTGCTGAATTGTATTCAGATTGAACTTTTCTATTATAGGACTGAACAACCCCCCTTAAGGCAAATCTATTTATATTTTTAATCACTTCAGCTGGAATTTTATCTCCTGCTTCATATAGTTTATCTCCAATTTTTACATCAGCTACTAATTCAGCTTTAGACAACATATTGGAAATTCTTAAAATCTCCTCTTGGTCAATCATTAAAAGTTTATCATGATGCTCACCATCAAGAATTGCCTTCTCTTCCTCATAGGATTGAATTGCTCTAGCATCTTTCTCATATCCTTTTTTGGTAAAGACTTTAACATCTACTACAACACCCTCCATTGAAGCTTTTGCATATAGAGACCTATTTACAACATGTCCAGCCTTTTCACCAAAAATAGCTCTAAGAAGTCTCTCTTCAGGAGTCGGTTTAATTTCACCCTTTGGTGATACTTTTCCAACCAAAATCATTCCCGGTCGAATATGTGTTCCAACTTTAACAATTCCACTCTCATCAAGATGAGTTAACTCATCTTCCCGAATATTTTGAATATCTCTTGTAATCTCTTCAGTACCATGTTTAAGCTCTCTTGCTTCAATCTCTACTTCATAAGTATGAACAGATGTAAAGATGTCCTCTCGTAAGATTTTTTCAGAAATAATAATTGCATCTTCATAGTTATATCCATACCAAGGCATAAAAGCAACCATAACATTTTTACCAATAGCGAGTTCACCCATATCCATATTTGGACCATCTGCAATAACTTGACCCTTCTTTACCATATCCCCAACTTTGGCTATAGGTGTTTGGGTAAAAGTTGTATTTTGATTGGTTCGCATATTTTTTTCCATTGGATAGTGGTCAATAAATACACCATTTTCATCTTCGCCCAAAATATAGATATTTTTAGAATCAACCTTTTCAACTCTTCCAGCCCTTCTAGCTTTAACAGACTCCCAAGCGTCACGGCTTACAATAGCCTCCATACCTGTCCCAACGATAGGGGCTTCTGTTATAAGAAGAGGTACTGCTTGTCGTTGCATATTTGAACCCATTAAAGCACGGTTTGCATCATCATGCTCCAAAAATGGAATTAGAGCAGCAGCAGCACCTGAAACCATTAAAGGGGATATATCTATTAATGAAACCTTTTTAGTCTCATTTAATAAAATCTCACCATTACATCTAGTTTCGATGAGGTCATCTACTATTCGCCCATTTTCAACCTTAGTTGAAGCTGGAGCTATTACCAAATCCTCCTCTTGTGTGGCAGTCAAATATACTATCTCATCTTGAATAACACCATCGACTACTCTATTATATGGAGCTTCAATAAATCCAAGGTCATTAACTTTTGCATAGGTTGCAAGAGTGTTAATTAATCCAATATTTTGACCTTCTGGTGTCTCTATAGGACAAATTCGACCATAATGGGTTGGGTGAACATCTCGAACTTCAAATCCAGCCCTCTCTTTCACCAAACCACCTTCACCTAATGCTGATAATCTTCTTTTATGCGTTACTTCAGATAAAGGATTGGTCTGGTCCATAAATTGAGATAGTTGTCCTGATGAAAAAAACTCTAAAATGGTATTTGTAATCATTTTAGAGTTAACTAAATCGTGAGGCATAAGCTCGTCTAATTGACCAGATAGAGTTGTCATTTTATCTCTAATTGCCTTTTGCATTTTGGTTAAACCTGTATATAACTCATTCCCCAAAAGTTCACCAATAGCTCGAATTCTTCTATTTCCCAAATGGTCCCTATCATCAATGTGTCCTGAGCCATTTTTAACCTTTGAGAGATATTTAACCGTCATAATAATATCCTCTGCCGTTAAAACAGTTACATATTCAGGAACATCAAAACCCAACTTATGGTTCATTTTCATACGACCCACTTTAGTTAAATCATATCTTTCAGGGTCAAAAAATAGCTGTTTTAAAAAACTTTTTGCTGCTTCTGCTGTTACAGGTTCACCGGGTCGCATAACTTTGTAGATGCGAATTGCGGCTAATTGGTTCTCATCTTCTATCTCTTCTGTCTGTTTAAGTAATCTTAATGACTCTTGGTCAGCAATAAATGATTTAATAATAGAATCATCTGCCCCTTCTGCCAAATCATCAGCGATAAAGAAACTCTCAACACCTGCATCTATAATTTTCTTAAGCTTTATTTCATCAAGAGGAGTTACCACATCATATAATATCTCTCCGCTCTCTTGGTCAAAAATTGGAGCCGATAGGTGTCTCTCTATTAATATTTCTAATGGATATTCTACCCACTCCAAACCTTCATCTATCAGTTTTTGAGCCTTTTTCTTGGTTAATCTTTTAGTGGCCGCTACTATAATATTTCCCTCTAGGTCCCTTACTTCATAAGGTGAACGACCTGCAAAATCTTTTACGGAAAATTGAGTAACAAATCTATTATCTTTTACAAAAATCTCTTTATTTTTATAAAATAGCTTCATAATATCCTCTTTCGAGTAATCTAAAGCTCTAAAAAGGATAGTAACAGGTATTTTTCTTCTTTTATTAATTCTTGCATATAGAATATCTTTTGCATCATACTCAAAATAGAGCCAACTACCTCTATCTGGAATAATTTGAGCAGAGTAGATAAGCTTATTCACAACTGTAGTAGCCTCTTCCTCCTTAAAAATAACACCGGGACTTCGATGAAGTTGGTTAACCACAACTCTCTCTACACCATTAATAATAAATGATGTTCTATCTGTCATCAACGGAATATCTCTTACAAAAACAGCCTGTTCTTTAATCTCTTTTGGGTCTAATTTTTCCCCTGTTTTTTCATCTCTATTCCAAATAGTTAGAGAGATATTCATTTTCAGAGATACAGAGTAGGTTAAACCTCTCTCCATACACTCTCTAATAGTATATTTGGGCTGAACTATTTGACTACCTTTATACTCTAGTGTAAGTCTATTCTGTTGGTCATTTAGAGGAAAAACTGAACGAAAAACTTTTTCAATAGTTGATTCACTTCTATCTTTTGCATCAATCATTAAAAAATCATCATAAGATTTTTGTTGTAGTTGAAGTAGATTTGGTACAGCAATTTGACGAGGAGTTTTTGAAAAATCGACTCTTAGTCTATTTCCAGAGTGTAATGAATTTAACATGGGCGAACCTCATTTTAATATGTATATTATTGATGAATGTATATTTTAGATATACAAAAAAACTATTGCACAATAGCTTGTCACTATATCGTTTTAATCTTTTGTGTGTTGTCACTAATGCAACACAGGAGAGTTCAAGCAAGAGTTCTTGCCTGAAAAAGTTTTATTTAAGTTCGCAAGTAGCTCCAGCTTCTTCGATTTGTTTTTTAATCTCTTCAGCTTCATCTTTAGAGACACCCTCTTTAAGTGTTGTTGGTGCATTATCAACAGCTGCCTTTGCCTCTTTAAGTCCAAGACCGGTAATTGCTCTCACTACTTTAATGGCATTGATTTTTTTAGCACCTGCACCTGTAAGTACGACATCAAATTCTGTCTGCTCTTCAACTTCTTCAGCCTCTGCACCACCAGCTGCTACTACTGTAGCCTGTGCTGAAACACCAAATTTCTCTTCAAACTCTTTTACTAGCTCTGAAAGCTCTAATACTGACATATTTGATATAAACTCTAAAACATCTTCTTTTGTAATTGCCATTTTATTTCCTTCTTTTATAATTTAATTTTGTAATATTTAAAATTAAAGAATGTAACCACAAGAGATTACACCTACGACTCTTCTTTTAACTTATCAGCCAATGCTTGTAATCCAATAGTAAAGTTCTGTATTGGTGCATTCCAAACATTAAGCAACATACCAAGAAGTTCATCTCTACCCGGAAGTTTAGCCATAGCTTCGATTGTTGCTAAATCAGCAAGTTTCGATTCTATTACTCCAGATTTGATTGAAAAGTTATTTTTATTAGCCTGTGCAGACTTATCTGCAACCTTACAAGTTGCAATTTGGTCTTTACCCCAGATAAAGATGTTATTATTTACAAGCTCCATCTCATCACAATTCGCATTTTTAAGTGCAATTGATGCCAATGTATTTTTTACAACTCGTACGCTAACATCATTCTCTTTGGCTAATTTTCTAACACCCTCTAATGCTTCAACACTCATACCTTTGTAATCACACGCAATTACAGCACCCTGATTTGCAAAAGCATTAGATAGCTCATTAACTATAGCTTCTTTTTCTCTTCTAGTCATCTGTTCTCCTTTCGACCTCTAATAGGGTGTTGAAATCACAACACTACTATCTTTTCAGATAGTATAATTAAGCTTTCGCCCCTATTATCTTTAGCCTAAAATCAAATTATGCCAAGCATAAAGGAAAAGGCATCAAAAGATGCCCTAAGCTTTATGCTTATTTCATATCTAAAAGTTCATTTGTATCAAGTGTAATGGCTGGACTCATAGTCAGTGATAATGCACCATTTTTAATATATCTTCCTTTTGCGGTCGCCGGTTTAGCTCTATTGATTGTCTCTACAAAAATTCTTAAATTCTCCTCAATCTTATCTGTACTAAAACTCACTTTGCCTATTCCAGCATGAATATTACCTTTTTTATCAACTCTAAAGTTAACTTTTCCGCCTTTTGCTTCAGTTACTGCCTTAGTTATATTCATAGTTACAGTTCCTGTTTTTGGGTTTGGCATAAGACCTTTTGGACCTAAAATTCGAGCTACTCTACCAATAGTACCCATCATATCAGGTGTAGCAATTACTGTATCAAAGTTAATATTACCCTCTTGAATTTGCTCTATTAATTCAGTTGAACCTACAATGTCAGCACCAGCAACCTTTGCCTCATCTGCTTTTGCATCTTTTGCAAACACCGCAACCCTAACGCTTTTTCCCGTTCCGTTTGGCAAAACAACAGAACCTCTAATCATCTGGTCTGCATGTCTTGGGTCAACATTAAGATTTAATGCAATCTCTACAGTCTCATCAAACTTTGCCGACCTCAATTCTGGAAGTAGTTTAACTGCTTCAGATACAGAATATAATTTTTTGTTATCTATTTTTTCTAAAAGTGCTTTTCTCTTCTTAGTTAATTGTGCCATTTATCTCTCCACGATATAAAAATCTCCCACTATAATAGTGGTAAAATAGGGTAACCCCAACTTCAGTACCTCTATGCAGTAATATCTACACCCATACTTCTACAAGTACCTTTAATAATTTTTGCTGCCATCTCTTTATCATCTGTATTTAAGTCAGCAATCTTAATTTCTACAATTTCCGCAATCTGAGCCTCAGTAAGAGTCCCAACTTTATTTTTTAATGGATTGTCTGAACCGCTTTTGATATTTGCAGCTTTTTTAATAAGTTCACTTGCTGGAGGCTGTTTTGTCTCAAATGTAAAACTTCTATCTGCATAAACTGTTATCTCAACAGGAATTTTAAAACCCATCTTATCTTTAGTTCTCTCATTAAAGGCCTTACAAAATTCCATAATATTAACACCTCTTTGACCAAGAGCAGGACCTACTGGTGGTGATGGATTTGCGGAACCAGCCGGTATCATCAATTTGAACTTTTCGGTTACTTTTTTTGCCATTATTATCTCCTAAATTGTATTTTTATTTCAAATAAAAACTTCAGCAATAAAAAATATTGTAGTTTTTATTACTGAGGTCTTTTATTACACTATAAAAGAGATTAACTCTTTAGAGAATTTTTTCTACTTGTGTGTAGAGTATCTCTACAGGTGTATTTCTACCAAAAATCGAAACATTTAATTTTAATTTACCATGGTCTAGGTCATACTCCTCAACCATTCCTGTAAAATTAGCAAATGGACCTGAAATTATACGAACCATCTCACCAGTTTCAAAATCAACTTTTGGTTTTGGAGCAGATTTATTCTCCATTTTGTCCAATATTACTTTAATGTCTGCCTCACTTAGAGGTGTGGCAGTTTTCCCCTCACCAATAAATCTTGAAACTCGTGGAAGTCTTTGAACTTTATGCCAAAGCTCTGTATCCAAATCGACATGAGCAAATACATATCCCGGATATAGAGTCCGCTCTGTAATTCTTTTTTCACCATTTTTTACTTCAATTACCTCTTCAGTAGGAACAATAACACTATCTATTTTATCTTCTATTCCATACTCAACAGCCAAAAGGTCAATGCCCCTTTTTACTGCCTGTTCACTACCTGAATAAACTTGTATTGCATACCATTGAAGTGCCATATTAACTTCCTATAGCAGTCGAAACAATTGCTGACATTAGCATATCAACTAATGCTAAGAATATAGATATGACGGTTACAACAATAAAAACAGCTATAAAAGCTTGTCTAACTTGTATTTTTGTTGGAAATATAACTTTTCGTATCTCTTCTTTAACATGCGTAAAATATGTTGTTAATTTTTCCATTTTTATAATTACCTTTAATTATGGCAGGCCAAGAGGGACTCGAACCCCCGGCACCTGGTTTTGGAGACCAGTGCTCTACCAACTGAGCTATTGGCCTAAGAATTTCTTGTAGAAGATAAAGCTGAGACTACAGCTTCATCTCTTTATGTGTAGTGTGACACTTACACCACTTACAGTATTTTTTTAATGCAAGTTTCCCCGTAGTCTTTCTTTTATTCTTGGTTGTGTGGTAGTTTCTTCGACTACACTTTTCACAACCTAAATGAATTATTCCTCTTTTGTCTTTCTTTTCTTTCATTATTGACTACTCTATAATTGATACAACTTTACCAGCACCAACAGTTCTACCACCTTCACGAATAGCAAATTGAGTACCTTGCTCTAGTGCAACTGGTGCAATAAGTTCAACTGTAATACTCACATTATCGCCCGGCATAACCATTTCTGTACCTTCATCAAGAGTAATAGAACCTGTAACATCTGTTGTTCTCACATAGAACTGTGGTCTATAGTTATTAAAGAATGGAGTATGTCGTCCACCTTCCTCTTTTGTTAAAATATAAACCTCTGCTGTGAATTTAGAGTGAGGAGTAATTGAACCCGGCTTACAAAGAACCATACCTCTTTCAACTGCATTTTTATCGATACCACGAAGTAGGACACCACAGTTATCCCCTGCTTCTCCACCATCCATCTCTTTTCTAAACATCTCAACACCAGTTACAGTAGTCTTTTGAGTATCTCTAATACCAACAATCTCTACCTCATTACCAACACATACAGTTCCTCTATCAATTTTACCAGTTACAACAGTTCCTCTACCTTGAATAGTAAAAATATCCTCTATTGGCATAAGGAAATCTTTATCAGTTTCTCTAACAGGCTCTGGAATATACTCATCAACCGCATTCATCAACTCAACAATCTTAGCTGACCATTTACCAAGTTTACCTGTTTTTGCCTCTTCAAGAGCTAAAAATGCTGAACCAGAAATAATTGGAGTATCATCACCCGGGAACTCATACTCTTCAAGAAGTTCTCTAACCTCCATTTCAACAAGTTCTAACATCTCATCTTTA
>CAZROY010000155.1:0-9211 GCA_964601885.1 uncultured Sulfurovum sp. | reverse complement strand
TGATGCAATAGATTATCCAATATTGGCAAATGGTGGAAAGGGGATAACTTCAGTTACTGCAAATCTACTTCCTGACCTCAAAAGTGAACTAGTCCACTCTGCATTAAATGGAAATTTTAAAAGAGCAAAAGAGTTAAATGATAGATTATATCCAATCAATAAAGTACTTTTCTGTGAAAGCAACCCAATTCCTATAAAATTTGCTATGTATATAGCTGGATTAATTGATACATTAGAGTATAGACTACCATTAGTTCCTCCAAATAGAGTTAATATGAATAAGATTGAAGAGGTAATGAAAAATTATAAGATAGTAGGAGTTAAATAGTATGTCGAGTAACAAGGGTAAAACAGTAGTCATTACGGGGGCAACTAGAGGTATAGGCAAAGCGATAGCTTATAAATTTGCAAAAGAGGGTGTAAATGTAGCCTTTACATATAACTCAAATAAAGAAGTAGCAGAACAAATAGCTAAAGAGTTAGAAACAAAATATAATATTAAAGCTAGAGCATATAGATTAAATATTTTAAAACTTGATGAATTTAAACCCCTATTTTTAGATATAGATAAGGATTTCGATAGAGTTGACTTTTTTATAAGCAATGCTATGATTTATGGAAGAAGTGTTGTTGGTGGATATGGTAAGTTTATGAAACTTCGTCCATCAAAAGGACTTCAAAATATCTATACCGCTACTGTTGGTGCTTTTGTGAGAGGTTCTCAAGAGTCTGCTGTAAGAATGCAAAAGGTAGGAGGTGGCTCTATTGTAACCTTAAGCTCTACAGGCAACCTCATCTATATAGATAATTATGCCGGGCATGGTACAAATAAGGCAGCAGTTGAGGCTATGAGTCGTTATGCAGCTGTTGAGTTGGGTGAGATGGGTATAAGGGTAAATGCTGTAAGTGGGGGTCCAATTGATACAGATGCACTTAGAGCATTTACAAACTATGAAGATATTAAAAATAGAACTATTAACCGTTCATCACTCGCTAGAATGGGAACACCCCAAGATATAGCTGGAGCTGTATATTTCTTATGTACAGATGAGGCATCTTGGATTACAGGACATACGCTTATAGTTGATGGTGGGACAACATTTAGATAAATTTATTATTTTATTGGGATAATAGAAGATTATCCCTTTACTCTAAAGGAAATCTTTTATGCATAATATGAAAATTATAAATATCCCAAATATTTTAGCTTTTATTCGTCTGCTTTTAGCTCCTATTATGTTTTTTCTCTTGATAAATCAAGATGCTACTATTTTTAAAGATATTCATCCGTCTTGGTTAAACTATTTTGCTGGATTTATCTTTGTTTTAGCAAGTACTACCGATTTTTTTGATGGATATATAGCTAGAACATTCAATCAAATAACTATTATGGGACAGATTTTAGACCCATTAGCAGATAAAATGTTAACCTTAGCCGGTTTTTTAGGTCTCATGATACAAGGGGTTGCCTCTCCTTGGGCTATATATTTAATCTTAACAAGAGAGCTATTTATTACAGGACTTAGAGTCTCAGCAATATCAGAAGGAATTGATATATCAGCCTCCTTTATAGGTAAGATAAAGACTGTAATACAAATGATTGCTATAGGTTTTCTCTTAATGGATTGGATAGGAGGGGAAATTTTGCTTTGGATAGCAGTTGGTTTAACTATCTATTCAGGATATGAATATGTTAAAAACTTTTTTAAGAAAGTTAAGTTATGAAGAAAATATTAATTGTATTTGGTACACGACCAGAGGCAATAAAAATGGCACCTTTAGTTAAAGTATTAGAAAAGGAACCATCTTTTATTTTAAAAGTTTGTATTACTGCACAACATAGAGAGATGTTAGACCAAATATTAGAACTTTTTGAAATAAAGCCAAATTATGATTTAAATATTATGAGACCAAATCAGGACCTTTATGAAATAACATCAAATATATTACTAAATATAAAAAAAGTATTAGAGGATTTTATGCCCGATATAGTTTTGGTTCATGGAGATACAACAACAACAAGTGCAACGGCTCTAGCTGCATTTTATCAAAAAATAAAAGTAGGACATATAGAGGCAGGATTAAGAACAAGAGACAGATATAGACCTTTTCCAGAAGAGATTAATCGTCAAATCACAGGTGTTATTGCTAATTATCATTTTGCACCAACTAAAACAAGTGCTGAAAATCTTTTACTAGAAAATAAACCTAAAAATAATATTTTTATTACAGGAAACAGTGTAATAGACGCTCTATTTTGGGTTTTAAATAAAATAGAGAGAAATAAAAATTTAAAAAATCAAATTATCTCATCTATAAATTCTCAATATAAATTAAGCAATAAAAAATTTATTTTGGTAACAGGACATAGAAGAGAGAATTTTGGTCAATCTTTTATAGAGATATGTAAAGCATTAAAGAGTATAGCTATTAATAATCCAAATATAGATATAGTATATCCTGTACATTTAAATCCAAATGTACAACAGCCGGTAAATAAAATTTTATCAAATATATCAAATATTTATCTTATAAAACCTCTAAAATATGAACTATTTGTTTATCTTATGAGTCGTTCATATTTTATTATCACAGATAGTGGAGGTATTCAGGAAGAGGCACCAAGTTTGGGTAAACCTGTACTAGTCATACGAGATAAAACAGAAAGACCGGAAGCTTTAGAGGCCAATACTGTTAAGTTGGTAGGAACCAACTCTCAAACAATTATTGAAGAAGCCCAAAATTTATTAAACAACACTATCGAATATAACAAAATGAGTAAAGCTCACAATCCCTATGGAGATGGAAAAGCGTCTATTAGAATTAAGAGGTTTTTAATAACTCTCAGCGAAAATCCCGATGGTTTTAGTCGTTAAGTAATCCATAAAACCATCACATTTTCAGATGGTTCGCTTTTTGTTGCTGTAAACTACCCAACCGCCAAAGACAATTGAGATTTCAGTTATTTAGTTATTAAAATTATTTATTTTTTAGCCATTTCTCTCTTAATTTTTGATGGAAACTACTCTCTAAACCGTTTGCCTCTCTAAGTTTTAAAAGGGTTCTATCAACAGATTCTTTTAGTCTGCTTTCTGTTGGAAAAACTATACCATAATTTTGAGGATTAAATTTAAATGGTAATACTGCTAAAATCCTTTTTTTTGCTTTTTTATTAATTTTATTTGCAAGATAAACAAGTCTTGGACCATCGTGAACTAAAGCTTTAACTTTCCCCTTTTTAAGAAGTTCAATACCCTCATCTAAAGTTGCAACAGGAACAACATTTGCACCAATTTTTTCTATATATTTTCTAGGTGCATCGGTAGCTACTGCTGCTATAAATTTACCGGCTAAATCTTTTTCAGAGTGAATTGAACCTTCAATAGTTTGAGCAGTAAGAGCTGCTGTTACAATGGCAGTTAATATACTAATTGCTATAATGCCCACAATATGCCAAAATAAATCTATAACTCTTGCCAACCCTTTACTGTGAGGGGTTTCCCAAGTTACTAACATAGTAATTCCCCACCAAAAAGCATCTCTTATTCCCACAGAGTAATCTTTGGAAAAAAGTTTTGACTCTTTATTCTGTTTATCAACATACCATCTTAAATGGATTGTAATAAATAAAAATAGAAAAAATATAATAACAGATTGTATCGTCATCATTTTATTTATCTCTTTTGCCATAATTGATAAAACATTAGATGAGGCATTTTCTGCATTTATCATTACTTGTAATCCAAGCTCATACATGGAGTTAGAAAAATCTATAACCTCTTCTCTATCTGAAGTTATAGTAATTGCTGAAATTCCAACATCTACCTTTTTATCTTTAGTAGCTTTTATTAAATCTGTTGTTGAGTTAAAATATACGAACTCCGTTTTTAGCCCTAAGTTTTGAGCAATCTTATTCCATAAATCAATGCTAAAACCTATAGGTTTTCTCTCTTGAATAGTGCTATTTTTATCATACATTACCCACGGTTCAGAAGGTTTTATACCAACTTTTACCGTATCAGCATAAGAGGTAAGAGTTGAAAATAAAAATGTAACTAACACAATAATATGTCGCATCACTATCTCTCCTAATTTTAAATTAATTTGGGATTATACTGAATTTGCAGTCCAATTGATAGATAAAATGATGAGTTGAATAAAATTATTTATATTTTTTGAAAAGAGTTTCTATATAGAACAGTAGCCACTATAGTACCCAAAAATGATGCAAAGACTACATCACTTATATAGTGTTGAGTTCCAACAACTCTACTAAATGCAACAGTCGCTCCAAACAATAGAAAGAGATATTTTAACTTTGGAAAAAGAAGAGATAAGCCAACAGTTGTGGATATAACAGTTATTGTATGTCCTGATGGAAAAGAGGTTAATTTATGGTTTATCTCAAACCACTCAAAGCCATATAAATTATTTTGTAAATAAAGTTTAGGTCTTGCTCTACCAAATGGAATTTTAATAAGCCAAACTCCAATTCCAGCTACAACATTTGTAATAAATATATACCAAGCCATCTTTGCATACTCTCTATTCTTCTGTTTACTAAAATACCAAAATAGTAAAATAGATGGAGCTATATACCACTCACTTTTTCCAAATCTTGTTAGAAAATGAAAAAAATCTTTAAACTTTTGATTATCCATATTATAAAAATATATAGCAATATCTCTATCTACATATTGATATAGTAATACTACCACAACAACTATCACTATAAAAAAGATATATTCTCCTTTTGTCAACATAAAAAACCTTAAAAATATAAAAAATTGTAAAAAATAGTATCAGATTTTTTTTAAATTTGTGTTAAAATAGTTTTTTACTTACGATAATTAGAGGTCATTATGACAAAAAGAGAGTTTTATATTTTTATATTTCTATATGCTATATCTATATTTTATGTAGCAATAGAGTTGCCAATTGGACCAAATGAGGCAACAGTTTTTTATACAGATACTGGATTTCTATATTACACTACACATATTTTTCATGGTCTTTTTGGAAACAATTTGGATTTTCGCCTACCCTTTTTACTCTTTGGATTACTAAATATATATCTATTTTTTCTAATGAGTAGAAATTATTGCAAAGAAATATCTGAAAGTTATTTGGCTACTACAATTTTTGCACTATTACCTGCTATAATTACCTCATCAGTAATAGTTAATATTGCTGTGTTTGTTATTACATTGGTTTTGGAGTTTCTAATTTTTCATATAAAGAGACAGATAGTAGGGCAAGGAGTTATTATGCTTCTACTTCTGTTTCTGCATGATGCTTCTGTCATATTTTTTATATCATTATCTATATATTTTGCATTTAAAAGAGATAGTAAGCTTTTTGGAATTGCTATACTGTTTACTGCAATTAGTCTATTATATTTTAATGGCTTAGATATTGGTGGAAAACCAAAAGGCACATTTTTAGAGCTTTTTGGACTATATGTAGCACTATTTTCTCCTCTTGTATTTATATATTTCTTTTATGCCCTATATAGAATATGGCTCAGAGAACCAAAAGACATATTATGGTATATCTCTTTTACAGCCTTTTCTCTCTCTATTCTTCTCTCCCTTCGTCAGCAGGTAATTATGACCGATTTTGCCCCTTATGTTATTGTAGCTGTTATCTTAATGTTGGTTACATATCATAAAACTCTATTTGTTAGACTACCCCAATTTCGTAAAAATTACATATTGGGCTATAGAGTTGTAATAACCTCTCTCATTATTACTTCTCTAATTATTATATTTCATAAACCCATATTTTTTCTACTAAATGATAAATCAAAACATTTTGCTTACTCTTTCTATAAGCCATATTGGTTAAAATTGGAATTAAGTAAAAAAGAGCAAAATTGTTACACCACAAAGAGTAAAAAAATGTACTATCAATTAAAATATTACGGCATAAAAGAGTGCAAAAATGGAGATGTTCCTAAAATACACAAGTAAATAAAAGTTATAGTGACTATTCGTATCAAAAATATAAAATATATTCTGCTAATGGTAGAATTATCCAACACATTTAAAACAAGGAGAACTCGATGGCTCAAAAAGCGATTAGAGAATACGACGCAAAGTCGATTTTAGCTAGACATTGGGATAAGTACTTTCCAAATTTTACTTATGCTTATGAAACAGTAATGGTTAAAAGCGGAGCAGAATTAAAAAAGGTTGCAAAAATACATTCATGGTTAAAAGAGAAGCCACTAGTAGCAAAGCCTGATATGTTGTTTGGTAAAAGAGGTAAAAATGGATTGGTACTATTTAAAGACCAAAAGCCGGGTGATGTTTCTTTAGAAAAAGCAATTGAATGGATTGATGAGAAATCAAGCAAAAAACAAAAGGTTTACTTCTCATTTGACGGAGATACACCAAAAGGTGAGCCATCTGTTGATATGTTGACACATTTTATTGTTGAGCCATTTACACCTCATAGTCAAGAGGAGGAGTACTATATTAGCGCTACTTGTGTTGGTGATGATGATATGTTATATATGTCTGCTGAAGGTGGTATGGAAGTTGAAGATGGTTGGGACGAAAAAGTAACAGAGGTTGCTTTTAAAATTAATGAGAGCGAAGAGGAGATTGAGGCAAAAATTAGAGCAAATGTTCCTACTGATGTAGCAGAAGGTGACAAAGAGAACTTTGCAGAGTTTGCAATTGGTTTCTTTAAAGCTTATCGAGAATTAAATTTTGCATATCTTGAAATTAACCCTTTTGTTATGCAAGGTCGTAAAATAGAACTTCTTGATATGGTTGCGAAATTAGATGATACAGCAGGATTTATGATGAGAGATGAGTGGGGTGATGTCCCTTATCCTACTCCATTTGGAATGGAGACAAAATCTCCAGAAGAGGAGGCTATTGAAGAGGCAGATAGCAAAACCGGAGCATCATTAAAACTTACAATTTTAAAACCTGAAGCTAGAATTTGGACAATGGTAGCCGGTGGTGGAGCTAGTGTTGTTTATGCCGATACAATTGCAGATTTTGCAGGTATTAATGATTTGGCAAATTATGGTGAGTATAGTGGGGGACCAACAACTGGTGAAACAAAATTTTATGCAGAGACTATATTTGATTTAATGACAAGAGAACCAGACCCACAAGGTCGAGGCAAAGTTCTTATTATTGGTGGAGCTATTGCTAACTTTACAGATGTTGCAAAAACATTTACGGGTATTATTCAAGCATTTGAAAACTATCAAGATAAGTTAAAAGCAGTAGGAACAAAAATATATGTTCGTCGTGGTGGACCAAACTATGAAAAGGGTCTTAAAGATATTAAAGAGGCAGCTGATAGAATGGGTCTTTATATTGAGGTGTATGGACCAGAGACTCATGTTACAGACATAGTTCGTATGGCACTAGAAGCGTAAGGAGAGAGCAATGGCAAGATTATTTACTAAAGATACACAGGCAATTTTTTGGAATAACAATAAAACTGCAATTCAGAGAATGTTAGATTATGATTACACTATTAAAAGAGAAAAACCCTCAGTAGCAGCTATTGTTGCACCAACAAGTAATAATAAGTTTGAGAAGTTCTTTTATGGTGCAGACGAGATTATGATACCTCTATATAAAAATACAGCTGATGCTAAAGAGGCACACCCAAATGCTGATGTACTTCTGAATTTTGCATCATTTAGAACAGCTTATAATGTAACTGTAGAGGCTCTTGATATTGGTGGATTTAAAACAATTATGATTACAGCTGAGGGAATTCCTGAGAGACTTGCAAGAGGTATGAACCAAAAAGCACGAGATTTAGGAGTTACAGTAATAGGTCCAGCTACAGTTGGAGCTATTAGTCCGGGTGCATTTAAGATTGCAAATATTGGTGGAACAATTGATAATATTATCAACTCAAAACTACATCGTACAGGAAGTTGTGGACTTGTAACCCGTTCAGGTGGTCTATTTAATGAATTATCAAATATTATTGCTATTAATGCTAATGGAATTGCTGAAGGTGTAGCTATTGGTGGTGATAGATTTGTAGGTTCAGTATTTATTGACAATCTTCTTAGAATGGAGCAGAACCCAGATGTAAAATATATGATACTTCTTGGTGAAGTTGGTGGTACAGAGGAGTATAAAGTAATTGAAGCGGTAAAAAGTGGAAAAATTACTAAACCAATTATTGCATGGTGTATTGGAACAATTGCTAAATATTACGATAGTGGTGTTCAATTTGGACATGCTGGAGCATCTGCAAATAGTGATATGGAGACAGCTGAAGCTAAAAATAAGGCAATGGCAGAGGCTGGTATTCATGTACCAAATAGCTTTAATGACCTACCAGCTAAAATTAAAGAGGTATTTGAGTCATTAAATATCTCTCCTATTGCTGAACCTGAAATAAATGAACTTCCAAAAGTAAGACGACCAAAACAGTTTATCTGTACAATCTCTGATGATAGAGGAGAAGAGGCTACCTATGCAGGTTATCCTATCTCTAGCGTAGCACTTCCAAGTACCGGTAAAGGAATTGGAGATGTAATCTCTCTTTTATGGTTCAAAAAAGTCTATCCAAAATGGGCTACAGAGTTTATTGAGACAGTTCTAAAAACAGTAGCAGACCATGGACCGGCAGTAAGTGGAGCTCACAACGCAAAGGTAACAGCAAGAGCGGGTAAATCTGTAGTTGAGTCACTTGTAACCGGACTTCTTACTATTGGACCTAGATTTGGTGGAGCAATAGATGGAGCTGCAGAGTATTTTAAGTATGCAGATGATAATAACCTATCTCCAAAAGAGTTTTTAAGTTATATGAAGAAAAAAGGTATTCCAATTCCGGGTATTGGACACAGAATTAAGTCTCTAAAAAATCCAGACCTAAGAGTCAAAGGATTGATGGAGTTTGCAAAAGATAACTTCCCATCGACTCCACTTCTTGATTATGCAAGAACAGTTGAAGCTCTTACAACATCTAAAAAAGAGAACCTTATTTTAAATGTCGATGGAACTATTGGTATTTTAATGGTTGATATGTGGAGAGCATTGGGTTATGAAGAGAGTGAAATTGATGAATTTATTGCTAGTGGAACTCTAAACGCATTCTTTATTGTTGGTCGCTCCATTGGATTTATTGGTCATATTCTTGATGAAAAAAGACTTGCTATGCCTATGTATCGACACCCAATGGACGACATTCTTTATGATGTTCAAAAGGCTGATGAGAT
>CAZROY010000154.1:0-5466 GCA_964601885.1 uncultured Sulfurovum sp. | reverse complement strand
TTAAAAGATGAAAATAGGACTATAGTGGTGGCAACACATGACCCACTATTTTTCAATTTAGATATTGTAAATAGAGTTATAGAGATAAAAAATGGGAAAATTATTTAATAATTCTTAGCAGAAATCCCAATATTCTTTAGTGATTGGGTGGTTCACTCTATATTTGTATAGACTACTTGGACATCATCATCATCTTCAAGTTTCTCTATAAGTATATCAATATCCTCCATCTGTTCATCTGTTAAAACAATTGGAGAGGTAGCAACTCTTTGAATTTGAGCTTTTGTAATAGTTATATTTCTATCTTCAAGAGCTTTAGATAAATCTCCAAATGATTTGAACTCTCCATAAATTCTAATAATATCTTTATCTTTACCATTTTCTATAGGTTCTTTATCCTCTTCTATCTCTTCTAAACCGAAATCTATAAGTTCAAGTTCAAGCTCTTCAATATCTATACTATCACTTTTATCAAAAGTAAAAACTGCCTTTTGTGTAAATATAAAATTGAGTGAACCAGATGTCAACATCTCTGCTCTATTTCTTGTTAAGATAGCCTTTATATTTGCCACTGTTCTAGTTGGATTGTCGGTTGCACACTCAATAATTAGCTGAACACCATAAGGTGCTTTTGCCTCATAATGTATCTCTTTAATATCAATTGCATCTTTTCCAATGGCTCTTTTAATGGCTGCTTGGATATTATGTTTTGGCATGTTTTGAGCTTTTGCATTTAAGATTGCTGTTCTAAGTCTGGGGTTCATATCTGGGTCGGGACCTCCAGCTTTTGCTGCTATAGTAATAATTTTGCCTAATTTGGGAAACAGTTTTGACATTGTTCCCCATCTCTTCATCTTTGCTGCTTTACGATACTCAAATGCTCTACCCATTATATTCCTTTATATATATTATTTTTAATAAAATTATATCTAAATGTTTTTATTTTTTTTAACAGTTTCCTGATAAGATATAGTTGACAACATTATCTATAAAAACATTGTTTTTATTATCTTTGGAGTAAACAATATAAAATTTTCTAGTCATCTTAAAACCATATATTCGAGACTCATATAGCTCTCCTCTATGAACCTCATCGGAGACGGCATGTTTAGAGATAATAGTAACTGTTGCCTGTTCATCATCTTTATTTGCTCTCTTTACGCTTTGTAATGCAGCTGTTGTATTGCTAACTTCTGATAATACATTAAAGCTTTTACAAGATACACCTAAATCTTCAAAAACTTCACTTAAAAGCCCTCTTGTGTGTGAACCCTCCTCTCTACAAACCCATTTAAACTCATAAAGCTCTTCTGTTCTTAATATTTTAGGAATAGGGGTACTAGAAACAATTACTAGCTCATCTTCAAACCATTCTCTATATACTAAATCCTCGTCAAATATAGGAACTTCAATTAAACCTACATCAAATTTTTTGTCTTTTAATCCCTCTATAATTTTATCAGAGACATTTATACTCAAATTTACATCATTTCCAATACTTGCACTAATAGTATTTAAACACTCACCGGGAATTACATATGAACCAATAGTAAATGAGGCTGCCAATCTAAATGTCATCTCTTTATTAATAATTTTTAATACATCTTTTTCCAACATATTTATACATTTTTCTAAACGAGTAGCAACACTATAAAACTCTTCACCCTCTGGAGTTAGTTTTATACCATTTTTCTTTCTATCTATAATTTTAGCCTCTAGGTAATTTTCAATATATTTAATCTGCTGAGTTACTGCTGGTTGTGAAATACCCAATTTAGCCGACGCTTTTGAAAAACTTCTTTCTCTTGCAACTGTCAAAAATGTTTCCATTTTTACAAAATCTTTTAACATTATACACCCTTGTAATACTTAATTAAAATCATTATATCAAATTATAATTAAAAATCTTTATAAGAAAGTCAAATATTAAAAAAAAATAAATAATTAATCATTTATCATTTTATTGGTATAATAAAGAAAATTAGGAAAAAACACAATAGGTATGGAAGAAGTATTAAATAGTTTAAATTCGGCACAGAGAGAGGCGGTAACACATATTGATGGTTCTCTGCTTATATTAGCAGGGGCTGGAAGTGGTAAGACAAAAACGCTAACTACGAGATTAGCTTATCTTATAAGTGAGGTAGGAATTGACCCCAAAAATACACTAACTTTAACATTTACTAATAAAGCGGCAAGAGAGATGAGGCAAAGAGCTATAAGTTTAATAAATAATAGTAACTCATATATGCCACTTTTATGTACATTCCATAAATTTGGATTGATATTTTTAAAATCTCATATAGATAAATTAGGACGAGCAAATAGTTTTGTTATTATTGATAATGAAGATAGAAAAAGGATATTAAAAAAAATAGCCAAAGAGCTTAATATTGAACTAAATATAGCTTTTATCTCTTCAGAGATTTCAAAATATAAGAATACATTGCTTACTCCTGATGAGATTATAGCAAAAACAGAGGAGTTATCTGATTATAAAAAAATAGCAAAAATCTATCAAGCTTATCAACAAGAGATAATAGAGAATAATCTAGTTGATTTTGATGATTTATTAATGCTTACATATCAAATATTAAAGCAGGATAACTATTTACGAGTTGAGACTAGTAGAAGATATAGATATATTATGGTTGACGAGTATCAAGATACAAATGAACTTCAGTTCAAGCTATTGGAACTTTTAGCATCAGAGCATAATAATCTATGTGTTGTGGGAGATGATGACCAGAGTATTTACGGTTGGCGTGGTGCAAATATTAGAAATATTTTAGAGTTTGCACAGAAATTTAAAAACACAAAAACTATAAAACTTGAGATAAATTATCGCTCTACAATCCCTATTTTAAAAGCAGCAAATGAGCTTATAGAGAATAATAAACGGAGAATAGGCAAAAAATTAATCTCTTATAAAGGGGATGGTCAAAAGGTAAAAGTTTTTCATTCACTAAATGAGGGAATGGAGGCTAGAGCAATAGCTAGAGAGATTAAAGAGCTTTTAGCAGATGGAGTATCTTCTCAGGAGATAGCTGTTTTGTATCGTATTAATGCTCTATCCCGTTCATTGGAAGAGGGATTTATAAAAGAGGGGTTAGGTTTTAAACTGTTGGGTGGTATGCGTTTTTATGATAGAGCAGAGATAAAAGATATTATCTCATATTTTAGGATATTTTCTAATCCTAATGATGATTTCTCATTAGAGAGAGTCATTAATAAACCAAAAAGGGGAATTGGGAAAGTATCTATGGATAAATTGAAAAATGTGGCATTTAAGGAACAATCTTCAATATTTCAGGTTTTAGAAGATAGAAGTGAGTATGAGTTATCTAAAATAGTGAGCAGAAGAGCTTCAAAAGCACTTAAAAAATTTGTAAATGATATTAATTATCTAAGAGCTAAGATAGAGAACTCTTTAGTAGATTTAATTACCCTATTTGAAAAGAGAATAGGATTTAAAAAATATTATCAAGCCATGGCAGATGGAGAGGAGAGGATACAAAATATTGATGAGTTTTATGGATATTTTAGAGAGTCTATATCGTTAAAACCAAATCAAACATTAGAGGAGTTTTTAAATGATATATCTTTGCAGAGTGAACAGGATCAAGTAGATGAGAAGTCAATTACTATTATGAGTATTCATGCATCAAAAGGATTGGAGTTTGAACATCTATATGTTATAGGATTAGAAGAGGAGTTTTTCCCACTTTTAGGAGAGGGTTCAAATATGGAAGAGGAGAGACGATTGGGATATGTGGCAATTACAAGAGCCAAATCGGACTTAACTCTATGTTATGTGGATAGTAGGTTCTATAAAGGGCAGAGAAAACAGATGCAAAAGAGTCGCTTTTTAGGAGAAGCTGGACTTATAAAAGGTGAAAAACTCAAAATTACAAAACGGTCTAAGTTTAGAAGAGGAGATTTAGTTAAACATAAACTTTTTGGAATTGGTAGAGTGCAAAGCTCTACAAAATCTGGACGACAATATAAATTAAATATTAATTTTGGTGGAAACAAGAGAGAGATATTAAGCTCTTTTGTAGAGTCTGTTTAGTTAAACTTTAGTATTATTTAAAGAGATTAAATAAAAATTAATTTGTTTGGAAAGGAGAAAAAGGCTCTCCTTAGTGTCTTAAAAGATAGTGTCTTAGAGCCTAAATTAATAATGAATAGACTATTCGTAGTAAATAAACCAATATTTAAATCTTCAAATAGATATATGAACTATATAAAAAAAAAATATGGAATAAAAAAAGTTGGATTTTCAGGAACACTTGACCCCTTTGCATCAGGTTGTCTTATTGTAGCTACTGGGCAATATACTAAACTTTTTCAATATCTAAAAAAAACTCCAAAAGCCTATAGTGCAACTTTATGGTTAGGAGCAAAATCTCCAAGTTTAGATATAGAAAATATTACATCTATAAAAGATACAAAAGAGTTTACAATTAATGAGATATATAGAGTTTTAGAAAGTTTAAGGGGAGAGATAAGATATTTTCCACCAAAATTCTCAGCAAAAAAAATAGATGGTCAAAGAGCATATAATCTAGCAAGGGAGAAGAAAGAGATAAAATTAAAGGAGATTATATCAACCATATATGATATTCATCTAATCCACTATAATCACCCATTTATACATTTTGAAGTTATGGTATCTGAAGGTACTTATATTCGTTCAATAGGAGAGATAATTGCAAATAGATTAAAAGTTGATGGAGTACTATCTAGCCTAAAGAGATTATATGAGGGAGCTTTCTATTATGAGGACGAGAAGCCCTTAAATCCTTTACTATATTTAAAAATACCACAAAATATCTATATCGGAGATGATACCCATATAGAGCTTGGAAAAAAACTACATATTAGTTATTTTAAAACCACAATAGATGGAACCTATTGGATAGAGACCAAAAATTTTTTCTCTATTATTGATATAAAAGATAGAGAGGTTAAATATAGGTTAAATAGATTATTAAAAGTTGTCAAATAGTCCTTAATCTTTAATTTCCCATCTGCTATTGCACTTGAAGTTGTTAAGTTTTAGGTTAAGTCAGGAGAGGAATTTAAAGAATTTTCCTCACCTCTTCCTCAAAATATTGAGATAAACTATCCCAAGGATTGCCATCAAATCCATCTTCTGTAAAATATATATAGGTAAATCTATGTTCTCTTGCAAAAGATATTAACTCATCAACTCCATTTTCATCCATTCTATATACTAAAAGAGACAATTTTGTATCTTTAGTTGGGGTATTATATGTTGATGGTGGATTATCTTTTAATTGATTATATGTATATTCACAACTCACTATAATATTGGATATATTAGAGTCTATATATGATTGGTTGGTTGTTGTACCCGGATTTAAAACTATAAACTCCAATCCTCTATTTTTAGCTTCACTACTTAATTGAGTATAATAGTCTAAACTACTACTATCTGTT
>CAZROY010000153.1:0-4299 GCA_964601885.1 uncultured Sulfurovum sp. | reverse complement strand
AAAAATAATATAATCTGTAATAGTGGTTATAATATAATGAGAAAGACGACAGGTAAATTCCCGAAAAGTTATTTAAAGTTTGAATTAAGAAAAGGCATGAAACTTTTATATAGTTATTATATTGACCTATATAGTAATGTAAATGGCGATGAAATTGAGAGAAGTTTTTTAGAAGTAAAATCAGATTTATTACAATAGATGAATTTAACTGGCACTTTTTAAAAAAAAGTGTAAAATTAAAGTGTTACCAAAGGTTACCTATGTATAATATGGTTACACTTTTAAAACTAGGATTGATATTGCAGGATATTACACTAATACTATTAGGTGCTGGTACAGCCTCACGATTTAAACTTCCTCCTAAAAAGCAGTGGTTGTGGAGTGGTGATAGACCTTTGTGGTTAAAGGTAGCTGATGATTTTCAAACCGTTGGAAAGTTCCAAAAAACCATAATAGTATCATCTAAAGATGATATAACCACTATGTCTAATTTTGCAGACTACCAATTTATAGAGGGTGGAGCAAATAGGCAGGAGTCTCTCAAAAATGCTTTAAAACATGTAACAACCTCTTTTGTTTTAGTCTCTGATATTGCTAGATGTTGTCTGGATAGAGATATGATAAAAAGGGTAATTGTAGCAAAAAAAAACAACAGTTGTGTAGTTCCTACACTAAAAGCTGTTGATACGATATATCTAAATAACTCTCCAATAGATAGAGAAAAAATAAAAATTATCCAAACACCACAGCTATCAGATACTACTACTCTGAAAAAAGCATTAGATAGTGGTATTGAATTTACTGATGATAGTTCTGCTATAGCATCAAAGGGTGGTGAGATAATTTTTGTAGATGGCTCTTTAGTAGCACACAAACTGACAACTATTGAAGATTTATCTAAATTATCATGTTTAGAAAAACCTATAGAGAGACCTTTAATTGGCTTTGGGGTAGATATTCATCCATTTCAAAATGATAAAAAGATGTATCTTTGTGGAGTAGAGATAGAGTCACCTTTTGGATTTAAGGCTCATAGTGATGGAGATGTTGCCATTCATGCTCTAATAGATGCTCTGTTAGGAGCTAGTGGATTGGGCGATATTGGTGAGTTCTATCCTGATACTTTAGATATATATAAAGATATGGACTCAACTACACTTTTAAAAGACACATTAAATAGAATTAATAGTTTTGGATATGTTTTAGGTAATGTTGATTTATCTATTATTGCTCAAACACCAAAACTATTAAAATATAAAAGAGAGATGCGATTTAATTTAGCTAAGATTTTAAATTTAAGACCAAATCTTGTTAACATCAAAGCAACTACAGCAGAAAAGCTTGGGTGGATTGGCAGGAGAGAGGGTGTAGCAGTAGAAGCTGTTGCAACACTATACTACTATGATTGGACAAAAAGATGAAGATAACTATTATAGAAAATGAGCTATATTTGGCTCAGAGTATATCGACAAAACTCAATCAGTCTGGATATGAGACTGAGATTTTCTCTTCAATAAAAGAGGCTATGACATCTAGTTCAGGAGATGCTTATTTATTATCAACCAATTTACCCGGACAGAATTTTAATCCTCTTATTACTAAATATAAAGAGAAAATTATTATACTTATGGTCAGCTATATAAATAATGATACAGTGGCTGCTCCCTTAAAACTTGGAGCTAATGATTATATTGTGAAACCATTTATGATAGAGGAACTTCAGAGAAAGATTGAACACTATAAAGAGTATCAAACTTTAAAGAAGTATAAAAATTTATATAAAGAGTATAGCGAATATCTGCTAAATGATATTAATATTGGGAATGATATTGATAAAATTACAACACCAATAGTGATATTAACCAATTACATAAAGTTAGTTGATAAGTTAGCATTTAAGTATGCACAAAAACATGATAGGGTTTTAATCTTTGTTCCTTTAGGTGCTAAAAATTGGAAGGAGAAGATAGAAAAGGCTAATCCTAAACATATTCTTTATATATCTGAACTTCAAGTATTAAAAAAGGCGGAAAGAGACCAACTTTTTGAGCTTATTTTGAGGCGAGAGTTTATTATATCTACTACTACAGACATAGATACGCCATTTCCAAAGATAGAAATTAATACAGATAATAAACTGTATGACCAAAACGAAATTTTAACAATAGATGATTATGTTAAATTTATTGTGAATAGCTTTCAATATCAATTTCCCGATACAGAGTTATCAAAAAAATTGGGAATTTCAAGAAAAAGTTTATGGGAAAAAAGGAAAAAATATGGCATCTTTAAGAAAAAATAAACAACTACATATAGATGCCGAAGCATTATCTACTTTGGCTTTAGTTCAGGAAGGACTTATTGCACCAGTTACTAAACTTATGAATAGACAAGAGGCTATTGATGTTAGTAAGACTAAAATGTATAAAGGTGTTCCTTATCCATTTGCTTTTATCTTATCTCCTAGTGGAAAACGAAATGCCCAAGTCCTTAAAAAAGCAAAAAAGGGAGATATATTAGAGCTTGTTAATCAAGGTAAAATAGTAGGTGAACTCATAGTTGATGAGACCTTTGATGTTGATAGAGATGAGAGATTAAATTGTATATTTGGAACATCAGACCCATCTCACCCCGGTGTCAGAGATACCATAAAAAGATTGGGTGAAATAGCTGTTTCTGGTGATTATAGAGTGGAATATCCTTTAATATCAAGTGGTTTAAAAAGGGTTAAGCGAATAATACAAGAGCAAAATGCAAAAAATGTAGCCGGATTTATGCTTTATGCTAATCCATTAAATCGTTCACATGAACGAATGATAAGACAGATATTAGAGAATTCAGATATGCTTGTTCTCTTTCTACTAAAACCGTTTAATTCTAATGGATTGAGATATGATATTAGATATGAAGCAATTACAAGTTTTATTGAAAACTTTCTTCCTACAAATAAGGTTGTTGTTGTTCCATTAGAAAACTCTTATATTTTTGCTGGATATAATGAGTTGGTTCTTGATGCGTTAGTGGCAAAAAACTATGGTTGTAATAGGCTCGTTATTACTAAAAATCACACCCGATTGGGTTCATTTTATGATAAGAATAGATTAAACTCTATTTTTGATAGCTCAAAAGGGATAAAGATGAAAATATCGACAGTTGACCACTATGTTTATTGTAATAGATGTCGAACTTTAGTTAGTACGACTACATGTCCACATGGTCAACATCACCATATACATTACCATTCTGCATCAATTATGAAACTTATTAAAGCTGGAATGTTACCACCTAGTATATTAGTAAGAAGAGAGGTTTCTGCTTCTGTGCTTAGTACTCTTTTCCCTGACAGATTTGAGAATATTCAAGAGCTTTATGATGCACTTGTACCAAATGATGGATTAATGGAAGAGCATAGTGAAGAGGATTTCTATATTAAACTCATGGGGCTATATCAAACTAGCTCACTCACATAGAGAGGTATGAAGGGTGAATTTTAATAAATTATTTATAACTTTTTTTGGCGTCGGTCTCACTCCAAAAATACCCGGTACTGCAGGAAGTTTTGTTGCTCTAATTATTGGGGTAGCTCTACTGCAAATTATTCCAATGCAAACATTTTTTATGTTGACTTTGGCTATAACTATTATAGCCATATTTGAAATAAATAAATATGAAAAAGAGACAGATAGTCATGATGATAAAAGTATAGTAATTGATGAGGTTTCTGGAATGTGGATAACACTTATTTTTGCTTTGTCTGCAGTTGAGAATATTTTATTTCCTTATGCCTATGAGATGGCAATTGTTTTAAGTTTTGGCTCATTTAGACTTTTTGATATTTGGAAACCTTCTACCATAGGATTTATTGATAGAAAAGTACAAGGCGGATTGGGGGTTATGGGAGATGATATTTTAGCTGGATTTGCTGGTGGCTTTTTAACTATTATTATTTTAATGGGAGTAAATAAATTTATATTCTAAAAATTTGCTTATTAAGAGTATAATTATACAAAGCAAACAAAAGGAAAAAAAATGAAAAAGAAATTAGATATAATCAAAGAGTCAATTAATGGTTCAGATAGATTTTCAGAAGAGCAGAAAAGCTCAAGTTTTAAGATTATAGAAGAGTGGGCAGAAGAAGATAAGGGATTTGGAATTTTGTATGAAAAATTAGCAGAGATTTCAGAAGAGATAGAACCTATTTTAGTTGAATTAGGACTTATATAATATCCAAAGGAGATAAATTATGGATGCAGTGGAAAAAGAGTTAGCTAGTCGTAAAGAAAATATTAAAAAAGAGAT
>CAZROY010000152.1:0-2570 GCA_964601885.1 uncultured Sulfurovum sp. | reverse complement strand
ATTTTTTGTTAGAATAATGCACTTAAAATCTCCATAAAGATAGGAACTATAAAGAATGTCACAACCATTAGAAAATTTAGATGAACTGTTAAAGTCACATAAACTCACTAAAGAGGAGTATAACCATATATTAGAGATATTAGATGGACGACACCCAAACCTTGTTGAACTTGGGATATTCTCCGCAATGTGGTCTGAACACTGCTCATATAAATCCAGTAAAAAATATTTAAATGGTTTTCCAACTGAAGCACCTTGGGTAATTCAAGGACCGGGTGAAAATGCAGGTGTTATAGATATTGGTGGTGGAATGGCAGCGGTATTTAAAATGGAATCGCATAATCACCCAAGTTTTATAGAGCCGTATCAAGGTGCGGCTACAGGTGTTGGAGGAATTTTAAGAGATGTGTTTACAATGGGTGCTAGACCGGTTGCCAATATGAATGCCCTTAGATTTGGAAATATTACAAATAGTGACAAAGTGGCGAAATATCAGAGACATCTAGTTAAAGGTGTGGTTGAGGGAATTGGCGATTATGGTAACTGTATGGGAGTTCCTACTATTGGTGGAGAGGTAAGTTTTGATGAGAGTTATAACGGCAATATATTAGTAAATGCCTTCTCTTTAGGGCTTGTTAAAAGTGATGAGATATTTTTAGGAATTGCTGAGGGAATTGGTAACTCTGTAATGTATGTTGGCTCAAAAACAGGTAGAGATGGTTTAGGTGGTGCTGTAATGAGTAGTGACAGTTTTACCCAAGAGAGTAAAGCTTTGCGTCCTACAGTACAAGTTGGAGACCCATTTACTGAAAAACTACTCCTTGAAGCCTGTTTGGAGCTGTTTAAAACCAAAAAAGATGCCGTTATTGGTATTCAAGATATGGGAGCCGCTGGACTTACAAGTTCTGCTTTTGAGATGGCAGGAAAGAGTGGGGCTGGTATGAGAATGGATTTAGATAGAGTCCCTGCTAGAGAAGAGGGAATGACCCCTTATGATTTTATGTTGAGTGAATCTCAAGAGAGAATGCTTATTTGTGTTAAAAAAGGCAGGGAGCAAGAGATTATAGATATTTTTCAAAAGTGGGATTTAGATGTGGCAACTATTGGGGAGGTAACTGACAGTGGAAGAATGGAACTTTTTTGGCATGGAGAAAGAGTTTGTAATATGCCAATAGCCCCTGTTAGTGAAGAGGCACCTATTTTAAATAGACCAATAACTAGACCAAAATATTTAGATAAAATATCTACCAAAACAGTAAATAGTTATCCGCAAATTAATAATCAAGAGGCATTTGAGAGACTTATTTCATCAATGGAGATAATAGACAAAGCTTGGATATATGAACAGTATGACTCTATGGTTCAAACCAATACAATTAAATCGGGCGGAACTTTAGATGCAAGTTCTATTAGAGTAAAAGAGACAGGCAAGGCTTTGGCAATTAGTACAGATTGTAATCCAAGATATTGCTATATAGACCCACAAAAAGGAGCATCATTGGCTGTGATGGAGAGTGGTAGAAATGTAGCTATGAGTGGGGCTAGACCTTTGGCAATTACAGACTGTTTAAATTTTGGTAATCCTGAAAATCCTGAAGTTATGTGGCAATTTGCAAAATCTTGTGATGGAATAAAAGAGGCATGTAAAGAGCTAAAAACTCCTGTTGTATCTGGAAATGTCTCACTATATAATGAGACAAATGGAATTTCTGTATTTCCAACTCCTGCTATTGCCATGGTTGGAGTTAATGATGACCAAAGAGCAGTTTTACCCTCTTTTTTTCAGGAAGCAGAAAATCATATTCTATTAATTGGGACAACAGGTATGGAGTTTGGTGGTTCACTCTATATTAAGGAGCTGTTTGGAGAGACAGTAGGGAAGCTAAAAGATATTGATTACACTAAAGAGCTAAGACTTTGGGAGTTAGTAATAGAGGCTAATAGAAAAGGTCTTTTATGTTCAGCTAAAGATTTAAGCTCTGGAGGTTTGGCAATTGCATTGGCTAAAATGTCAGCTATTTCTGGTTTAGGTGTTATTGCAGGAGTTAGAGTTGAAGATAAAAGAGCTATTTTTGATGAATCTCAAAGTCGAGCTATATTGGAGGTAAATAGTAAAGAGAACCTTGAAGCTGTTATTAATATGGCAAAAGAACTTGATTTAAAGGTTGATATTATTGGAAAAATAGGTGGAGATTTGTTTAAGTTAAATGATATAAAGATGGAGATAAATCAACTCCAATCCATCTATTTTAATAGCTTTAAAAAGGTAGTAGAGCAAGATATTTGATGTATTTAAAAAAACATAAAGTGACTATAGTAATTTTAATACATACCACATAACCATTTATAAATCTCATTGCATCGGGCTTTTGCTGAATTGAGACTTAAAATTAGGTTGACAAAATATAGATTTGAAATCTATTGGTCGTTATAAACTCTCTCTCCCCTATGTCTGGCAGATAAATCTAACGGTACACCTTTAAAATCAAATCGACTTCTAATTATATTTGCAAGGTATCTTTTATACGAAAAATGTAATCCATCTGGTCTATTCATAATAAGAGCAATTT
>CAZROY010000151.1:0-7199 GCA_964601885.1 uncultured Sulfurovum sp. | reverse complement strand
TTGTGATATTAATAGACGAATATGATACCCCAATTCACGCTTCATATCTATATGGATATTATGATAAGCTATAATATTTATGAGAAATCTGCTTAGTGGTGCATTTAAAGATAATAATTATCTATTTAGAGGTGTTATTACAGGAATTTTAAGAGTTAGTAGAGAGTCAATTTTTAGTGGGCTTAATAATCTAGCTACCTACTCTATAGTAGATTATGAGTATAGTAATAGGTTTGGATTTACAATTAATGAGACTCAAAAGATACTAGAGGATTTTGGATTAAAGCAGAGATATGGTGATGTAAGCAGACTATATAATGGTTATAAGATAGGAGAAGATACAATTTTTAATCCTTGGTCAATTATTAATTTTGTGGCAGATAAAAATAATAGACTTCTACCATATTGGGCAAATACTTCATCAAATGATTTGGTTAAGCACCTAATATCTATCTCTTCATTAAAGTTTAAAAAGAGTTTAGAGATTTGGTTAAAAGGTGGCTCAATTAGAAGTGAAATAGATAGCAATATAGTCTTTTCAGAGATAGAGAGAAGTGATAAAAGTATCTATTCATTATTATTTTTTAGTGGGTATCTAAAATGTTTGGATAAGGAGCTGAAAGATGAAGCATATTATTGTAATTTAGCTATTCCAAATAACGAGGTTCAATATATTTTTAGAAATATTATCTCAAATTGGATAAATGAGAGTTTTCGTAATGATAGATTAGAGATGTTATTAGAAGCCCTAACGACAGACAATATTAAACTTTTTGAGAAGCTATTTAGTCAATTTGTTTTGGAAACTCTCTCCTTTTATGATGTCAATAAGAAGAATGAAGAGGCAGTATATCATGCTTTTTTATTAGGAATATTGATAAGTTTAAATAATTATGAGGTAATTTCAAATAGAGAGACAGGGTTAGGTAGGGTTGATATAATTCTACTTCATAGAGAGGATAAAAATAGAGTTGCTATTATAATGGAGCTTAAAACTATAGATGAGTTTGAGGAAGAGACAAAAGATATAGCCTTAAAAAAGGCACTTAAACAGATAGAAAAGAAAAAATATGAGATAGAGGTTAAGAAGAGAGGGTATAATAATATTTTGAAAATGGGTGTTGTTTTTGATGGTAAGAGGGTTTGGGTGAAGCAGTAGATGAAAAAGATATTAATAACAAATGACGATGGATTTGACTCTTTGGGATTAAAAGCTTTAGTTGATGCTTTAAAAGCATTAGGTGAGATAACAGTTGTAGCTCCAACTTTAGAAAAGTCAGCTTGTGGTCACTCTTTGACCCTAAATAAACCACTTAGATTTGTAGAAATAGAGGATAGATTTTTTAAATTAGATGATGGAACACCTACAGATTGTATATTTTTAGCACTACATAAACTATACAATTCAAACTATAGACCAGATATTGTAATCTCAGGAATTAATAAGGGGGAAAATATGGGAGAAGATATAACATATTCAGGGACAGCATCAGCTTGTATGGAGGCAGTATTACAAGGGGTTCCAGCTATTGCAATCTCACAAGTCTGTAAAGAAGGTTGTAAAAATATAGACTCAATAGGGTATGAATTGGCAAAAGATACCATATATAAAATAGTAAACAGAATATTTAAGGAGAGTTTTCCTCTAGCAGAGAGAAAATTTTTAAATATCAATATCCCTCCCATTCCAAAAGATAGATGTTTGGGTTTTAAAATCACTAGAGCTGGAAATAGAATTTATGCAAATAATGCAGAGGTTCATTATAATCCAAGAGGAGTGGAATACTATTGGATAGGTTTACCGAATTTAGAATGGCAAAAGAGTGAAGGTCACATAAGTGATTTTGAAGCAGTTAATCAAAATTTTGTCTCTATTACCCCAATCCATTTAGATATGACCTCGTATATTGATATAGAAAAATTGAAAGAGTGGATATGAGATACCAACGATGTAGAATGCTATTTGGTGAAGAGAATTTTAAAAAATTACAAGAAGCAAAGATATTAATATTAGGAGTTGGGGGTGTAGGTTCTTATGCACTAGATTGTCTATACCGTTCAGGAGTTATTAATATAACAATATTAGATTATGATAGATATGATATAACAAACCAAAATAGACAGATAGGAAGTGAGACCACTGGTAAATTAAAGACAGAAAGGTTAAAAGAGTTATATCCGAATATAACAGCTATCAATCAAAAAATGGATATAGCTTGGGTAGAAAAGTTTAACTTTAAACCTTATGATTTAGTATTAGATTGTGCAGATACAACAAAAGTTAAAATAGAGTTAGCAAAACGAGTATATAAAAAACTTATTATGTCAACAGGTTCAGCCAAAAGATTTGATACATCACAAATTAGAGTTGACTCTATTTGGAATAGTTATGGAGACGCATTGGCTAGAAAGATACGAAATGAGCTAAAAAAAGATGGATTTAATAAGAATTTTACAGTTATATTCTCTCCAGAGGAGGACAAATGTCGAGATAAAGGTTCATTTGTTGCAGTAACAGGTAGTTTTGGACTGACCATCTGTTCAGAAGTTATAAAAAGATTGGTTATAATATCAAAAAAGGAATAGAGATGAAACAAACAGATGAACCAAAATTTAAAAAGATAGTAACAGCTGTTGATGGTCTTAGCTTAGGTATCTCCATAGTTGTAGCTATTTTAATTGGTCTTGGATTGGGGATTTTTATGAAAAATCTATTTGGTTACCCATGGTTATTATGGTTAGGTCTATTTTGGGGAGTAGGAGGGGCTGTTTTAAATGTATATAAAGCTTATAAGAAGCAGAAAGCATCTTTAGATGAGTTGGCAAATGACCCTCGTTATAGACATAAAAAATATAATAGTAGAGATGAAGATGAAAAAGATTATTAATGCACTTCTTATTATTGATATAGGAATTGTTATATTCTCACTTTTAAGTGGAAATAGGATTTGGTTTATAAACTCTCAAATAGGTTTTATAAGCTCCTCATTAGTGATATTAGCCTCAATTATCTCATATCAAAATATGGTAAAAAAACGAGTAGAGTCTCAATTAATGAGAGATGATAATCGTGATGTAATAGATAAAATAGAAGACCCCTACGGGGTGTACAATCAAGATGCAATGGATAATAATAAAACTCCTCAAGAAATTCTCAAAGAGGAGAAGGAGAATTTAAAAAAGAGTAGTCGTTCTATTTGGCAGATTATAAAAGATACTAGACCAGCACTCTCTATTTATAGATTAATAGCTTATGCTCTTTTAATAGTAGGTTTTTTTTATTTAAATAAAACTGCTCAATTAGAAATAGTATCATATCTTTTTTCCTTAATTATCCCTCCTGCAACTACAGTTATAATATTAATGAGAGGAAAGTAACACAAAACATTAAACCTTGATTGACATGGACTAAAAGTTTTTGATATAATCATATTCAATTAAAATTTATAAAATTGTATAGGGAAACAAACATGGCAAAAAGTTTATATGAGACTCTAGGTATTAGTGAAAAAGCAAGTGCAGATGAGATTAAAAAAGCTTACCGTAAATTAGCACGAAAATATCATCCTGATGTAAATAAAGATAAGGAGGCGATTGATAAATTTAAAGAGATTAATGCCGCTTATGAAGTTTTATCTGATAAACAGAAAAAAGATGAATATGATTTATATGGTGACCAAATGTTTGGCGGTCAAAAGTTCCATGATTTTGCAAGACAACAAGGTGGTTCAAATGTTGATTTAGATGATATATTAAAAAGTATTTTTGGTGGAGGTTCATCATTTAGTGGAAGTTCAGCATTTAGAAGCTCTGGGCATTCGGGATTTGGAGGATTTGGAGGATTTGGAAGTGGCTCCGGTTTTGGCTCTAGTTTTAATAGTGGACAATCACAAGAAGCAGACCAGAGAACCTCTATTACAGTCCCATTCTATGTATCTGTTAAAGGTGGAAAACACAATATATCTATTAATAATGAGAGTTTTGATATTAAAATACCAGCAGGTATTAACAGTGGAGAAACCTTAAGAGTAAGAGGTAAAGGTAATAAAGTTGGTACACAAAGGGGAGATTTACTTATTAAAGTAGAGGTAGCAGAGTCTGATAGATATAAGAGAAAAGGTGATGATTTATATTTAGATATTGAAGTACCTCTTAAAACTGCTCTATTTGGTGGCAAGGTTAAAATTGAGACATTAATACACAACTCTATTACTTTAAAAATTCCACAAAATACTAGAAATGGACAAAAATTTAGAGTCAAAGGAGCAGGTGTTCCAAATAGAAAAACAGGAATTGCTGGACACTTATATCTTATAATTAATATTATTTTACCAAAAGTAGAAGATTTAGATGAGGATTTCAAAAAAATACTTAAAGAAAAATTACCTGATGGAGTGAAATGATGCATAGTTATGATGAACCTGTATATCTTATATCTGTTGTTGCTTCTATATTGGATATTCATCCTCAAACATTAAGACAATATGAAAAAGAGGGACTTATTGAGCCTTCTCGTACACAAGGAAGAATGAGACTATACTCCCAAAGAGATATAGATAAGATAAAGTTAGTACTTCAACTTACTAGAAAAATGGGAATTAATTTAGCTGGAGTTGATGTTATATTAAAACTCAAAAAACAGATGGACGAAATGGAGCGAGAGATAGAAACTTTAAGAGAGGAGTTAAGTAAAGTAAACCGTAATGGTTCCGTACCAACACACAAGTCTGTAGTAACGACAAGTAGTTATGATATTATTATTTTTAAAGAGTAGAGAGATTGTATTAAATCTTATATTTACAACTATTATTATATTATTTCAGTAAAAATATATATGTAACAATAGTTCATATAAATATTAGGATAATTGATGCAGAAAGTCGAGCTGTTAGCACCGGCAGGAAATTTGGAAAAACTGAAAATTGCACTAGCCTATGGGGCAGATGCTATCTATGGAGGAACTAGTACCTTCTCACTTCGTATTCGCTCTGGAAAAGAGTTTGATATAGACTCTTATGCTAGTGGCATAGAGTATGCTCATAAATTGGGTAAAAAAGTATATACAACTATCAATAGTTTTCCCTTTAATTCACAACTTAAACTATATAAAAATCATATTGCAAAAATGGCAGAGTTAAAACCTGATGCCTTTATAGTATCTAGTGTAGGTGTTATTAAAATGGCAAGAGAGATTGCTCCACAGATACCAATTCATCTCTCAACACAAGCTAATGTAATGAATGTTTTAGATGCCAGAGTATATTATGATATGGGTATAGAAAGAGTAATTGTAGCTCGTGAAATATCTTTAAAAGATTGTGAGGCGATAAAAAAGGAGATACCAGAATTAGAGTTGGAAATTTTTGTGCATGGCTCCATGTGTTTTGCATATAGTGGTAGATGTTTAATCTCTGCTCTTCAAACAGGAAGAGTTCCAAATCGAGGAAGTTGTGCTAATGATTGTCGATTTCCTTATGAGATATATGCCCACTCACCAGAAAGTAATACCACATTTCGATTAGATGAGGTAGAGGGTGTTGGAACATATATTATGAATGCAAAAGATATGAATATGGCATCTCATATTGATAAAATTTTATCCTCAGGAGTTATAGACTCTCTAAAGATAGAAGGTAGAACAAAGTCACCATATTATGTTGGAGTTGTAACAAAAGCTTATCGAGAGGCTATTGATGATTTTTATAACGGTAATTTTAATCCTCAAAGGTATCAAAAAGAGTTAAATACTACACAAAATAGAGGATTTAGTGATGCGTACTTAATATCTAAACCTTTTGAACGAAATAATACTCAATCTCATCAATTTACTATTCAAGATGGAACTCATCAAGTTGCTGGACTTGTAAGTGAAGATGGATTAACTTGGAAATGTAAAGATAAAACTTGTATTGGTGATAGTGTAGAGATAGTTCTTCCTATTGGTGTTAATATAGAAGAGGTAGAAAATAGCGATTGTAAAATAGAAAAAAGAGGAGATAGTTTTTATCTTATATTTAAAAAGATAGTCTCCACTACAGGTAAAGAGTTTCATTGTATCCATAGTGGCGATTTAAATAGTATTATTTTACCGATTAAACTGCCGAGTTATACTATATTAAGACGAGATATAGCAGAGGCAAAAGAAAAAAAGAAAGGTGGCAAAAATAAAATTTAACTTAAATTATTCAAATAATATCAACTTTAAATAACATTGAACATTAAAAACTTCTTAATATTTAAAATTTAAGTTTTTTTTAATGTTTTTTACAAATTTACTTCTTTTTATCAATTTCTTTTGGTATAATTTCTATATGAGAGCCTTTGTCCCCAACTCCCCCTTATTTCCCTAGAGGCTCTCATATATAGATAACTTTTAATAGTATCATTTTTATTTTTTTCCCTTTTTTAATTACAAACTTATTAAAGGTTATCTTAAATATAAATATTAATTTTTTTATTAAATTTTAGAAATCTCTTTAGCAATAAAATTGGCATGTTTTAAAAAGAAAAAATGGTCTCCTTCTAAAGGATAAAGAGTACTATTATCTATAATCGATGCTATTTTTTCCCCTGTATAAAGAGGTGTAGCAGTATCATCTTTCCCCCAAAATAGAAAGGCTTTTCCACTATATCTTGAAAAAAATGGCTCAAAATCTTCATCTACTACATTTTTAAATGTCTCATACATCTCATGACTCATTCCCTTTGCATCAGGAGAGATAAATAGTTCCCGTATTCTATTTAAACCCAACGGTTTTAAAAGTTTAAATAGTGCAATCTTTAGCTTTATTAATGGAGGCTTTTTTACTCTTATTCCAGCCGAAGAGAGTAGAACTAAATGGGGAGGATTTAAGAGTGTTGCAACTTTACCACCAAATGAGTGACCCATAATAATATTCGGTTTTAACCCTATTGCATTAATAAAAAGTTTCACAATATAGGCATAATCTTGAGTTGTCAATATCATACTATTGCTACTTCCCCCAAATCCGGGTAAATCCAGATAGGTCTGTCTATAATTCTTAAACTCTCTACCAAATGCCTGTTTCATTATCTCTTTACTACTACCCCACCCATGCAGAATTAAAATTCCTACTTTTGCGTGAGGATTTAATATCTCATAACTAAGTTTAAATAACTCTTTTTTATAAATAATCTCTTTTACTGCCATAATAGAACTCTTTTAAAAATCAGAAAGA
>CAZROY010000150.1:0-23669 GCA_964601885.1 uncultured Sulfurovum sp. | reverse complement strand
TATAGACAAAAAGAGGATTTCAATATAGAAAATATTTCGGATATATATCCTGAATATTATGTTCTTAGGGTCAATCAATTTAATGATGTAGCAAAAAATAGTCTTGATGAGTGGATATATTTTCTAAAAAATGAGGAGATACAAGATAAATTCAAAGCCAAAGGATTGGAGAAAGCTAAAGAGGCATTAGATGTAATGAAGCTTGGAGATAAGGATAGAGCAGTTTATAGAAGACGAGAAGAGAATAGATTATATAAAGAGTCGCTTTTATATACGGCAGAGAAAAAGGGATTAGAAAAGGGATTAAAAAAAGGAAAAAAAGAAGGGATAAAAGAAGGGGAAAAAAAAGCCAAAATGGAGATAGCCAAAAGTTTGTTAGATATATTGGATATTGATACGATTTCCCTTAAAACAGGATTGACTATTGAAGAGATTAAATCACTACACTAGAGGTAATCCCTTTAAAGTCACTATTTTATGAAATTCATGGACTAAACTACACGCCCCTAAGAACTTTAAGGTAGCGACTAACCCCATTTCAGTATAATTTTTATATTCTTTTTTTTGCTTCTATTAAAATATAAACCGCATAGCTCCATAATATAACTATAGGCATAATTGTAGCTATTTCTGGAGATATAACCCCATTTAAACCTATTCTATAAGAGGCAAAAAGAACTCCCCAAATAAAAAGTGTTCCTCCTAAAGCTTTTGTTGTAACGGCTACAATATTAATATATCTTGCATGAAATGGAAATCTAAAGAGAAGTATCATTAAAAGTGCAATAGAAAAAAGTGGCATAACAGTTTTATTATAAATATCAGCACGAACCTTATATGTTCCTAAACCTTGTGTAGATAGAAGTCTTTTTGCTACTAAACTTTCATAGAGAGTTAATTTTCTATTTTCATAAATGGAGTGTAATATTTTTGGATTATAATTTTGAAGAGTCTCTATGGTTTTTAAATATTCTATTTTTAATCTTTTTTGATTATTATCATATATAATTTTTTTAACAGTGACATCAAAAGCTTTCCATTTTAAACCAATATATTTAGCTTCCTTTGCCTCTTGTATCTCTACTACCCTATTATTTTTTAGTTTAAAAAGTGTTAACTTCTCTATTCTCTGCTCTTTTGGTAGTAATCTTTTTATATACACGAAACTGTCATTATATTTAAAAAATAAATCTTCTGTATATTTACTATTATATTTGTGTTGTTTAATGCTATTTGCTATATCTGAAGCTATTGCAAATTGGGTAAAATTTAATCCTACAAATAATAAATAGAGTGTAAATGAAAGAAAAAAAAAGGGACGAAATAGTTCAACTCTTGATACCCCTAAAGCGTATAATGCACTAAGAGTATTCTGCTTAATAAAAGATATTTTTGTCCATATTCCACCAAAAATAATAGCTAATGGATAAAGGAGATTTAGTGCTTCTTGCCATCTATTAAAGATATATAGAACTTTTATATTAAAGGAGGCAAAAGAGACTCCACCTATTAAAAAATCCAATCCTGTAAAAAGAAAAGATAGAGCAAAAAGTATTATCAGCATGTTTTTTGCATAATGTTTTAAAACATACCAAAACACCTATTCTACCCTTTAAATGATTTCAAAGAGTATTTTGATTTTATCTCTTCAAGATTGCTATATTCTAACTTTTTTACTACTTTGGCTGTATATTCTATCCATTTATTGATTATCTGCTCTTCCTCATAAGAGAAATCATTTAGGACAAAACCTATAATCTCTCCTCTATTTTTTGGTTTGCCAATACCCATACGAACTCGAATATACCCTTGACCTATCACTTTATCAATAGATTTTAAACCATTGTGTCCGCCATTTCCTCCACCTATTTTAACTTTAAGTGCAGAAAAGGGTAGGTCTATATCATCATGGATAACAGTGATATTTTCTATATCTATTTTATAGAAGTTTTTAACAGCAATAACACTCTTACCAGATAAATTCATAAAGGTCGTTGGTTTTAAAAAAAGAGTCTGATTTGATTTATATAGTTTGCCATAAAATGAATATTTTGATATATCTCTAGCATTAGAGTCATTAACTAATTTATCAATGACCCTAAAACCGATATTGTGTCGTGTATTTTCGTATCTATCTCCGGGATTACCCAGACCTACGACAAGAAACATTATTTTGCTTTAATTACACCACAGATAGCAACATCAGCTCTATCCATAAGGCGACAGTTAGCAGGTGCTTGAATATCTCTAACAAGAATTGCATCATCTCTATCAAGAGGTGTAACATCTAAAACAAACTCTTTTGGCATATCTTCAATAGCCCCTCTTACCTTAAGTCGTTTTTTGGATTGAACCAATACACCCTTATTTTTAAGACCTTTTGGAGTACCCACAGTTCTTACAGGAACTAAAAAGTTTGTAACTTGATTTGGAATGGCAACTCTTAGGTCAACATGAATAATATCACCATTAATTGGATGTAGTTGATACTCTTGAATAACCACTTTTAACTCTTTATTATCAACTTTTATATCTAGTGTTAAGTTCTCTTTTTTTCTTACTGACTTAAGAAAATCGCCTCTTTTAAATGCTACTTGAATATTCTCTATACCCTTAGCATAGATGTTAGCTGTTAGATAACCATCTCTTCTTAGTCTTCTTGCTGAAGCTGAGCCGATACTCTTTCTAATAATACCTTCTAACATTTCTGTCCTTATATTTTAAATTGCTTGTAATTATATATGAACCACCTTGCCATAAATGATGAAGCTTCTTAAAAACTCCAACCAATACGGTAGTCCTTATCGTAATTGAATTTGACTTGATTTTTTGTCAAACGGATTATATCACAATGTTTCTTATATCCCTACTTTCAAAATAGTTAGAGCTAAAACTATTTAGCTTTTAGATATTTTTTTAGAGTTATCTTTTGAAAAACTGGAATTGCTAATATTTGAAATCTTAACAAAAGAGTCATCAGTTTTTTGCAGAATATTATCTGTATTTGTATCTGTATGATTTTTTACAGTTATAAATCTAACATGTTCCTTTTCTAGTTTATCGCTCTTTGTCTTATACTCTTTTAATCGGTTCTCTATCTGTTTAAATTGGTCTTTTGATATTTTAAAAAAGTGTAATTTCTCCTCTTCCTCTCTTTTATGAATAGTATCAAGCTCCTTATCCCTCTCTTGAATTATCTTTTTTAGCCGTTCAGACTCCTCTAAAAGCATACTATTTTGACTAGAACTTTCTAACTCTTTATTTTTCTCTTTTAATTTAGATAGTTCATTTATAAGTTGTCTATTTTTCTGCTCTATTTTTTCTATATTAGCCACTCTATGTTTTATATTATCTAATTTATCTTGCACTCTATAGAGTTCATCAGACTTTTTTCTTAAACTGTTTGAGGCATGTAGTAGTTCTGCTTTACATATAATACTATCTATGACTATTTTATCAAGTTTATCTCTTTTACTATCGCATTCATTCTCTAACTCTACAAGACACCTCTCTTTCTCTTTAATATTTCTATTGAGTAGTTCTAATTTAGTTTTAAATCTTTTTTTTAAAAACAGATTTGATAAAAATATACCAATTGATACGCCTATTAATGTATCTAGTATATAATAGAGTAATAATCTTTCCATAATATCATCTATCCTTTTGTGTTTAAATATATTATATTATATTTAAATTAAAATCAGATAAAAAAAGTTATTTTTTGTTAAATAAATTACAACTCATTAAACCCCTTGTGTCATATCAAAAACTCGAATATGTAATCTATCACTATAGTAAAATCCATACTCCATACAAAATTCAAATACAGCTCTATCATTATGCCAAATAGTTGCTCTACTTTCACCAACAGGCATACAGTATATAGTTGGATTTTTATAGTTTTGAGTAGCTATTGCTATCTCCTCAAGTGCCGTTGTTTCAATCAATCTTTTAGTAATTGTAAATTTAAAAAAACTATCTCTTGAGTTGTTCACAATCATATCTATAGCATTAAAATTAATTCGTCTATGAAACGGCTCACCTGAATTACTAAGTTTTATAGATAGTGCAAATATGGCTTGTCTATATGCAGGATACTTATTAAAATTTATCTCTATAGTTCCATTTGTCTCAAAAGTAATTAATATACCCTTATTAACTAACCATTTGATAATAGTATAAAATACTTTATCTGAATGATATAAAAGAGGTTCTCCACCTGTAATGACAACATGTGGTAAATAGCCTATCTGTTTAAACCGTGCATCTAAATTTTTAATAAATTTTTTTGCATCAGTTATCTTACTCCATTGCGATGTAAAGTAGGAATCGACTGCAAAATAGGTATCACACCCCAAACACTCTAAGCCATTAATTCTATATTTTGCTCCAAATCCTGAACATGAGAGATTACACCCTCCTGTTCTTAAAAAATATGATGGAATACCTGCATATTTTCCTTCTCCTTGAATGGAAAAGAACTGTTCAGTTAAATAAAACATATAGTCATTCCTCTATTCATCTTAACCTCCCGTTTCATAAAATGCTCTAGTTGATATATCCTTATCATTATCTATACTCCATCTATTCTCTTTGGGTTTATCTTTTAAAACTTGGGCTAAAATCTCACTAGCACTCTCAATATCACCTCTTTTAACAGCTTTAGCAATACTTAATGCCTCATCAAAATATAGACATGGAATTAAATTCCCTTCAGCTGTTAATCTAATACGGTTACAACTCTCACAAAAATCATGTTTATGTGGGTCAATTAGTCCAAACTCATATCCATCTTCTATTTTATAGTTAAAAGATGGACTAGAACCCTCTCTACCTAAAGCTTGTATGGTATGAGCCTCTTTTACCTTTTCTAAAATCTCTTTTCCATGCATTCCTTGAATGGTACCTAAAGCATGGCGGTTCTCCATATACTCTATAAATCTAACTTTAATACCTCTCTTTCTACAATAGTGCAGTATATCCAATATCTCTATATCATTGATACCTTTTAGAGGAACCATATTAATTTTAACACCTAAACCAACCTCTAAAGCTCTATCTATCCCCTTTAAAACTTTATCAAGCACATCTTTTTGTGTAATTTTTTGAGCAATCTCTGGTTTAAGAGTATCAAGTGAAATATTTAACCGTTTAAGCCCTGCATCTTTTAATCTTTTAGCACTCTCTGGTAATAGATAACCATTTGTAGTTATGGCCAAATCTATATCTGGTTTATAATCATGTATCATTTTTACAAAAGAGTCTAAATCTTCTCTTAAAAGAGGTTCTCCACCCGTAATGCGAATTTTATTAACCCCTTCGTCAATTGCTACCTTTATAAATAGAAATAGCTCTTCAAAAGAGAGTAAATTCTCTTTTGGAACCCAAGAGAAGGGTTTTTCAGGCATACAGTATTGACATCTAAAATTACATCTCTCTGTAACTGAAACCCTTAGATAATTAACGACTCTTCCATGTCCATCTATTAACATATTTATCCATTTTATAGTTTTTGTTTAGAGTATCAAAATGTTTATAAAAGTGTGATGATGTTAATCAAAAAATAGAGCTTTATATTGTGACATTTTCTAAAAACTCTATCTTTTCTCCTCTAATAACTATCACATCAATAGAGAATGGCACATCTAAATTGTTCGTTTGTAGATAGTAATATACGGAATTTATAATTCGTCTTAATTTGGTAGGAGTTAGATTATATATAGGATTAAAATCTGCTTGTGATGATTTTACCTCTATAAAATGCCACACCTCATCTTGAATTGCAATAATATCTATCTCTCCCAATTTTCTAGCATAATAGTTTCTCTCAATTATATTAAAACCTAAATTTTCTAAAAAAAGAACTGCTCTATCCTCACTTTTATCACCTATAATTTTTGTTGATTGCATATTTTATTAACCTCTTTTTTGTTAAATTAATAAATAAAAAAATATTATCTCCCCTCCAAATAGTAAACCGAGTAAAATATTTATAATATACCATGTCCATCTATGATAAGAGGAAATATAATATAATCCTTTTGCAAATATAAACCCCAAAATTGTAAAAGATGGAACAAAATATCTAAAATCACTATTGCATATAGATGGGTATGAGAAGATAAATTTTAGTATTAGAGCCAAATTTATAAGTAAGATAATAAATAGTAATCTATTAATAAAAATCTCTCTATATAGATTAACCAAATATCCAATAAAACCTAATGGATAGAGAAGTCCTAGAAATAAAGTAGATTTCATGACAGATAATATATACTCGTTTTTACTAAAAAAATATTTATAGTCAAACTCCCCAAAAAACATAGTTCCATATTGATATGTCGGAAAAGAGTATCTAATGGTATCAGCTCCAAACACATGGCTATAACCCTCTTTAATTAAATCAAAAATGTGAAATGATAAAAAGTAACTACTATCTAAATGCTCTATTGTCTGTTTCGGAAATTTGGCACTATTTACCATATAGAAACCTCCACTCAAAGGTGTATAGAGATGCCAAAGTGTTAAGGAGAGTAAGAAAAAGCCAACAAAAGAGAATATTAATAACTCTCTCTCTCTTTTAGTTCTAATATAATTTATAATTAATAGGGTAAAAAGAAATAACTCAATTGGTGCGGTGGAGATTTTAGTTAAAAATAGGAGACTAACAGATATTAATGCACTATAAAAGTATTTATTAAAATCATATTGATATGATTTAATAGCAAAAAATAGTGCAATAACAGATAGTGCCATTACAAGAGTATCATTATTTACTCTAGCACTCATATATACTAAAGATGGAGTAAGAGCTAAAAAGAGCATAGCAATAATTTGTATCCATCTATTTTGAGTTAAAATTTCCAGAAGCTTATAACTAAAGATGAGAAAAATAGCGGAGCATAAGAGTGAAAAGTTGCCAACTCCATAATGGAGTGCCTCTTTTGGTGTAAAATCAAATAGCAGAAATAAGTTATAGATGATAGCAGTTATAATATAATATAACGGTTGTTGGGGATATTCCCAACCCTTATTTGGCATATTGGGCATAGAGTAGTTTTGAGCCATATACTTAATAAGGTTAATATGTCCCTGCCAATCATGTTGAAACAACATAATTCCATATTTATTAAAATATAAAAGTCGAATAACCACACCAAGTGCTATAACAATAAAAAATATCCATTTCACTTTGATTTTATTATTCTCTTGGCTACTGCCACTCTTTGTTAAATTAAACCTCTTTAAAATGGATATAAATAGATAAAAAAGCAGAATAAAGAGAGAAATGCCCATTAATATAAATAGAACTATAAAATCTATAAAGGTAATTTTCTGTTTTATCTTATTTATATATTGAGCCTTACAGATATTATCCCCTTTATGTAGCAAAATAGTTATCTGCTCTTCTCCTCTGTAGAAATAGTCATGTTCTTTATCTATATCTATATTAATAATCTTTCCATTACATATAAGTTTGCTTTTTTTATATTCCGTTTTTATATGAAAATTTGCATTTTGATTAATCCTAGAGTATATAGTAAATATAGAGCCATCTGTAGTAATAGTTGTAGTTATTATTTTGAGATAGATTACTCCTAAAATAAATAATAATATAGGAATTGATATTTTATAGTTATCTCTTCTCATGTTTTAATCTAATTATACGGTACAATCTTATATCTATTTGAATTACCTCGCCCTTAACAGCGAGGTTTATAGAACGGGTATTAAATTAAACTATTGTTTTAACTCAATTTTAGCACTAGCCTTTAGCTTTTTAACAGTATTCTCAATTAGTTTATTGAATTTATTTCTATTTACTAATGCTTTAATCTGCTCTTTTACCTCATCAAATTTTTTCTGACTAGCTGATTTTCTATCTTCAAGATATATAATATGATAACCAAATTGAGTTTTTACAGGCTCTTTTGTAAATTCATCTTTTTTTAGCTTGTCAGCTGCTTTACTAAATTCTGGAACCATTCTATTTAGAGGAAACCAACCCAAATCACCCCCATTTTTACCAGAAGGTCCTGTTGATTTCTCTTTTGCAAGTTTAATAAACTCCGTCTTAACATCTTTTGCATTATTTAGAGTTTTTATAATATCTTTTGCTGTAGTCTCGGTTTTAACTAAAATATGTCTAGCTTTTAACTGTGCAGGGATTTTAAAATTATCTTTATTTTTTTCATAAAAAGATTTCAATTCAGCCTCTGTTGTACTCTTTTCAATCTTTTTAGCCTCCTCTTCCATCCATACATTTAAAAGCAAATCTTTCTTAATACTCTCCAACTTTTTTTTATAAGCTTCACTCTTTTCAAGACCAGATTTAGACGCATTTTGGGCTAATAGTTTTCTATCTACTAGTATATTAAGTACTCTTTTTTTCATGTCACCATTAAGAGTATCAAACTGCATAGTTTGAGGTCCCATCACTTGAGCAACTTCCTCTTTTGTTATCTCTTCACCATTAACAGTTCCATAACTCTCACTAGCACTACTAAGAGTGACCAATAATAGTGAACTTAAAGCGATTTTAATACCATTTCTAATCATTTTTTTCCTTATAGATTGATTTAAATTGATAAATTATACTTAAATAAGATAAATAAAGCATTAATCTGTTTTAACAATACCCAAATCAACAGCTTTATACTCTACACCCATGAGCTTACATGCTCTTCTCATTAGATTTTCATTTGTAAATCCAAACTTTTTAAAGAGTTTATCAGCCGGAGCAGATGCACCAAAACTATTCATTCCCAATACATCATCGGCATATCTATAATACTCTATAGCACTTCCTGCCTCAACTGCTAAAACTTTTGTATTTTTATCTATAACCTGCTCTTGATACTTACTATCTTGTTCATTAAACAAATCAAGACATGGAACGGATACAACATTGGCTCTAATTCCCAAAATCTCCAAGTGACATGCACATTGTAAAGATAACATAACCTCACTACCACTTGCCATAAGTGTAAGATTTGCATCTTTTCGCTTTTTAACAATATAAGCACCTCGTGAGACATCTCCAAAATCTTTTTTCGGTTTTAAGGTTTTTAATTTTTGACGAGACAATACAAATCCATGAGGTGCTTTAATAGTTAAAGCCACTTTCCAAGCTTCTACATTTTCAGTTGCATCAGCAGGTCTCCATAGATAGAAATTTGGTAATGCTCTAAATTGAGTAAGCTGTTCTATTGGCTGATGAGTAGAGCCATCTTCTCCAACACCTATACTATCATGTGTCCATATAAAAAAGTTTTGAATACCTGCAATAGAGGCTATTCTAATACTAGGTTTTAAATAGTCTGAAAATACAAAGAATGTAGCATTAAATGGAATAATAGTACCATATAGTGCCATTGCATTTGTAATTGCTCCCATTGAATGTTCTCTAATTCCAAAATGGATATTTTTACCTTTTGGAAAATCACCCATATTTTTTAACTCTGTCTTATTTGATGGTGCTAAATCAGCAGAACCTCCAATAAAATTAGGTAGTACTTTTGATATTGCATTTAAAATCTGACCATTACTCTCCCTTGTGGCAATCTCTCTTATATTGCTAAAATCCGGATAATCAATTAAAGAGAAATTAGGGTTTAGGAGTCTATCCATAGCCTTATTTTGTTCAATTAGTGGTGCCTGTTTATGTAGATGTATCCACTCTTTCTCTAGTAGTTCACCTCTCTCTACTGCACATCTAAATCTTAAAAGTACATCTTCAGGAATATAGAACTCATCAGTTGGAAATCCCTCTTTGATTTTTGACTCTTTTATCGTATCTGCACCAAGAGGAGTTCCGTGTGTAGAAGCAGATCCCTCTAAATCTACAGCACCCTTACCTATAATTGTATTTGCTATAATGATAGTAGGTTTAGTTGCATCTTTTACCTCATATAAAACTCTATCTATATCATCATAACAGTGACCATTTATCTTTTTAACCTCCCAATTTTGAGCTTTAAATCTAGCCTCTACATCTTCACTCCAAGATATAGCTGTATCTCCCTCTATTGTTATGGAATTATTATCATAGATTAATATTATATTATTAAGTTGCAAATGTCCGGCTAATGCACACGCCTCATAGGATATACCCTCTTGTAAATCTCCATCTCCACATATACAGTAAACCTTATGGTCAATCAGTTTACAGCTATCAGAATTGACTAAACCTGCTGTATATTTTTCAGCCATTGCAAAGCCAACAGCATTAGCAACCCCTTGTCCAAGTGGACCTGTTGTAATCTCTACCCCTGCTGTATCTCCATATTCCGGGTGTCCGGGTGTTTTAGAGTCCAATTGTCTAAAGTTTTTAAGGTCATCTAGGCTAACATCATATCCCCAAAGGTGAAGGAGAGAGTATATTAATGCAGAACTGTGTCCACCTGAGAACACTAACCTATCTCTATTTAACCATTTTGGATTTTTAGGATTGTGTTTGAGATGTTCACTAAGAACTACAGCAATATCAGCTAAACCCATAGGTGCACCGGGGTGTCCTGAATTAGCCTTTTGTACCATATCTGCTGATAAAAATCTAAGCGTATTTGCCATCTTTTTACGCATAATATTCTGTTGTGTCATTTATTCTGTTTCCTTAAAATAGATTTGGCAGTATAAAATCAACTATTTTACACTACAAAAACTATCTATGTCTATATAGATAATCTATTATAATTGGTTTTAATGCTTTTTGTAGAGGAGGATTAAATAGTTTAAATCTATTTTCTAAATCTTTAGCTAGTGTTTCAGCCTCCTCTATACTTCTCTCTAATCCTATAATATTAATAAAGGAGTTTTTATCTATATCATTACCTGTTGTTTTGCCAACCTCTTCATCACTTCTAGTTATATCCATTATATCATCTTGAATTTGAAATAGAATACCTAAATCTATTCCAAAACTATAGAGTCTATCTTGCTCTACTTTGTTTAAATCAACAATGATAGCACCCATTAAAAGACTTGTAGCTATTAGTTTTGCTGTCTTATGTGTATGTAAAAATTTAACCTCTTGAAGACTCAATGCTCTTTTTTCAAAGTATAAATCTATTGCTTGACCTAAAACCATTCCATAAGTTCCACCATCTCTTGATAAAACCTCAATAAGTTTTATTTTAATATCATCTCTAAGTGGAGCTTTTGATATATGATAAAATGCCTCTGTATTTAGAGCATCACCTATCAAAATGGCTGTCGCTTCATCATAAGTAATATGTAGAGTTTCAAATCCTCGACGCAATGGTGCATTATCCATAGCCGGTAGGTCATCATGTATAAGTGAATATGTGTGCAGAAACTCAACTGCCAATGCCGGTGCTAATGCTCCATCATATAAAAGTGGTTCATACGCCTCTACAACAGATAATAATAGCAAAGGTCGAAACCTTTTACCACCCGCTAGTAGCATTCTAGCCAGAGCATCATTATAGTTTGGGTGAAAACTATCTACTCTTGGTAAATTATTTTTGAGATAAGTTTCAAATCTTTGCATATAAAATCCATATTTTTTAACGCAATTGTATCAATAATATGCTAAAAGTATGCCGTTCATAAATATCTATAGAAAGTTTATGTTTTTATAGCTTTTTCCGTAACAGTTACTTGCCGTGATATTTCATGATTATAAGTGAGATAAATCCATATATTATAGAGCAAATCACTCCTCCATTGAGGAGCTTTTTAAAACGGAGATATTAAATAACTATACTACAGTTACATTTTCGGCTTGTGGACCTTTTCTACCTTGACCAATTTCAAATGTTACAGCTTGACCATCTGCAAGAGAAACACGACCACCACTTGGGTTATTAACTTGTTTAAAATGTACAAATATATCAGCCCCTCCTGTTGACTGTTTAATAAACCCATAACCCTTTTCATTATTAAACCATTTTATAGTTCCATTAACCAATTTTGCCATTGTCGTACCTTTTGTAAATATATAACTTCTCAAAGAGATTAATCTTTGTATAGAAGAGCCGAATCCAAATTGAGAAGAGATATATTTTCCACACTCTCATCTTTCATCTTGGCAATATTATATCTGTTTTTAACAACTAAATAGCTGAAATCCTAATCATTTTTCTTAATTTGGTAGTTCATAACTATCTTTCTAATTCTTTAATGATAGCACTTTTATTTTTTTTAATATAGGCTATATACTCTTCTAATTCATTTATAAGAGCTTCATAATCAATATTCTGCTTCTCTTTTATTCCATACTCTATTTTGTTACATAATTCTCCTATTTCTAAAAACTTTAGAGCTAAAGCTATCCCTCTGAGAGCATGTGCTGATTGATATATTATTTTTTCATTTTTACTCTCTATGGCAGATACAAGTTGTTGTATATTTTTTATTGAATTTTCGACAAAAGAGTTAAATAGTCTTATAATGATAGGGGTACTAAACTGCATACTCTTTTTAGCTTCTAATAGAGAGTTGACAAATAGTTTATTATTAAGCTTTACTCTTCTGTTATCTTTAATAATATCTTTTTTTTCTATAATCTCTTTGTTGCTCTTAGTTATTTCTCTCTTATGAGTATTTTTGTTATATTTTATTAATAGTGCTTTTAGCTCATTTATATCTATGGGTTTACTAAGATAGTTATCCATACCTTCTGATATATAGTGTTCTTTATCCCCTTCAAGTGCATTTGCAGTAAGGGCTATAATTGGTATTGTCACACCTCTTTTTCGTAATATTTTAGTGGCATCAATTCCATTCATGGTTGGCATATTAATATCCATAAATATTATATCATAACGATTATCCTCTACCTTTTCAATAGCCTCTGCTCCATCAAATGCAAAATCAGGAGTAATTCCAAAGCTATTTAACATCTCCTCTATTAAAATTCTATTCATCTCATAATCCTCTACAACTAAAACTTTTAAGGAGTCCTCTTTTGAGTTTATATTGGTTAAAAGCTTTTCACTTTGTGGTGACATGGTGTAGTTTAAAATAGCATTATATAAAATAGATGGTGCCTCATCAAAAAATCCAATATGATATAGTATATTCTCCTCTCTTGCTAAAACAAAAGCCTCTTTTGTATCATCGATTAAAATTATCTTAGATGAGATTGTCTCTAATGGTTTATACTGTTTATGGTTAAATGTAATAATAATAATATCTCTATTATCTCCACATAATAGCTCTTCAAACGAACCGGTCAGAATTTTTAATCCAAAATGTTTTAATTGGGTTATAACATTATCATAAATTGTTCCATTATGGTCTAAAACATAGATTGGACTATATTTTGCTTGGGTAGCTAAGGTTGGAGTTGAATTACATATCTCAAACTCAACTTCAAAGAAAAAACGGCTCCCTTTCCCCTCTGTACTCTCAACTTGTAATTGAGTTCCCATAAGATTACACAATGATGCCCCAATTGTTAAACCAAGTCCTGTACCTCCAAATTTTCTAGTAGTACTACTATCTGCTTGTATGAAAGATTTAAATATGGTCTCTAATCTATTTTGTGGTATTCCAATACCTGTATCTGTTACAGAAAATAGTATCTTCTCTTTACCATTTACACTTGATATAAGTTTAGCAGACATATCAACTGTACCATTTTCTGGTGTAAACTTAATAGCATTATTAACTAGATTTGTTAATATTTGAATAACTCTTAATTTATCCATGATTAAACACTCACTAATAGAGGAGTCTATATTTACAATAAAGGAGATATTTTTTTGAGTTGCTTGGGATTTAAAGATAGTCATGGCAGACCGTAAATCTATAAATGGATTAGTGGGTGTTAAATCTAAATTTAGATTACCACTTTCTATTTTTGAAAAGTCTAAAATATCATTTACTATATCTAATAGTACTTTAGTTGAATTTCTAATATACTCTGTAAACTGTCTCTGTTTTGGCTCTAAATTACTCTTAAATAGTAACTCTGTAAATCCTATAATACCATTCATTGGTGTTCTAATCTCATGACTCATATTTGCCATAAATTCTGATTTTGCCTTCTCTGAAGCAACGGCTATTTCTCTTGCATACTCAAGCTCTGTAATATCTGTAAAGTTTGCTATCATAAGCTCCTCAGCCTCAAACTCTATACTATTTATATGAACATTATAAATTCTCTCTAATCCATGTCTATCTTTAATAAGTACTTTATGAATTTTATCAGGTTCATCAAATACATCTTGAGTCCAATGTCTATCTTTTGTACTAGTTCTTAAATAGCCATCTTTTTCTATAAATAGGTCAGAAATACAAGCATATTGATTTTTAAATGAGAAAAATGAGTCAAATCCAAATGTTTCTAAAAATTTTTGATTTGCCTCAATAATACCAGAGGATTTAGTGGCAGTAAATACAATATTCTCTTGATTATTAAATATCATTTTATTATATTGCTCTTGTCGTTTTAGTTTATTCTCAGTTTCGACTCTTTTTGTAATATTGTTTCTGATAGCAATATACTCAATAATATTTCCTTTACTATCTACTAATGGAAATATTGTAGCATATACAAAATATACTTTTCCATGTTTAGACATATTTTTTATCTCTCCCCTCCACACCTTTTTCTGTTTAATAGTTCTCCACAACTCCTCAAATAGTGAAGATGGAACATCGGGGTGTCTGACGATATTATGAGATTTTCCCAATAGTTCATATTTACTATAACCTGAAACTTTTATAAACTGTTCATTGGCGTATGTAATAATCCCTTCTTTATCAGTTTTCGAGACCAAATAACTGGCATCAATGGCTTCTGTATATTGTTGAAAAATAATCTTTTTCTCACCAATCTCATCTCTTAAAGATAGATTATACTCCTCTATTGTCTCATAGGCTTCTGTTAACTCTTCTGAATTGATTTTAATGGTATGTTCTAAAAACTTTTTTTCGTTATTAAATCCCTCATAAGCTGTCTCTACACGATTAATAAAATCTCTTGTTTTAGCATCAAGTGTACTAATATCAAAATCTTTTCCAAAAGCGTGTTTAATTTGTCGTTTTAAAAGTCTATTCATTGTTAATTTAAGCTCAGAGACATAGTCCTTTAAGAGACTGAGTAGAGCCTTTTCTCCTTTATAAAAAAATTTCCTAATACTTGAAAATAAGTTAGTTACTTAAAAATCTCCAAGTTTTACCTTTTAGATTAGAGTTAGATGGTTAATCTTCATATATAACTGTTAAAGTCATTGTTTGATTATGTAAATTACATGATAAAAGTTTATCTGAAAATGGGGCAAGTTCACCATAAGAGTAAAATCCTATTAGTTCTACATTACTACCTAATGTATCAGATACACTTTCCAACTCTTCATCTGTAAGCTGTTGTAATACAAGTTTTCTACCAATACAGCTAACAACCAATCCTAATGCTGTATTGTGATTTACTTTCTCTATCTGTTTGGCTGCTAGTTTTGAACCATCAATTAAGTGGTCTATATTAGTTTTCATTAGTCGCCCTAAATATCCTTCTGGAACATCTCCTGCAAATATGAGAGCATTATGTTTTTCATCTACACCTAAAACAGAACGAATAATAGCACTATCTGAAATTGATGCTTTTATACTAATAGGGAAATTTAAAGCACTTTGAGGAAGATTATTAGCATATTCACCTAAATATTTTTTATAAAGCTCTAATGCCGGTTTTCCATCTATCTCATATACAATATTATCTTTTGATTTTGTAATTTTTCGCAAAATTCCAAATTCACTCCAACCAGCATAACAGCCACTCTTAACTGATATACTATCTCCATAGAAGCCAATAGCAACAACACGATTTGATTTAGCAATTGAGTTTACTCTAACAACTGTCTCTTCAAGTTCTAATCCATCTCCTGCCAATCCTCCTGTAATTGGTACATTATGCTTTATAACCTCATTTGCACCATAAACCAAAGCAGAACCGTTCATATTTAATCCATCAGATAATATAAAAATATGTTTCAAATTTTCTTTAGGTAAAATAGATATTAATTTTTTACTAACCTCTTTTTGATTATCTATGGGGCTAAAGTCTTTTGTTGCAATTCTAACACTACTTCTATCAAAAACTACAGCAGTGGCTACTATTGTGCATTCAGAAACACTATCACCTAATATATTTCCACTAGAAGAGCAACCTACAATATCTGCACTAGGATATATTTTTTTTAACTTTTCATATATATCTCTATTTTTTATAGCCTCTCTATCTCCAAATGTAAAAACTATATCGGTATTTCCAAATATATTTCTTTTGTGTATATGCCAACTATTATCTCTATATTCAACTTTTTCTACTCTCATACCTATTCCCTGCCATTTCTTTATAAATTTTATTTTAGTATATCACATTAGAATTTAAGTTTATAATAAAATAAAGTTTTATAATATATATTTTTTCTAATAACTCTTAGCAGAAATCCTCTCATCGTTAGCAGTTGGGTTTGGTAGTTTATAAGAAGAAAAGATTATAATTATAAAATAAATTAAAAGGTAATAAAATGTCACAATTATTAAAAGAGGACAGAGATATAATATTAGATAGTATCAGAGATATTCCAGATTTTCCCAAAAAGGGGATTATATTTAGAGATATTACAACACTTTTAAATAACCAAAAAGCTCTAAATACTTTAATGAGTCATCTTGAAACTAGATATAAAGAGTATGATTTAGACTATATAGCGGGTATTGATGCTAGAGGATTTATATTTGGCTCAATATTGGCTGATAGATTAAAGGTTGGATTTGTTCCTGTTCGTAAAAAGGGAAAATTACCATATACCACTGTAGCTGAAAAATATTCATTAGAGTATGGATTTGATGAGGTAGAGATACATATAGATGCTTTCGGACATCAAAAAGGGGCAAGAGTTTTACTCATTGATGACTTAATTGCAACAGGAGGTACTGCAAAGGCTGCCGCAAATCTAATTAATAAAGTAGATGCTAAATGTGTCGAATGCTGTTTTATTATTGAGCTTACTTTCTTAAATGGAAAAAAAGAGATAGACACACCCATATATAGTGTTATCAACTATCCAAGTAATAATCAAACTATAGATTAACCTGTTATTAACCCGCCATAAATGGCGGAGTTTTATAAAAACTCTAAGCTATTTTTCAAATATTAGAGATTACAATCGGTTGAACTTCTCTCCTCCTTTAATCCATCTATTAACTCTTGTTGTTTAAAAGTTGTAGATATATCACCTTTTGTAACAGTTACACTATCTCCACTATAAACATATCTCATACTATCTACATATAGTGTGCCTGATGACCAATAATCATTATTTGTACTACTCTCTACTAACCAATCATTGTTATCTGTATCATAAATATGATTTTCAGTAAAACAGCTATTTTCAACTTTATCATAAAATCCACCTTTAAAATACCAAGAGTTTTTTACAGTATTATTTTTCATAATTAGATTAGTATATGTCATTGTTTCACTTACATAACCATTGTTATACTCTTCTATAGTACCATCAATCTTAAGTTCATCAATACCATTTTCAGAGTGCATATACATTTTCACATCTTTATAATATGTTCCTGTGCCAAAATTATTATAGTCTGGTATTTCACTATATCCATAGAGTCTAAAGTTTTCTCCATCACCACTCATTGAAATTGTTCCATGATAGTACTCATTTAATCCCGTATTCTGATTATACTCTACACACTCATTATAAATTACAGAAGCTGAACCATCACTATTTTGTGTAACATCATAGGTTCCACTTATATTACATGGGAGTGCATCTTTCTCAATTCGATTATACACTTTATTATAAATATTTTTACCTCTTTTTAGAGTTAATCTTGTTTTATTATTAAAATCTATATCTTGTGGTGCATTATATATAACATCACCCAATTTTAATGCCCCTTCAACTGTCTGTTTTTTAGGAGTACTGTCTCCTCCACCTGAACCACAACCAATTATAAATAGAGATGGAACTATTGCACTTAAAATTAATAACTTTTTCATAATTTATCCTTTTTTTATCTAATCTATTTTTTAATCTCTTTTAACTGTTTAACTGTTTTCATACAGCTTTTATAAATACTATTATATCTTTTTGTATTACACTCTTCTCCAATTGCTCCAATTTTACCTATGTGTTTTGCAAAATATAACCTAGAGGTAAAGGTTTTTTTCTCACTAAACTCACCTCTAACACCTTGAGCCGATTCAGATTGACATGTTAGCGTTAAAACATCATTATATACTTTATTTAAAATTTCTTTTGAACTCTTATGCTCTTCAATCTTACATGTTACCCACCCTATTTGGTAGAGTGTTGTTGCATTATCAACATGCTCATAGCTATAGTATGTATCATTTATATCAACAAATCTTCTATAGTCTCGAATATCATAGAAATCATTAACAAGTTCTATTTTTTTTATACTATAGTTTTCTACTGTATAGTTTATATCTATACCCTCTTTTATATGAGTCGTATCATATAAACTATATACCACCTCTTCATTATCATTTACTCTAAATGGTTGATTATCATATCTTCTACCTCCTTGATTATCTCTATATTTTAAAGTTTGATATATGTATGTTTGATTTTTATCAGGGAATAGATATTCACTTAAATCATAATCCCCCTCATCACTATATATGACCTTTTGATTTTCATCTAAAAGCACAATATCATTTAAATCTTTTTTATCAAATCCGCAACCTCCTAATAATAAGATTGAAATTAAAGAAATTGATATATTTTTCATCTCTAAGTACCTTCCTTATATATTAAAAAAAATAGGTTAAAAAGGTATTAAAATATGTACCTTTTTTAGTTTCAAACTCTAAATATCTTACACCAAATTCAGGAGTAACTGCAATGTCTTCACTGACAAAAAGATGAGTCCCAAGATAAAAGGTATTTCCCTTTTTTTCTCTAATATACTCATTTGATGTATTTTTATAGAAAATTTGTCCTCCAATATATGGGGTTATAATTGGTGTTTTATAAAAATAGTAATTAATACCGGGTGATAGTGTATAGTACAACTCATTTTGTTGAATATCTATCTGAAGACCAACTAGAAATTCGACACTACTATTATAAAAATAACCAACTTGTGAATTAAAATTCATGGTATCATATTTATCTTCCTCTTGATTACTATATAAACTTGCAGATATTTTGATATTACCATCTTTTACCCCATTTTGTTCAAATGGATATAAATTTAAAGTACTTATAGATAATATTAATATAGCCCGACCCATCTTTTTGAAAAATTCCATCAATTCCTCCTTTATAATAAAAAATCATCTTTTAATCTAAAAAAGTATATTATAACATATTTAAGTATTATTTAAGCTTTAAAATAAAAAATAATATTATTATATAATGATATGTTTATATAATTAGAAAAACTCCTATTTTAGATAATATTTATCTATTTTAGATAAAATCACCCACTATAATAAAAATTTTAAATGATTGGAGCAGATATTCATGAAGATGAACGGTGCGAGAATGGTTTGTGAAGCACTGATAGCCGAAGGAGTAAAAACAGTTTTTGGTTACCCGGGTGGTGCTATCATGAATGTATATGATGAGATATATAAGCAAAATGGATTTGAACATATTTTAAATAGACATGAACAGGCTTCTGTACATGCAGCTGATGGTTATGCTAGAGCAACAGGTAAAGTGGGTGTTGCTATGGTTACATCTGGTCCGGGTTTTACAAATGCTGTAACGGGACTTGCTACTGCATATATGGATTCTATTCCTTTGGTTGTAATCTCTGGACAGGTGCCTCTATCTCTTATTGGAACAGATGGATTTCAAGAGATTGATGCTGTTGGGATTTCAAGACCTTGTACCAAACACAACTATTTAGTAAGAGAGTTAAAAGAGTTACCAAGAATATTAAAAGAGGCTTTTCATATAGCAAGAAGTGGACGACCGGGACCTGTACTTATAGATATTCCAAAGGATATAACAGCAGAGTTTGGTGAATTTAAGTATCCACAAAGTGTAAATATTCCAAGTTATAAACCAACAACTAAAGGTAACAATAGACAGATAGAAAAAGCAATAGAAGCTATTTTAAAATCTAAAAAACCACTACTATATATTGGTGGAGGTGTAGTTTTATCAAATGCAAGTAACTTAGTTAGAAAATTTGCTAAACTTGGTGGTATTCCAGCAGTTGAAACTCTAATGGCAAGAGGAGTTATGGGTCATAATAATCCACTGCTTAAAGGAATGTTAGGAATGCACGGAAACTACTCGTCTAATATGGCAATGAGTGAGACCGATTTAATTATCTCTTTAGGTGCTAGATTTGATGATAGGGTAACAGGAAAACTTAGTGAATTTGCTAAATATGCTGATATTATACATATTGATATTGACCCAGCCAATATTAGTAAATTGGTATCTATTGATTATCCTATAGTAGGTGATATATCTATAGTTTTAGAGAAAATTATTAACGGTATAGAAAATAGGATAGACCCAAATAGATATAGTAATTGGAGAGCTGTTTTAGACCGTTATGATGAAATTCACCCATTAACTTATCAAGATAGTGATACTCTTTTAAAACCACAGTGGGTAATTGAGAGAGTGGGAGAGATATTAGGAGAAGATGCAATTATAACTTCAGATGTTGGGCAACATCAGATGTGGACAGCACAACACTATCCATTTGATAGACCAAGACAGTGGATAAACTCAGGTGGACTTGGAACTATGGGATTTGGTTTTCCCTCTGCACTTGGTGCTAAAAAAGGTTGTCCAGAAAAAACAGTTGTAAACTTTACCGGTGACGGTTCAATTTTAATGAATGTTCAAGAGTTGGTGACTGCATCAGAATATAAGATACCTGTAATTAATATTATACTAAATAATCACTTTTTAGGAATGGTAAGACAGTGGCAATCATTTTTCTATGATAATAGGTTTTCAGAAACAGATTTAAGTTATCAACCAAACTTTAAAGCATTAGCAGAGGCTTGTGGAGGTATTGGATATGATGTTACTACTAAAAAAGAGTTTGATACGGCTCTAAATGATGCAATAAAGAGAGATAAAGTTGCCTTTATTAATGTTGCCATTGATAGATTTGAAAATGTTTTACCTATGGTTCCTGCTGGTGGGGCTTTATATAATATGATATTAGCAGATAAAGAGGAGAAGTAGTAATGGCTGATGTAAGAAGAGTTATATCAATTTTAGTTGAGAATGAAAGTTCTGTTTTATCTCGTGTCTCTGGTCTATTTGCAGGACGAGGTTATAATATAGAGACATTAACAGTAGCACCTATCCCCAATACTAACCGTTCAAGAATGACTATTGTAACAAAGGGGAGTAAAAGGATAATTGAGCAGATAACGAAACAACTCCACAAGTTAATACCTGTATATAAGGTGGTTGAGCATGATAAAATGGTTGAAAAAGAGATGGTTTTAGCCAAGTTTCCAATAGATGAAAACCTATCAGATATTCAAGCACTATGTCAGGCCTATAATGGCGGAATAGCCAATGTTGGAGCAAATATGATTATTGGAATGGTAACAGATGAACCTTGTAGAATAAAACATTTTTTAGATGCAACACATAGATATAATCCTATTGAAATTGTTAGAGGTGGGGTTGTTGCTATAGAGAGATAGATAATGGAGAGTTATAAATTAAGTCAAATATGTAAAGAGATAGAGGTATCATTTAATGGAGATGATAAAATCATAGTTGGTCTTCACACTTTAGATAGTGCAACTTCCAACCAAATTAGCTTTTTTAATGATACAAAATATGTAAGTCAACTATCAACCACAAAAGCTGGAGCTGTTCTTATTGATGAAAAGTATGTGAATTTACTTCCATCAACTACTACACCATTAATAACTGATGAGCCATACCTTAAATTGGCATTGGCTTCAAAACTATTTGCATATAAAGTAGTAACCAAAGGGGGTCACCCCAATATGGGCAAAGGGTGTGATATTGATAAGAGAGTTAGATTTGGAAAAAATGTAACAATAGGAGATAATGTTACAATTATGGCAGGAGCTTATATCGGAGATTATGTCACCATTGGTTCAGATACAGTGATATATCCTAATGTTACAATCTATCACCATTCAAAAATAGGTTCAAACTGTATTTTACATGCCGGAGTAGTTATTGGCTCAGATGGATACGGTTTTGCTCATACTAAAAGAGGTGAACATATTAAAATCTATCAAAATGGAAATACAATTATAGAAGATGAGGTGGAGATTGGGGCAAATACAACAGTTGATAGAGCAGTATTTGGTTCAACTTATATTAGAAAAGGGACAAAATTGGATAATCTAGTACAAATTGGACACAATTGTGATATTGGAGAGCATACATTAATGGCAGGACAAACGGGAATTGCAGGTTCTACTATAATAGGACAGAATGTTGTTATGGGTGGTCAAAGTGGTACTGCTGGACATCTTCACATTGGAGATTTTGCAACTATCGCTGGTAAATCAGGTGTCACCAAATCACTTAAAGGTGGAAAAGTATATTCTGGATTTCCTGCAATTGAGCATAAACTTTGGCTTAAACTACAAGCAAAAATATCATCTTTAGTTAAGAGAGAATAATCCATTCTCTTTAATGACGATGGTTTAGTAGAGTTAGAGAGGTCTATCATTAAAATTAGCAAGAGATAAAAAGTTTATCTAAGTCTGATTATTATGATAGACCCCTCAAATCCACCATATTGATTTTTTGATAATCCAAGAAAATGCCAATCACTCCAATAAGCTACTCTACCGTGTGGACATAAAAATAACATAATACCAGTATAAGTCATTATTAAAAATGACATTCCTAAACTAAGTGAAGTAATTTTTTTCATTTCTTAATCCTTTTTGTGTATAACGGCTGACTTCACCGACAGGTTTACATATTCGGTGCTAGGTTTTGTTAGATGTTTTGTCTATCCATATTATATTTACCTTTATTATCAAATGGTGTTTTATTTAATATTCGTAAAAATTTTTTATCATTTTTAATATTTTTTTTGATATTTTCATAATTATCTAAAATTCTAATTTCATGATATAAATACCACTGTTCTAAAATTTCTTTGTATTTAACATCTTTAAAATTTTGTTTATCTTGAATATATTGAAAATTTTTCATAAAATCTGTAGTAGCAATAGAATTTATTATATCTAAAATCTCTTGCATAGTATTTTTTTCTTCACTTAGATAATCCCAAAATTCAGCAGATAATAATACTTCATTCTTAGCAAAAGATTTTTTCATATTTATTATAGAGTTTAAAAATCTATCTTTATCATAAGTAGTGTTTTCATTACTTGTTGGATCAAATGGAAAAGCTATAAAAAAATTAACTTTTTTTGGTTTAAATTTATGATAAAGAGCTGCTTTTCCCTCTAAAATTTTTTGTTTTTCACCTCTCATTTCTCCACTATTTGGCTTAACACTTTTTAATTCTATAGCAGTTACGCTATCTTCATCTTCATAAAAAATATCTGCACTAAAATTTATAGCTTTTACTTTTTCTGTATCATCATCTTGAAAAATCAATTTGTTTTCTTCATCTAAATTCGGCTCTTTTTCGTCTGTGCTTAATTTTGTAATAATATCATTGATAGTCTCTTTTTGTTTTTGAGT
>CAZROY010000149.1:0-15146 GCA_964601885.1 uncultured Sulfurovum sp. | reverse complement strand
ATGTATTTTTTTTCATCTCCCAAATCTCTTAACCTCTCTGTTTGGCTTTATCTCTCCACTCATTTCGGCTTTTTAAAATCTTTGATAATTATAACATTTTATAATCTTATTTTTTTGTTTATTGTAGCATCAATTATCTGTTTTTGAGGAATGAATCAATGCCTTATATGGGGATTTTTGACGCTCTAGAATAAAGCCTTAAATATCAGGCTTTGTGTAGTAATCTATTTTGAAACATAATTAGCAATAATATCACCAATTTCAGAACAAGAACATATTTTTTTTGCATCAAAAGAACCTAAATCGGCTGTTCTATATCCTTGAGCTAGAGATTTTTTAATAGCATTATCTATTTTAATAGATGCCTCCTCTTCATTGAGAGCATATTTGAACATCATAGAGGCACTTGAGATTGTGGCTAATGGATTGGCTATACCCTGACCAGCAATATCTGGAGCAGAGCCGTGAATTGGCTCGTATAGTCCAATCCCATGACCTATACTAGCACTAGGGAGTAGTCCAATAGAGCCACTTAACATACTAGCTGCATCTGATAATATATCTCCAAATATATTCCCTGTTAAAATAACATCAAACTGTTTTGGCTCTCTTATTAGTTGCATTGAAGCATTATCCACATACATGTGAGTTAGTTTTACTTCAGGATAATCTTTTGCAACTCTAATAACCTCTTCTCTCCAAAATTGACTGACCTCAAGGACATTTGCTTTATCAACAGAACATACCTTTTTTCTTCTTTTCATTGCTATCTCAAAAGCAACTTTTGCAATTTGTCTCACCTCATCTTTTGTATAAATCATAGTGTTATATGCTCTATCTTCCAGTAGTTCTCTCGGTTGTCCAAAATAGATACCACCTGTCAACTCACGAACCACCATAATATCGACACCTTTAACTATTTCTGGTTTTAATGTTGATGCATTTACTAATTCATCATATACAATAGCCGGACGAAGATTTGCAAAAGTTCCCATTTTTTTTCTAAGGGCTAAAAGCCCACTCTCTGGCCTTAACTCTCTTTTTAAGTTATCCCATTTAGGACCTCCAATTGCACCAAACAGTACAGCATCACACCTTTTTATATTTTCTATTGTGGCATTAGGCAGTGGAACACCCATCTTATCAATAGCAGAACCACCTAATAACATTTCAATATATTCTAAGTTAAACCCCATATTAGCAGATAGAGCATCTAAAACCTTTATAGTCTCATTTACTATCTCTGGTCCAATGCCATCACCTTTAATTATGCCTATTGTATAATTTTTCCCCATTCTAAACTCCACTAGTAGCTATCTCTTTTTTAGCAAAATTTATAAGTCCACCTGCATTAACTAACTCCTGCATAAACTCTGGAATTGGTCTAAATTTATAACTTTTTGCCTGTGTGATATTAATAATCTCCCCATTTGCCATATCGACTCTTATCACATCACCTTCATCTATTTCATCTACCTCTTTAAGTTCAAATATAGCTAGTCCCATATTAAAAGCATTTCTATAAAAAATCCTAGCAAATGTGGGTGCAATAACAGCAGAGATACCAGCACTTTTAAGTGCAATTGGTGCATGTTCACGGCTAGAACCACAACCGAAATTTTCACCTGCCACAATAATATCTCCTTTGCTCATTTTGGAACTAAACTTGGGGTCTGCATCTTCCATTACATGTTTTGCTAACTCTGTTGGCTCACTGCTATTTAAATATCTTGCGGGAATTATTAAATCTGTATCAATATTATTACCAAATTTCCAAACTTTACCTTGCAATCATTATCCTTTCAATATAGGTCACTTCCTATTTAATATTGGTGGGATTATAACTAAAATGATATTTAATACAGCAATAAATATTTAAATTTTTTTCATAACAAAATCATAGGTATTGTGTTTTTTACAGGTTCATTGTCAAGATAAGACATATCCTTTATGGATACGAGCAGAACGACCTTGAATAGTTATATTCATAAGTTCATCTTGTTTTTTATAGTAAAATCATAAGATAAAGGAATATTGAGTTTAATCTGTGGTACAAATAAGGGCTTCTCTTCTAATTTGATATTGATAAAATCTATATCTTTATCATTTAAAGATTTTCTAATCATCTTTTTTATTTTATATAGAGAAGAAATTTTATCAACTAAAATTCCCTTTATTTCTGGAACATTAGCTATAAAGATTTTTCCTTCAGTAAATGGTCTTAATTTTTTAATAGATACTCCACGATTAGAAGCTACAGATTTTATAAAGTTTTCATAGGTTGGTTTTAGTAAATGTTTGGTTATATACTTTCTATTTTCATCATCTATCTTTGCTAACATGGAAATTGGCTTTTTAAACTTTCCAGCAGTCACATAATCCTCTTCTACTCCTATTTTTTTAGCCAATTTTCCAAAATTATAGTGTGGCATAATAACACCAATAGAGCCAACAATGGCATTCTTGTTTGCATATAAAGGTTTAATTGCAGAGGCGATATAATATCCACCACTAGCTGCCATTGAGTCAATGTACATAGTAATATTTTTATCTTTTTGATAATCTTTAAGATACTCACTAAGCTCTTCACTAGCTGTTGGAGAACCACCGGGTGAACCCATTATAAAAAGTACAGATTTATAACTTTTATCTTTACGGATTTTATCCATCTTTTCCATAACTGCCGTTGTGAACTTTTCAGTAACAGGTTTATTATATCTAATTACTGCAACTTTAGTTTTAGCACTACTTACATCATCAAAAAGTTCCATATTTAGGAGATATATTATAATAAATAAAATTTCAGCTATAAGTATAATACCAATTATCCATGCCTTTAAATTGCTAATAAATATCTGCTTTTTTAGAGCCTTTATCTCATAATCTTTAACCTCTTTTAGCAAATTATCTCCTTTTTTTATGTGAATTATACAATAGTATAGGATAAAATTACACACAAATTAAATAAAAAGGTTATCTTTGAGAAACATATCTATATTTGGTACAGGCAGTAATGTAGGAAAATCAACAATAACATTTCTAATTGCCAAGATAATAAAAGATTTAGGCTATAAAGTAGCACCATTTAAGGCTCAAAATTTATCTAATAATGCAATGGTAGCAGATGATGGTAGTGAAATAGCAGTAGCTCAATATTTTCAAGCTGAAGTTTTAGAAATTCCAACAACCTATCATCTAAATCCAATACTCTTAAAATCTGGACAAAAAAATTTGACATCTCTAATTGTTAATGGAAAGGTTGTAAAAGATAAAGATGTAAGAGAGTATTATAGAGATTTAGACGAGTTAAAACCCATAGTAAAAGAGGCTTTTTTAGAGCTGAATAGCAGATATGATTGTGTTGTAGCAGAAGGGGCTGGAAGTCCTGTAGAGCTTAATCTAATGGATAAGGATTTATCAAATATTTTTATAGCAGATGAGTTTAATACAAAAATTATATTAGTAGCCGATATAGAAAAAGGTGGAGTGTTTGCCTCTATTTGGGGGGTATATAATCTTTTACCAAAAAAGTTAAAAGAGAATGTTATTGGAGTTGTTATTAATAAATTTAGGGGAGATTTAACTCTATTTGATAGAGGGGTCTCAATTATAGAGAATGAATTTAAAATACCTGTTTTGGGTGTTTTGCCATATATTCAATTTAATTTAGGATTTGAAGACTCTCAATCTCTTATCAACTATAAACAAAACAGTAATATTAATGCAAAAAGGGTAGGGGTTATCGCCTATCCTACAATGAGTAACTATAATGATTTTGAGCCTCTAATTGCCAATAGTAATATATCTTTAGAGTTTATAACCTCAAATATAAATTTAGATAGTTTTGATGAGGTTATATTGGCAGGTTCCAAACTTGTAGCTAAAGATTTAAAATGGCTAAAAGAGGTAGGATTATTTGATAGATTAAAATCGACCAAAAGTAAGATTTTGGGTATCTGTGGTGGATATGAGATGATGTTTAATAGAATTATTGATAGTGAGCATATTGAAATGGAGGAGGATTATATTGAAGGGTTGGGGTTTATTGATGATGAGATTATATTTATTAAAAATAAAATAGTAAAAAGTGGAGAGTATAATATTTTTGGTAAAAGATTTAAAGGGTTTGAAATTCATCATGGAGTTAGTAAAAACTATCCACTATATTATGAAAATGGCAATATAAGGGGTACATTTGTCCATAATTTATTTCATAATAACACTTTTCAACAGTATAAAAGAAGAACCATAGATAATTTTGTATATAGTATGAAGCAAAAATTAGATATTAAAAGGATACTAGAGAATGTTTTTTAAAATAGGGCTGTTTGCTTATATAATTGACAGAGTTTTTGGTGAGTTTAGTTCAAAAAAACACCCTGTTGTATATATGGGGAATTATATAAAGTGGTTTGAAGAGAAATTTTATAAAGATAGTATATATCGTGGGGCTATTTTAACATTTACTCTAATTCTTTTTACATATTTGGTTATCAAAATAGTATCTATCTATATTGGATATATGACAAATATATATATTCAAACATTACTTTTTTCTATAGTAGCATCTATTACAATATCTTCTAAAATGTTATATGAGGCTGTAAAAGATATTATTACAAATCCCCAAAATATAAAATATCTGGTTAGTAGAGATACAGATAATTTAAATTTATCAAATATAAATAGGTCAGCAATAGAGACCTATGCAGAGAATTTAAGTGACGGGGTCGTTGCTCCCCTTATCTATCTTGTTCTATTTGGAGTGGAGGGTGCTTTTATATATAAAGCAATTAATACTTTAGATTCAATGGTTGGATATAGAAGTAGTAGATATGAGAATTTTGGTAAGGTCTCTGCCATTTTAGATGATATAGTAAACTATATTCCAGCTAGAGTTACAGCGATTTTAATCTCTATCTTAATGGGTAGTCAATATGCACTACTCAATTTTTATAAATATGGTAAGAGGCATGATAGTCCAAATGCGGGATTACCTATTTCAGCTATGGCTTTGGCTATTGGGGTTAAATTGGGAGGAGATACATACTATTTTGGAAAATTAAAGCAAAAAGCCAACTTTGGTGATGGAAGAGAAGAGGTAAAAAAGAGTGATATTAAAAAAGCTTTATCTCTTCAATGGAGATTGGATATAACAATAGTTTTAATACTCTATCTTTTTACCTATCTCAATTTATTTACATATATTTCTTTAAAACCTTAGGTATCTCTATAGAGCCATCTTCATTTTGATAATTCTCCATGATTGCAATTAGAGTTCTACCAACCGCTAAAGCTGAACCATTTAAGGTGTGAATTAATCTATTTTTTTTACCACTTTTAAATCTGATTTTTGCCCGTCTTGCTTGAAAATCCCTAGTGTTTGAGATTGATGAAATCTCTCTATATCTATTTTGACCGGGTAACCAAACCTCTAAATCTATAGTTCTTGATGCCGAAAAACCTAAATCACCACTACAAAGCTCAACCAATCTATGAGGGAGTTGGAGTTTGGTTAATATATCTGACGCATTCTCTACCATCATATCAAATATCTCGTCGCTATTATTAGGGTTAGATAGAGCTACCATCTCCACTTTGTCAAATTGGTGCTGTCTTATCATTCCTCTTGTATCTTTACCAGCTGAACCTGCCTCTTTTCTAAAACATGGAGTATATGCAGTGAGGAGAATAGGTAACTGACTCTCTTGTAATATCTCATTATTATATAAGTTAGTCAGTGGAACCTCCGCTGTAGGAATTAAATAGAGTTCCTCACCCTCAATTTTAAATAAATCATCTCCAAACTTTGGAAGTTGTCCTGTTCCTTGCAACATAGAGCCATTATTGATAAATGGGACATATAGCTCCTCAAACCCATTTGCTCTATTGGTATCTAAAAAGAAGTTTATTAAGGCTCTCTCCAATCTAGCTGCTTCTCCTCGTAAAATGGAAAATCTGCTTTTTGCCAACTTGACACCTCTTTCAAAATCTATCCAACCGTTTATCTCTGCCAATTCCCAATGCTCTTTTGGTTTAAAATTAAACTCTCTAGGGGTTAAGACTCTTTTAATTTCAACATTATCATCTTCACTCTCTCCAAAAGGGACAGAGTTATCTGGAAAGTTTGGAACTCTTAATGCGACCTCTTGAAGTTTACTATTTGCATAATTTGCTTCTGCTTGAAGTGATGCTATCAGCTCTTTGTTTTTATCAACTTCACTCTTTAACTCAATTACATCTCTACCCTCCCTTCTATACTCGCCAAAAAGTTTAGACATCTTATTCTGCTTTGCTCTTACCTCTTCTAAGTTGCTGTTTATCTCTTTTAACTCTCTAAAACGCAACTTTAACTCTTCTAAAGTGTCACTATTTACACCTTTTTTAATAAGTTTGGCACTTGCCTCATTAAAGTTTTTTTCTAAATATTTTAAATCAATCATTATAAATTACCTAAGTAGTTAATTTTTGCAATTATAGTAAAAAGAGTAGAAGAGATAGGTAAAATTTTAATAATACAAAAAATTATGATACAATAAATTAATTACAGTTTTTTAGGAGTCTTTATGATATATCGTACTTTATTACTATTTGTTACCATCTTTTTTATCGGTTGTTCACAAAAACATCAAATCAATATAGGGGAGATTATATTAAATAAAAAAGAGCATCAAGAGCCAATATCAATAGATAGATATATGTCTTTTACACAAGAGTATTATGATAATAAAAGGTATCCTGTAAGTGAGTATTGTGATGATAAAAGGGCATTATTAATTGACGATAAGTTCTCTACAGAGATATATTTAAAGGTAACAAATGAGAGAACAAAACAGAACCGTGTTGGTAAGTATCCTATATGGTTTTTAATAAATGATGATGCAAAAAATATTAGATGTGTAAAAAAGAGTGCAAATTTTATTAATGAGGAGCCATTTGTAGTAAGTGATAATGATAAATTAACTCTAAAACTACTTCAAAAAAATCAAGAAGAGAAGAGAGTTCCTGTAAGAGAGCTTAGAGTCTTAATTGATGTTATAGGTTTGGTTGTACCTCAAACAGCAAATTTCTTATTAAAAAGTAGTAATATAATAGATGACCCAGTAACTAGAGACTATCTAAATACAATGGAGAATGCTTTTAAAAATGGGGATTTAGATGGTACTAAGAGTCGTGATTTTACAACAGCAACAACTTCAATAAAAATTAAACTATTTGTTCCGCAAGATGACCTAAAGAGTAAAGAGTTAGGATATATACTCCTAAAACCAAAATATAGAACCACACTATCCACTGTTGATATAATAAAAGGTGTTCCAAATTTTAAATATATATTTACAAGTTCAGACCCAAGAATAGAGGATATTATGAACTATCAACTTAAATCAAAAGGGCTAACAGTCAAGCAAGAGGTGGACAACTTTAAACATTTAGCCGATGAGTATGTAATAGATGCTCTAAGTACTTTGAATGTTCATCTCTTAAACCGTTTTACAAGTTATGATAGGGGGTTAGTGTTAGCATTAGCATTAAGAGGTACTTCTCTCTATAAAAATTTACTACAAGCAGTAAGAGATGGTGATATAAAGAGTATAGAGAGGTATATGCAGATATTAAATAGTAAAAATAATCCTCTTCACGATTTAAGTAAAATATTAAATATTACCGGTATTGAGTATTATAGATTGATGTATAATGCAAATCAGTTAATAAAACATAGTAAAGTAACGCAGGAGCAGAGAATTAAAGAGGAGCAAAAGAGAAGAGAGGAGGAGACCAAAAGACAGATAGAGCTACAAGGTATTGAGAATTTTTTGAGACCTGTCGCTAGATGGAGCTACATTCCACAAATGTTCTCGCAAGATGCAAAGGTTATAGATACTGAGGGAAATAGTTATACTCTAGCCGATTTACAAACTAAATATAATAGAAGAGATAGTGTAGCCTCCTATGGGTGTTATGTTAATTTACAAAATCAAATTCATGGTGTTTCTGTTCAAGATTATCTAATACACCCCAACTATACAAATGGTATAAATTATAACTATATGGCAATATCAGTCGATAATAATAGAACAATTAGTACATTTTTCTATAATTTTAGCTCAAATCATAATCTGAAAATTAAAAATATCCTTATAGATAAAGATGGATATTTTATTATGAAGAGTAGATTAAAGGAGGTTGTAAAGAGTAAAGAGGCTAAGATGTGTTATGATAGTATAGTTTCAAATCTATAATCTCCAATGTAATAAGATTTTTTAGTTTTATTTTATTAAATTATGGTAAATTTTAGATTATTTTCAATAAAATGTTATTTACTAATGAGGAGATAAAATGAACGAACTATTTACACAGATTAATAGCTTTTTTGAAAATGTCCTATTTTTTGATATTTTTTTTGGAACAGTAGATGGGACAAGTTTACCTTTTGTAGTAGCATGGCTAATTGCAGGAGGGGTCTATTTAACCTTTAAAATGGGTTTTGTCAATTTAAAGATGTTACCCCACTCTTTAGCAATAGTTAGAGGTAAATATCATACTAAAGATGATAAGGGAATTATTAGCCCTTTTGAATCACTTACAACAGCCCTGTCTGCAACGGTGGGTATTGGAAATATAGCGGCTGTATCCATAGCCATATCTTTAGGTGGTGCTGGAGCTACTTTTTGGATGATAGTGGCGGGTTTTTTGGGAATGACACTAAAATTTACTGAAGTTACACTATCTATTAAATATAGAGAGTTTCTACCAGATGGCTCTATTATGGGTGGAGCAATGGAGTATCTGCCAAAAGGATTGGCAACAAAAGGATTGGGTACAATGGGAAAATATCTAGCCTATATATATGCAATATTTTTAATACTTGGTGCTATTGGTGCAGGAAATACATTTCAAGTTTCTCAATCATTAGCTGTTATGCAGACAGAGATACCTATTTTTCATAGCTATCCGTATCTTTTTGGATTAATTTTAGCTTTTATTACAGCTCTTGTTATTATTGGGGGGATTAAAAGAATTGCTCATGTTGCAGAGTTTATTGTCCCTTTTATGGTAATATTTTATATTGTTATGGTTTTTTGGGTTTTAGCTGTTAACTTTAGTAAAATTGATGATGCTTTTGTATTAATATTTAAAGAGGCATTTTCACCAACAGCAATAGCGGGAGGTATATTTGCAGCAATGGTACAAGGTTTTCAACGAGCAGTTTTCTCAAATGAAGCGGGACTTGGTTCTGCAGCTATTGCACATGCACCAGCAAAGGTAAAATATCCTATTCGTCAAGGTTTAGTATCTCTATATGAACCATTTATTGACACTGTTGTTGTCTGTACCTTAACAGCTTTAGTTGTAATTATTACAGGTGTATATACTGGTGGAACTCCTGAATTGGCCGATGCGATAGCCAATAAGCAAGGTGCTATTATAACCTCTGCTGGATTTGGTTCAGTTGTAAGTTGGTTTCCTCATATTTTAGGATTTGCAATTTTTATGTTTGCATTCTCTACTATGATTTCATGGTCATACTATGGAGAGAGAGCTTGGGTATATCTATTTGGAATTAAATCATCTATTATATTTAAACTTATCTTTTTAGTTTTTATTGTTGTAGCAACTATCGTTGATACAGGTTTAATGGTAGATTTTAGTTCAATTCTATTTTTAGCATTAGCAATCCCAAATATTTTTGGACTCCTTTTGTTATCTAGTGATGTTAGAGGTTATCTAAAAGAGTATATATCTAAATTGAAATCTGGAGAATTGGATAGGGAGAGTTATTTGCAGTAAGTTTTATGTCATGATTTTTAATAAATCTGTTTAAAACTATTAAAATTCTTTAACAACCAAAGAGATTGAATAGTTCACTAAGTGCTTTCTTAAATTAGCCACGAACTTTGTTTTACAGTAGAACGGTTTACTTTTTGATAGTAGTGTTTAATTAATTGATGGCACTTATCACTATTTAGTTGTTAAATTTTCTTTTGTATCTTTCCAACATACTTTCATTGCCAATTAATCCCCCTTGATGAATATAGAGTGTTGGTTTTTTAAAAATTTGAGGATTTTTCATAAGAGTTATCCAACCAATTGGGTCATATAGCATATCAAATTCAATTCCTAACTCATCTTTCAGTCTAAGCCACATCTGATAAGACTCTTTATATAGTTTTCCAAAATGAAATTTCCGTTTAGGTTTTATAACAATAGGGTGTTTTAGATAATTTTTTTCTAACATTTCAAACTGTAACTTTAGATAGATACTATCTCCTACACAAGGGGTTGTATAGACCTTAGATTGAAATCTACTATCTATTTCTAGGAGAAATTTTTGTAAAAAGAGTGCAGTTGTACCTGTTCCTGATGGTAGAAATATATTTAAATTATGAATTCTTTGAGCTTGTTGCCAAAGTTTTATCTCTTGGGCTAGTATTTTAATACCAACTTTAGACTCTTGAACTCTTCCTCCTTCCTCTATAAAAACGGTATGATTGTTTTCTATATTCTTTTTTTTTGGTTTCCCCTTTCCTATGATTAATTTCATACCATTTTCAAGTGCATATTTATAGTTTCCTATCGGGTTTGTTTTTAGATATGACGACACATGGTTAGTATAGTATTCAAATTCCCACCCTTTTATTTTAGCTAAAACAGAGAGAGAGTACATAGCATTTGACTGATTTGAACCATAAGAGACCACTTTTCTAATATTTGGGAAATCTTGAATAATATAATAATAGAATTTCCGTGCTTTATTTCCTGAAAAATTTGGATTAAGCAGGTCATCTCTTTTTATGTAAATAGTTTGATTTCCCAAAAACCTTTTTTCTACCGGTGAGTTGCATATAGTGTACTTATTAATATCCATAAATGAATTATACTCTCAATTTTCTTTATATTAAGTCCTACTAAGATATAATTTCGCGTTTATTTTTTCTAAACAAATTCTCATGTAGTTATTCCTTGATTGGTTGCATCTAACATTAGATGTTAAAGGCTACAGAGGCAAAACCTGAAAGACAATAGTCTATAAAAAATAATTATTTGCAAGGAGCAAAAATGGTAACAATGAAAGATTTGCTAGAGTGTGGAGTACACTTTGGTCATCAAACAAGAAGATGGAACCCAAAAATGAAGAAATTTATTTTTGGTGAAAGAAAAAATATCTATATTATTGACCTCCAAAAAACATTAAGATATTTTAAATATACATATAATATTGTAAAAGATGCTGCATCAGAGGGACAAACAATAATATTTGTGGGTACTAAAAAACAGGCACGAGGTGCCGTTAAAGAACATGCTGAAAGATGTGGAATGCCGTATGTCTCTACTAGATGGCTTGGTGGAATGTTAACCAATTATCCAACTATGAAAAAATCTATTAGAAAATTAGAGATTATAGAGCAGATGGAAGAGAGTGGTCAATTAGAGCTTTTAACAAAAAAAGAGGCTTTAATGCTTATTAGAAAGAAAGAGAAATTAAGTTCATATCTTGAAGGTTTTAGATATATGAAGAAATTACCTGATATGATGTTTGTTATTGATGCAGTTAAAGAGCATATTGCAGTTAAAGAGGCAAGAAGAATGGGTATGAAAGTTATTGCTCCACTTGATACCAACTGTGACCCTGATGTTGTTGATTATCCAATTCCGGGAAATGATGATGCTATCCGTTCAATCAACCTTTTCTGTAAAGAGATAGCAGAGGCTATTATTGAGGGTCAAGCAGAGTTGGCTGAACAAGAGGGCAAAGAGGTAGAATCTGCTCCATCTGCTGATGCTGAGTTTATAGAAGCTATGATGAGTAGTTCTGAGGAGGTAGAAAAAGCTATTACGGAAGAGATGAAAGAGGTTGTGGCAGAAGCCGTAACAGAGGGTGAAAAAGAAGAAACAAAAACAACAGAAAAAACAAAGGTGTAATAAATGGCAAAGTTCGGAGCAAAAGATATTAAAAAATTAAGAGAGGCTACAAATGCTGGTATGATGGATTGTAAAAAAGCATTAACTGCCTCAGATGGTGATTTTGATGGTGCTATAGCATGGCTTAGAGAGAAAGGTTTAGGAGATGCAGCCAAAAAGGCATCTAAAGTAGCTGCAGAAGGAGTTATCTCTATAAAAGTTGGAGATAATAAAGCTGTAATTATTGAGGTTAACTCTCAAACAGATTTTGTAGCTCAAAATGATGTATTTAAGGGCGTTGTAAATCAGATTACAGAACACGCATATAATAATAATCTAGGTGATGCAGATGCTATTAACTCTTCAGAGATTAATGGTCAACCATTTTCTGAATATCTTTCATTACAAATTGCTACAATTGGTGAAAATCTTGTGGTAAGACGGGCTGGAATGGTCTCTTCAGATGATGAGTTGTTTGTAATTAATGGTTACCTTCATGCAAATAGTAGAGTAGGTGTTCTTCTTGGTGCAAAATGTAAAGATAAGACTACAGCTGATAAGATAAGAGTTGAACTTAAAAATATCGCAATGCATGCGGCTGCTATGAGTCCAGCTACACTATCTTATAAAGATTTCGATGCACAATTTGTAGCTGATGAGACAAATGGTAGAATTGAAAAGGTAAAAAAAGAGAATGAGGAGTTGGCACGACTTGGAAAAACTCTTAAAAATGTACCGGAATTTGTAAGTCGTCAGCAGTTAACTGATGAGGTTTTAGCAAGAGCTAAAGAGGCTATTAAAGCTGAACTGAAAGCAGAAGGAAAACCTGAAAAAATTTGGGATAGAATTATTCCGGGAAAATTAGAGAGATATATCTCTGATAATACACTTCTTGACCAAGAGTTGGCTCTTCTTGACCAAAAATATGTACTAGATGATAGTATGACCGTTGGAGCGTATATCAATAAAGTATCTAACGGTAAAGCTGAAATTACAGAGTTTATTAGACTTGAAGTTGGTGAAGGTATTGAAGTTAAAGAGGAAGATTTTGCAGCAGAAGTTGCAAAACAGATGGCTTAGCTCTTGTTCTATTTCTGAGTTTCTAGGAGACTCCACCATTTATGGTGGAGTTGGCGACAATCAATATTAAATATAATCAATCTCCTTATAAGGATAAAAAATGTCCAAGAGTCTATTAAAAGCTACTAATATATCACACTCATTTGATTATAAACTTTTCTCAAATATAGATTTTGAACTCAAAACTAAAGAGACAAAGGCAATATTGGGACGGAGTGGTTCAGGAAAATCTACACTACTTCATATATTTTCAAGTTTTATAAAACCAAATATTGGTAAAGTAGAACTTTTTAATAAAGATATATATAGTTTAAATAAAGATGAGATTGAATTTATTAGACGGTATGATTTAGGAATTATATTTCAAGCCCACTATCTATTTAAAGGTATGAGTGCTATAGAAAATTTGGAGATAGCTACTATTTTATCAGGTAAGAGTATAGATAGAGAGTTAATAGAGAAATTAGAGATAACTCAAAATATGAACAATAAAATAGGTGACCTATCTGGTGGACAACAGCAAAGAGTATCAATTGCTAGAGTTTTAAGTAAGAGACCCAAACTGATATTTGCAGATGAACCAACAGGTAACCTAGACAAAGAAACAGCAAACCTTGTTATGAGAGTTCTCTTAGATTACGTTGAAGAGAACAGTGCCGGTATGATTTTAGTAACTCACGACGAGAGTATGGCTATACTATGTAATAAGAGCTATAAATTGGAAAATAGAGAGTTGAGATTGAAAACTCCCTAATTTATATCTTTTTTTTCTTTTTAAGTAGTCTTGCATTTTCAGGATTATTAAGTAAAGCACTCATTGAATCAACCTCCTCATCGTTTTCATCTTTTGGAGAGGTAATATTAATAAGTATTGGATATTCATTTACAAACATCTGTTTAATGGCAAGAAGTGGAATTTGGACAAATGAACCAAAATTATTAGTTCCAAATCCTGCCTCAAACTGTAAATACTCCTCTGTTAATGATGCACTCTCAAAAGAGTAGTTTGCCAACATAAAAAGAGTAATGGTTGGAAGTGTATTTTCTATATCTTTTGGTAAGGGCGGGTCAAATTGAACAAAATCAATTTCACAGGCTACACCAAACTCTTGATTAATATCGAATAAAAATTCGATAGTATTAAATATATGCTCTTGCATAATATCCTGAAATTGTGGTTTTTGTAGTTTTTTTAAAGACATATTTTCTCTTTTTTATTTATGTATAGTAATATCTATTTATATCTGAAATCCTATCATAGGATTTATTAAAGCATAGTATGAAAAGTGTATTGAAGAGTCACTTTCTATATTTTAATAACTAAATAGCTGAAATCCTAATGTGTAAGTGAATTATCCATTCTATATTGAGAGTTAAAGTGTCTTAGCTTAATAATTTTATCTCTATTCCTTTATTGCGGAGACATCGCCATTTATGGCGGTGAGGAGAAATAAGATATGGGTGCATCAACTAAGAGTTATTAAATGGATTATCCGATTGCAATATTGTAACAGAAACTGCCAACTTTTTCAATTCAATCTCTATAGCATTAACAAAAAACTTTTCACTCTCATAGTGACCAATATCAACCATCATTAGATTTTGATTTATAGCTTTAATAGCATCATGATATTTTATATCTCCCGTTAAGAAACAGTCAGCCTTAACCTCATCTATAAGTGAAGCTCCACTACCTGTAGTCAAAGCTATAGATTTAATTTTGCTTTTTGGAGATACAACTTTTAAGGTGTGTAGATTTAATTTTGATTTTAAAATAGATAGAAGCTCCTCTTTTGTCCATTCTCCACTACCCACAGATATAAAATTCTCTTGATACTCCATCTTAAATCCTAATACTTTTTCAAAAACATATCTATTTAAATGGGTTTTATCGAAATTTGTATGTATTGCAATTAATGAAAGTCGTTTTTTTATCATTATTTCTATTAAATTAGATGGGTATGTGGAAAAATTTAACTCTTTAATACCTGCAAAAATAAGGGGGTGGTGAGTAATAAAAAGTGTATCCTCTTTAGCACTATCTAATATTCCTTTATCAATATCCAATGATACAACTATCTCTTTAATCTCTCTATTCATATCTCCTATAATTAATCCAGAGTTATCCCATTTCTCTTGTAGCTCAAATGGAGTTATACTATCTA
>CAZROY010000148.1:0-5709 GCA_964601885.1 uncultured Sulfurovum sp. | reverse complement strand
CCTGCACTAAATACTCCATCTATAGAGGTAGAATATTTCTCTGTTTTGATATTGCTTCTCTTGTCAGTTTCTAGCTTTAATTCTGATATTATATCATCTTGTTTTGGACCCAAAAATCCCATAGCAAGTAAAACTAAATCTGCCTCCAATATAAAATCACTCCCTTCTATCTCTTTAAATCCTCTACCTTCCCACTCTATATATACACAGTTAATCCCCTTGACATTACCATTTTTATCTTTTATAAAAGATTTAGATAATACATTGAAATCAAGTATTGCCCCCTCCTCTTGTGAAGTTGAGAGTTTAAATATTCTAGGATAGGTAGGCCAAGGCATACTTGCTGTTCTCTCATTTGGTGCTTTTGGCATAAGTTCAATCTGAGTTACACTTTTAGCTCCTTGTCTAATTGAAGTTCCTACACAGTCACTACCTGTATCACCACCACCAATTACCACCACCTTTTTATCTGTTGCCAATATCTCTTTTGATTTTGGGATATTTTCTCCCTCAACTCTACTATTATTTTGTGCTAAAAATTCCATAGCAAAATGGATACCATCTGCATCTCTGTTTGGTATGGGTAAATCTCTTGGTTCTCCTGCTCCTATTGCGATAACCACAGCATCATATTCTGATTTTAACTCCGCTATAGATATATCTTTTCCAATATTGGCGTCTGTAATAAACTCTATTCCCTCCTCTATCATAAGCTCAACTCTTCTTTGAACCACTCTCTGTTTATCCAATTTAAAGTTTGGAATACCGTATCTAACCAATCCACCAATTCTTGAACTCTTTTCATAAACTGTTATAGTGTGACCTGCTTTATTTAACTGATTGGCTACTGCTAATCCTGCTGGACCACTCCCAATAATAGCTACTTTTTTACCTGTTCTAATAGAGGGAATTAAAGGCTTCATCCACCCTTCTTGATATGCTCTCTCTATAATAGAGTACTCTATATTTTTAATTCCAACTGCTGTTTCATTTAGTCCCAATACACAAGCATATTCACAAGGAGCAGGACATATTCTACCTGTGAACTCTGGAAAGTTATTTGTACTCATTAATGTTCTAAATGCCAACTCCCACTCCCCTCTATAGACTTGGTCATTAAATTGTGGGATAATATTTCCAAGCGGACAACCATAATTGCTATGACAAAATGGAACACCACAATCCATACATCTAGCACCCTGCTCTTTTATCTCTTTTTCACTAAGAGGAGTTATAAACTCATTATAGTGTTTAATCCTCTGCTCAATAGGTTCAAGTGTGAAATTTTTTCTCTTATACTCTTTAAATCCTGTTACTTTTCCCATATTACACCTCCTCTGCTTCTAATTTTTTCCGCTTTTGTAGAACCCGTTTATAATCTTTTGGCATAACTTTTATAAATTTCTCTTTAGCCTCTTTCCAATTTATTAAAATGGTCTCTGCCTCTTTTGAATTGGTATATCTAATATAGTTTTTAATCATTGATTTAACTTCACTCTCCTCTTGATTATCCTCTATCTTTTCAAGCTCTACCATACCTCTATTTATTCTTATAGCAAGAGAGTTATCTTTATCATAAATATAGGCAATTCCGCCACTCATACCAGCTCCAAAATTTTTACCAATTTCACCCAAAATTACTACTCTTCCACCTGTCATATATTCACACCCATGGTCACCAACACTGGCTACAACCACTTTAGCACCAGAATTTCTTACACAAAACCTTTCTCCAGCCATGCCATAAATATATGCCTCTCCACTTGTAGCTCCATAAAAAGATACATTTCCTAAAATAACTGTGCTGTTTGCATTAAAAGTTGAACCTTTAGGTGGATATAGAATTAATTTGCCTCCACAAAGTCCTTTTCCAAAATAGTCATTTGCGTCCCCCTCTATCTCAAAGGTTATACCACTATTTACAAATGCTCCAAAGCTTTGACCTGCTGTACCTTTCGCTTTAATATAGATAGTATCTTCTGGTAGTCCATTCTCACCATGTATCCGTGTCATTTCAGCCGAGAGCATAGTTCCTACTGTTCTATTAATATTTCTGATTTTTATCTCTGTTCTAGTAGCCTTTTTAGTATTTATTGCTTCACGCATAATATCTATTAAGGTATTATCTAAAGCTTTATCTAATCCATGGTCTTGCTCTATACTCTTGAATGTATTATCCTCTTCTCTTACATACATTCTATATAAAAGTTTATCAAGTTGAAGATGTTTTGCTTTCCAATGGTTTATATTCTCTTTTGCCTTTAACTTATCAACTCTTCCTACCATCTCATTTACAGTTCTAAAGCCAAGTTCTGCCATTATCTCTCTTAACTCTTGGGCTAAAAACTTAACAAAATTTACAATATGCTCAGCTCTACCCCTATATTTTTTTCTTAAATCTTCATCTTGTGTGGCAATTCCTACCGGACATGTATTGAGATGACACTTTCTCATCATAATACACCCCTCAACTATTAAAGCACTTGTAGCAATTCCCCACTCTTCGGCACCAAGAAGTGTAGCTATTGCTATATCTCTACCTGTTCTAAGTTGTCCGTCTGTTTGAAGAACCACTCTACCTCGTAACCCATTTTTAACTAAAGTTTGATGAGTCTCAGAGAGTCCTAGCTCCCAAGGGAGACCGGCATGTTTAATGGAGGTTTGAGGAGATGCACCTGTTCCACCATCATATCCTGATATTAAGATAACATCAGAGTATGCCTTTGCAACACCTGCAGCTATTGTCCCTACTCCAACTTCTGATACCAATTTAGTATTTATTCTTGCATTTTTATTTGAGTTTTTTAAATCATGAATTAACTGTTTTAAATCTTCAATACTATAAATGTCATGATGAGGTGGTGGTGAGATAAGTCCTACACCCGGAGTTGAGTGTCGAGTCGCTCCTATAATCTCATCTACTTTGTGACCCGGTAACTGTCCACCCTCTCCCGGTTTTGCACCTTGAGCTATTTTTATCTGTATCTCTTCAGAGTTAACTAAATAGTTAGCTGTTACTCCAAATCTACCTGATGCAACCTGCTTAATTTTAGAGTTTTTATCTGTTCCAAATCTTAAGGCATCTTCTCCACCCTCTCCTGTATTACTTTTTGCTCCAATACTATTCATAGCAATGGCTAAAGTTTCATGTGCCTCTTTTGAGATAGAGCCGTAACTCATAGCACCTGTAGCAAATCTTGTAATAATAGACTCTACAGGCTCAACCTCATCTATTGGTATTGGTTGTAATTTATTAAACTCCAATAGACCTCTTAATGTGATAAACTCTTCATTTGGATTATCTATAAGTTGACTATACTGTTTAAATAGTTGATAATCATTTAATTTAGTTGATTGTTGAAGTAGAAATATATTCTCAGCTGTAAGTAGATGTTTTTCACCTCTCTGTCTAAATGAGTAGTGTCCACCTACATTTAGACCATTTGTCTCTATTAATCTTTTTGGATATGCCAATGAGTGACAAAGTAGTGTCTCCTCTTCTAGTGTATCTATATCTATTCCACCAATTCGAGAAGGGGTCTTTTTAAAATATTTGTCAACTAAATTTTGGCTAAGTCCAACAGCTTCAAATATTTGAGCTCCGGTATATGAGCGAATGGTTGAAATACCCATTTTCGACATAATTTTCAGAATACCTTTTCCAATAGCTTTAATATAATTATCAATTGCCTCCTCTTTTGTTAAATCTGCTCTAATAAGCTTTCTACTTCTCATATCCTCTATTGTCTCAAATGCTAAAAATGGATTAATTGCATTTGCACCATATCCAATGAGAGTGGCAAAATGGTGAACTTCTCTAGCCTCTGCCGTCTCTATTACTAAACCACAATTTGTTCTTATCCCCTCTTCTATAAGATGTTGATGTACGGCACTTGTTGCTAGAAGTGTAGGAATTGGTGCTAGATTATGATTAACCCCTCTAGTAGATAAGATAATAACCTGATAACCTCTCTGCACAGCACTTTTTGCCTGTCTCATAACATCTTGAAGTGCATCTTCCATTGCACCTTTTCGATTTGCATCAAATAGTATCTTAATTGTTTTTGCTTTAAAGTTAAATCTACTAACACCTCTTAACTTCTCTAACTGTATATTTGTCAAAATTGGAGATGATAATTTAATAAAATTTCTCTTCTCATTTACCTCTTGAAATAGATTTCCTTGCGAACCTATATATGAGGTTAGAGACATAACAGACTCTTCTCTGATTGGGTCTATTGGTGGATTGGTTACTTGTGCAAATAGTTGATGAAAATAGTTATAGAGATTAATTGACTTATGGGACAATACAGCCAAAGAGGCATCATTTCCCATAGAGCCTGTAGCCTCATATGCATCATTTGCCATTGGTGTAAGAATGGTTTTTAAATCCTCAATTGTATATCCGTGACATTTTTGTCTCTGAAGAATAGTCTCGTGATTTGGTTGTTTTACCTCTCTATTTAGAGGTAAATCATCTAAATTTATCTTCTGCTTCTCTATCCACTCCTCATAAGGGTAGGCTGATGCTATTTGCTCTTTCAACTCTTTATTATCTACTATTCTACCCTCTTCTAAATTGGCTACAAAAATTTTTCCCGGTTGCAGTCGCCCTTTTAATATAATATCCTCAGCTGGAAACTCTAAAGCTCCCTGCTCTGAAGCCATAACCAATATATTATCTTTAGTAAGAGAGTATCTTGATGGTCGAAGTCCATTTCTATCTAGTGTAGCACCAACAATTTTACCATCTGTAAATGCAATAGATGCAGGACCGTCCCAAGGCTCCATAAAAGTTGCATGGTACTCATAGAAGGCTTTTAGTTTACTACTCATCTCTTCATCTCGCCACGCTTCCGGTATCATCATCATCATAACATGGGGTAGAGAACGACCAGCAAGAGTTAATAACTCTACAACATTATCAAATATGGAGCTATCACTTCCCTTTGCCTCATTTATTAAATATGGATAGATTTTATCAAGTTCATCTTCTGTAAAAAATCTGGAACTAAGCAAAGACTCCCTAGCCTTCATCCAATTTATATTTCCCCTAAGTGTATTTATCTCCCCATTATGTGCTATATATCTAAATGGTTGAGCTAATGACCATGATGGAAATGTATTTGTTGAAAATCTACTGTGGACTAAAGCGATAGCTGATTTAAAATCTTTTTCATTTAAATCTGGAAAATATATAGGCAACTGCTCTGTAATTAACTGCCCTTTGTATGAAATACTCTTATATGACATAGATGGCATATAAAAATATTCCGTTCCTCTAATTGGTGAAGCTGTCACCCTTGCTTGTGCATATTTTCTTATTACAAAAAGTTTTCTCTCAAAGCTCTCACTATCAATATCATCTGCTTTTTTAATAAATACATGTTTAATAATAGGTTCGGTTGCTCTTACACTCTCACCTAAACTATTATTTATAGATGGTACTCTTCTCCACCCTAAACACTCCTGCCCCATTTCATATATAGACTGCTCTACTATACTTTGAGTCTCACTATAAGCATCAGGGTCTCGTGGAATAAATACAACTCCAACACCATAAGAGCCGTAAGGGGGAAGTTCAATACCAACCTCTTTGGCTACTCGACGCATAAACTCATCTGGCATTTGTGTTAATATACCAGCTCCATCACCGGCATTTTTTTCAGCTCCAACCGCTCCTCTATGCTCTAAATTTTTTAAAAGTTC
>CAZROY010000147.1:0-8161 GCA_964601885.1 uncultured Sulfurovum sp. | reverse complement strand
GATAGTAGAAGTACAAAGTTAATTCACCGTCTTGACCGTGATACATCAGGAGTTTTACTACTTGCTAGAAATAGAGAGTTTTTAAAAGATGCTATAGAGGCTTTTAAAAAAAGAGAGGTTAAAAAGAGATATGTAGCATGGGTTGAGGGTATCTTTTTTGAAGAGATGGTAATAGATGCACCAATAGTGACATATAAGCAGGGTGGAAAGGCATTTTCTCAGATAGATAAGCAGAAAGGACGACCTGCTCTTACCGTAGTAAAACCAATAGAGATACAGGGTAAAAAGTCCAAGGTTGAGATAGGGATTAAAACAGGAAGAACTCATCAAATTCGTTTGCATCTCTCATCTATTGGTCACCCAATAGTTGGAGATGAGAGATACGGTTCGGTTACCAACTCTAAAAGAATTTTGTTACATGCTAAAGAGGTATCTCTTTTAGGATATACTTTTGAGGCAAATGAGCCAAAAGATATAGTTAAATATAAATAATTTCAATTATCTTTAATAATGCTTAAATAAAAAATTAATGAATAAAATTCATCTAATTGATTACTAATTTTTATATTATTTTTAAATTTATTATGTTATTATTATGTTTATATATATTAAATTATAGAGGCAGATGTTGATTATGAAAACGAATTTACCTACTAAGAGTCAAATAGATAGTCAGAAAAAAGAGCCTATTACAAACAAAAAAAAATTTAAGATACCAATACTTTTGCTTATTATTATTTTAACAATAGTTGGGGTCTCTTTTTATTTATTTTTATCAACAACTTCAAATCAAGGTTTTATTTTTACTACAGCTCAAAATCGGAATTTTCATATAAGAACTCAAAAAAATTTCATAGAAATAGAAGAGTTAAAAGGCAAGATAGTTTTTTTAAAAGTTTTCGGGTGGGATTGTCAATATTGTCAAAAAGAGATACCAGAACTTATTAAGTTAAAAGATAAATTTGTAAATGCTTTTGATACTATCGCTATAGAACTTCAACATCACTCAAATAGTGAAAATATAGAATATATAAAAAAATACAATATAAATTATAATATTGTAAATGGAGATAGGCAAAAAAAATTTATTCAATATTTAAAAGATGAATATAAATGGAATGGTGTTATTCCTTTAACTATTGTCATTGATGCTTCAGGAAAAATTTTAGCATTTGAAGTGGGTTATAAATCTTACAGTTTAACAACTTTGCTACAAACGACACTTAAACAACTCACAACAGTTGTATCTAACAAAAAGGAGTAATTTAGATGAAAAGAGGATTATTAACTTTTATTATACCTATAGTCATATTTATAGGTTGTGGAGACAATAAGAGAGAGACAGTTAGAATTAATCAAATTGAAAAGAGTATTACAAAAAAGAAAACAAATTTAGGTTGTGAAGGTAAGGATATAGAGTCAGATGAGTGCAAAGAGAGAGAGAGTAGTTCAGCAAAGTTTATATTAAATACATTAGAAAAAGATTTAGATAATCAAGTAAAAGAAGATATTGTATCAATAAAAAAGAACTTAAATATCTCTTTGCAAGAGATAACCGAAGAAGAGAAGAAAAAAAATGAACTTAAAAATAGTTTGATTGCATTGGTTGATGAGGTTGATAATCAAAGTAGCTCGAAAGCTAAACGGATAGAGAATTTTATTGATAGTATTGATGAAAAGGAGTTGGGACTTTCCAACTCTAAAAAAATTGCATCAATAAAGAGTAAGCTGAGAGATTTAGTTGAATTGGATAGCACAGATGTTAAACCACAAGAGGTAAAGAAAAAATTAAAAACTTTAATAGCAGATATAACTGAAGCAAAAAAAAGTCTATTCCAAACGGGAAAAAGTCTTAAAAGATTAGTTGAAAATGTAGAAAAACAGAATACTCCATCTGCTAAAAAATTTGCAAATGCAATTATTAAAGATGTGGCAGATAAAAAGATTAGTATTATAGATGAGAATGAGAAGTATTATATTATAAAGGTTCAACATGGAGACAATTTATCTATTTTGGCAAAAAGATATTATAATGATAGAAATAAATTTAAACTTATTTATGATGCAAATAGAGATAAAATAAATTCAAAATATGAAATCTACCCTAATAGTAGATTATTAATACCAAAAATTTAAATAAGGAGGAAATTGTGAAAAATAAGATTTTTATAGGTACGATATTACTAGGAACTATTCTATTTGCAGGTAGTGTTAATATAACTGAGGATTTGAAATCAATTGTTATTCAAGAGGATAATAAAAAGATTAAAATTGAGAGAATTCAAGACCCAAAACATAGATTAACTTCGAGTTTTACAAAAACATCAAGAGAATGCCCTCCATTTTGTGTGCAACCTATGAATATAGGTAAAGTTAAAACCATTGGAGAGCTTGAACTTCTAAAATATATTCAAGATATGCAAAAAGATGATAGTAATATGCTTTTAATTGATGCAAGAACTAGAGATTGGTATAGAGGAGGTTCAATCCCTAGTTCGATTAATTTGCCGTTTACCATGTTAAAAAAAGATAGTAAATATCTAAAAAAAATACTTCAATTATTGGGTGCCAAAAATAGAGATGGAAATTGGAATTTTGATAAGGTGCCTACAATGATTATCTTTAGCAATGGTATTTGGGACGCTCAGGCAACTCAAGCTATTAAATCTCTTATTAGTTTAGGTTGTCCAGAAAATAAAATCTTATATTATCGTGGGGGTATGCAAAATTGGAATATCCTTGGATTAACGGTTAAATAAAGGTAAAAATGATGTTAATTAAAAAAATAGTAACTTTACTTTTAATAGGGATTTTATTTGTTTCTGCAAAGAGTGATTTAATGAGTGAATTAACAGATATTGTTGACCAAGCAGAGAGTAAAAAGGCAGAAGAGAGAAAAGTTTTGAACTATGCATTTCAACAGAGAATGAGGACTCAATGGATAGCAAGAGATGCTCTTTTGGTAAGTATGGGTTTTAATCCAGAGTTTTATCAACAGGAAATGTTAAAAAATGCCAACTTGTTTGATGAAAATTTAAATAAACTATTAGCAAGTAAAGCTGATATTGATAAAGCAAAAAGAGATAATAAAGATTTTGAGCAGAAGATAAAAGATTTAAACAACACTTGGGTTAAGTTTTATGATAGTGTAAAAAAAGTATCTAAAAATAGTAAAGACAAAGATGGATTGAAATTTATTGCAGAATATAATATAAGACTTTTAAATGATGTTGCATATATTTTTACCAATTTTATACAATCTTATAATAGTACAGATAAACTTGAAGCCTCTATGGCACATATAAAAAGTATGTTGTTTACACAAGTTGGGAAACCTAGAATGTATATTAATAAGCTTGTAAAAGAGAGATTGCTAATTAAACAAAATATAAATAAGAAAGAAAATCAGGAAAACTTAAATAATAGTATCAAAAGTATGGATAAACTTATGAAAGCTCTAAAAGATGGAGATAAGGAGTTGGAACTTTATGGTACAGAAGATAGGACAATTTTAGATAAATTGGCTATTAGCCAAAAGATATGGGAAGAGGTGAAATTGCTTGTAGAGAAAAAGGAATTAACAGATAAAGAATGGGCTACTCTTATTAAGAAAAATGAGGAGTTTATTAAACAACATACTAAAGTTGTTAAATTAACTAGAGGTTCTAATGATAATTAAAAAAAATTTCCATTAAAATAAAACCTTAAAAATTTCTATACACAATCTCTCCACGAAAAAGGACTAAAGTAAAATTAAAAAAGGGGTTTGTCATGAGAACACTATTTTATATTTTACTTATATACCTTATTACGGGTTGTACACATGTAGTGGATAAATATCGTATAACGGTTGATGCTATTAATAGTTTAAATGTGGCTATAGCACCAAGTAGTTATATTATTAAGCCTTTAGGAGAGAATACTCGAAGCAGTGATTTAAAGTTTCAAAGACAGAGTAATAGATTAGCTAAAATATTAAATAATAAAGGCTATACACCTGTAGTAAATGAGAGTATGGCACAGCAGATTATATATTTCGATTATGGTATAGAAAAGATTAAAGAGGAGACAAAAGTATATACAGAACCTGATATTTCTATTGGTTTCTCATGGGGTTACCCTTATCACTATCCATACTATTACCCATTTTGGAGTGATATAGGATACACACGATATAGAACTTATAGTAAAACCTATAGGCTATTTAATAGATATATTGTTATTGTATCAAAAGATAAGGTAGGAAAAGAGTTGTGGCGTGTCGATATATCTAGTGTTGGGGAGTCAAATAATCTAGCTCAAATTGTTCCTATTCTTATTAGAGCATCAGCTCCATATATTGGTAAAAATTTAGATACTCCTATTCAATTTACAATAAATGATAGTTTGATAAAAGAGGAGTAATTTTATCTTAGTTTAAAGTTCAAAATGATACTATTTCTTTGCTGATAAAAATTATTATTTAAAAAAGGTATAAGATGATTGTAACAAAGAAAGCTCCAGATTTTACAGCAACAGCAGTTTTAGGAGATAATCAAATAGTAGAAGATTTTAATTTAATGGAAAATCTTGGTGAAAAAGGTGCAGTACTATTTTTTTATCCATTAGATTTTACATTTGTATGTCCATCAGAAATTATCGCATTTGACCATAGATTAGAGGAGTTTACAAGTAGAGGCATTAATGTTATTGGTGTATCTATTGATAGTCAATTCTCACACTTTGCTTGGAAAGAGACTCCTGTAAATAAAGGTGGTATTGGTCAAGTTAGATTTCCACTTGTAGCAGATATTACTAAACAGATTGCAAGAGATTATGATGTTCTTTTAAATGATGCTGTAGCACTTAGAGGCTCATTTTTAATTGATGCAGATGGAACTGTTAGACATGCAGTAATTAATGATTTACCACTTGGAAGAAATATTGATGAGATGATTAGAATGGTAGATAGTATGATTTTTACAAATGAGCATGGTGAAGTTTGTCCTGCAGGTTGGACGAAAGGTGATGAAGGTATGAGAGCAGATAGTGAAGGTGTTGCAGAGTATCTTGCAAAACATGAGAATGAACTATAAACTTTAAATTTTAAACGGGGTTAATAACGGTTGTAAACCTACACCCCAAAATAGAGTGAAATCAAAATATGAACTAAAAAATGTTAATTCAACAGATAAAAGAGAATGCTATTTTTATAGCTGATGCTCACTATCCTCACCATGGAGACGAGTTTCTAAAAATATTACAAGATTTAGATAATCTAAGATTAGAGATACCACAGCTTTTTTTGATGGGAGATATATTTGACCTACTATTTGGATATAATCAGTATATTAAAACTTTTTCAAATCAGGCTATTACTATATTACAAAAAATCTCAAAGAAGATAGATATTTACTATTTTGAGGGAAATCATGATTTCTGTTTAAAAGAGATATTTCCTCATATAAAAATCTATAATAGAGATGAACAACCTGTTAAGTTTAGATTAAATAGTAGAGATGTATATCTATCTCATGGAGATTTATTTGAGGTTGGATTAAAATATAATATATACTCTAAAATAGTTAGAAATCGATTTATTCTCACCATCTTATTACCTTTTCAGAAACAGATTATAGATTTTCAGATGAGAAAACTAAGAGATAAAAAGATATGCTACAAGTTTATAGATTTTAAATTAAAAATAGATAGAATAAAAAGGGCATATCCTAAAAACTCTTTAATAGTTGAAGCCCATTTCCATCAAGCTAAAATCTTTAAGGACTATATCTCTCTACCCTCTTTGGCATGTCAAAAAGAGATTGCTATAATTAAGGAGGGTAAGCTACTATTTAAAAAAGTTAATCTTAATTAATATCTATATCTTCCCAAATAAAAATGCACATCTAACAGACATATTAACCTTTTGTATTAATAATCTAAATCAAAGCTTTATATCACGAACAAAGATAGCATGGTAGTTTAACTCTTTTTTTCTCCAATAGTCATACCCTCTACTAAAATCGGCAACCCAAGCATAGGGTTCATTCTCTTCTGATGAACTCCAAAAACAGCTCTCTTTTGGCATAACCTCTAACAACTCTTTAATAATAAAGTGGCTATCGCCTAATGAGTTTTTATTGCTCTGTTTTGTAAATAGTCTCTCCAATTCATCAATAGTGGGTAGTCTCCAGTTTTGATACTGACCTATGGTTAAAGTTTTGGCATAATCTATTGCCTCTTGCCATGAAAAAACTCTTTTAGGTGGAAATCGTTGATACATTAATTTATCCCAAAAAAGAATATCATCAACTTTATATATCTTTTTCTTCTTTAGTTTGGATTTATTAATATCATCTTTATAGATTAATATCTTATCTAGCTTTTTTATCTCTAACAACTCTTTTTCTAGTATGCTCATTTTAGATTTTATTTCATCAATTTTCAGTTTAGCCTGTTCTAGTTTTTCTATTCTCTCCTTATATATCTTACTGCTATCTGTTTGAGTTTGCATAATATCTCCTTTTTTTAAGTTTAAATGTTGTTAGATGTTAATATAATAACATATTTAAAAAAAAAATTACTTAAAGTTCTATTTTATTTATATTTGTTATAAAATGTATGTTATAATTAAATCAAGATTTTAGGAGGACAATATGTTGAAAAATTTTTTATTCTCTGTTTTCGCTATAGCGTCGCTTTTTAGTATGAAATCTACTTTCTTTGATAATAATTTAGAAGAGAATAGTCCTAAAAAGATTATATATGATACAGATAGCATTAAAATTATAGAAGATGATATTGATTTTGAAGATGAAATAGAAAATATGGATAATTGTAATAATATATCAATATTAGCAAAAAAAGATACTCTAAAAGGTGATATTCAACTACTGTTTAAACAAGCAAGTAGCTTAACGGACGAAGAGAGTTATAAAGAAGCATTAGAGAAATATAATGAAATCATAAAAAAATTAAAAGATAAAACAGATGTGAAACTTTTAAAGGATTTTGCAGGAGCAAATTTTTTAAAAGCATATATATATATAAACTATCTTCAAGATAATATGAAAGCACTAGATGCGTATAATATAGCAATAGATAGACTAAAAGATAGCAATAATATAGAGCTTTTAAAACTATATTTTAATGCACAGAAGAATAAAATTCTTCTTTTAGATAATGATGAAGCCATTTATGTCTATGATGAGATTATAGATAAATTTAAAAATAGTTCCAATGTAGAGCTACTAAAGATGTTTGCCCAAGCAGAAAATGCTAAGGCATATCTGTTAGAAGGTAATAGCAAGGTTGAAATATATGATGAGATTATAGATAAATTTAAAAATACTCAAAATCGAGAACTTCAAAAAGTGCTTATAGATGCTGAATTTTCAAAGGCATATCTTCTACCAAATCAGGAGGCACTAGAGGTTTATGATGATATTATTAATAGATTTGAGGATAATGATGATGAAGAATTTAAAGAGCATGTAGCAGATGCACTCTTTTCTAAAAGTTATCTTCTTATGGGCGAAGATAAAGAGGAAGCGATGGAGATGTTGGACAAAATTATTGAGATATATAAAGATAGTCCAGACAAAACCTCTTCTAAAAATTTTGAGTATTCTGTTATAAATAATATAGAGTTGGCACTTATTATAAATAGTGATGATGCGAAATATATAGATTTAGCAAATGAATATCTTTTAGAAATTCCCGACACAAAACCTCAACTAGAGATGTTAGAGATTTTAAAAAACGCACAAGATACAAATCAAGGTGAGGCTTTAGAGAAATGGAAAGAGAAATATGGAAATTATCAATTTGAAAATTGGAGTTTTGAGAATTTAAAGAACTGGAATTTACAAATGGAAGATGTTGAAGAGAGAGAACGAATAAAGAGCTATATTGATGAGTTTATTAAGCATAGTAAATAAGAACTATAGATTATGTAAATGTGTTTTTTTCTTTTCCATCTATCATCATAATTAAAAAAGATACTATAGTTCCTAGTATTATTTGAATTGAAAAATCAACCTTAATATTTATAATATAGGGTTGAGATATAAATACAGTTAAAAATCCACCAATTAGTGCAAATAGAACAGTTCTTTGACTTCCTCTATTTGTAAAAATTCCTGCTCCATATACACCAAGTAGTGAAGCATAAGCAAATGCC
>CAZROY010000146.1:0-36041 GCA_964601885.1 uncultured Sulfurovum sp. | reverse complement strand
AAGCAAAAAAGAATATTGCTAAAGGTGTTGTTTACGTAGCAGCTACTTTTAACAATACAGTAATTACAGTTACTGATGAGATGGGTAACGTTCTTGCATGGAGTTCTGCTGGTTCTTTAGGATTTAAAGGTTCTAAAAAATCTACTCCTTTCGCTGCTACAGAAGCAGTTGCTGATGCAATGACAAAAGCAATGGAGCATGGAATTAAAGAAGTTGGTATCAAAGTACAAGGACCTGGTTCTGGTAGAGATACAGCTGTTAAGTCAATCGGTGCAACCGAAGGTATTAGAGTAGCATGGTTAAAAGATATTACTCCACTTCCTCACAATGGTTGTCGTCCTCCTAAGCAGAGAAGAGTTTAATATTTTAAGGTAGCTACAGGTTGCCCTTTGAATATTTAATAAAAAATAGAGTGATTTAAAGGTAAATTTAATGGCAAGATATAGAGGTCCAGTTGAAAAACTAGAGCGACGGCTTGGTGTTGATCTTGGCTTAAAAGGTGAAAGAAGATTAGCAGGAAAATCGGCTTTAGACAAGAGACCATATCCACCGGGACAACATGGTCAGAGACGAGCAAAAATTAGCGAATATGGTCTTCAGCTTCAAGAGAAACAAAAGGCTAAATTCATGTATGGTGTGAGTGAAAAGCAGTTTAGAACTCTCTTTAAAGAGGCAAATCGACGAGATGGAAACACTGGAGCAATTCTTATTCAACTATTAGAGCAGAGACTTGATAATGTAGTCTATCGAATGGGCTTTGCAACAACTAGGAGATTTGCTAGACAGCTTGTAAATCACGGTCACATATTAGTTGATGGTAAACGGGTTAATATTCCATCATTTCGAGTAAAAGCTGGTCAAAAGATTGAGATTAGAGAAAAAAGTAAAGCAAACCCACAAATAGTAAGAGCTATGGAGCTGACAAATCACAGTGGTATAGTTGAGTGGGTTGATGTTGAGAAAGATAAACTATTTGGTATCTTTAGTAGAGTTCCAAATCGAGAAGAGATTTCAATTCCTGTTGAAGAGAGACTAATTGTTGAGCTTTACTCTAAATAGTAAACCTTAGGAATGGAGGCAAAAGATGAAGAAAATTAAAATAACACCATCACTTCCTGAGATTGTTGAGGTTAATGAGCTTGGTGAAAATAGAAGTGAGATTATTGCCTACCCCTTTGAGAGTGGTTATGCTATAACCCTTGCCCACCCACTAAGGAGATTAATCTTAGGTTCTTCAGTGGGTTATGCTCCTATATCAGTGAAAATTGAGGGAGCTGCACATGAATTTGATAGCATTCGTGGAATGCATGAAGATGTAGCTGTATTTATTATTAATCTTAAAAATATTAGGTTTAAACTTTCGGAGGGTGTCCAAAAAGCGGAATTACACTATAAGTTTTCTGGTTCAAGAAACATTATGGCATCTGATTTAATTACTGATGAGGTAAAGGTCGTAAATCCTGAGGCATTTTTGGCTACATTGAATGATGATGCAGAGCTTAATTTTACTGTGGTTGTAGCACAAGGATTAGGTTATGTACAGAGTGAAGATTTAAGAGATGAGGTTGATAGAGATGCTATTGCATTAGATGCATTTTTTACTCCTGTGAAAAAAGCAAACTATGAGATAGCCAATGTTCTAGTTGAAGATAATCCAAACTATGAAAAGATTATTTTTGATATAGAAACAGATGGTCAAATTTCACCTGTTGATGCCTTTACCAATGCTTTAGAGACAATGTATAAACAGCTTTCAGTCTTTAATGGCGTTTTAGATGTAGAGATAAATGCGACACCTGTTAAGAGAACAACAGATGATAGTGAAATTAAACCATATCTCGAACAGATAGATTCACTAGGACTCTCTGCTCGTTCATTTAACTCTCTTGACCGTTCAGGTATTCAATATGTTGGTGAACTTGTATTAATGAGTGCCAATGAGATAAAAAATATTAAAAATCTTGGTAGAAAATCGTTAGATGAGATAGCTGAATGTTTAGACAATTTAGGTTATGGTGAAGATTTTGAACTATCAGATAGTACAAGAGCTACTCTTGTGAAAAAAATTGAGCAATTAAAAGAGAGCTCAAAAGAATAAAGGAGAAAACAGATGAGACATAAGCATGGATACCGACGATTGAGTAGGACATCTGCTCATAGAGCTGCTCTACTTAAAAACCTCTCTATTGGACTAATTAAGAGTACAAGAATAGAGACTACTCTACCAAAGGCAAAAGAGCTTAGTAGATATTTTGAAAAACTTATTACAAAGGCTAATTCAGGAGAAAATGCACATAGAGCGGTATTTGCACAGTTACAAGATAAGGTATCTACAAATAAACTTGTAACAGAGATTGCACCTAAGTATGAAAATAGAAATGGTGGATATACAAGAATTATTAAGACAAGAATGCGTCAGGGTGATGCGGCTTCAATGGCAATTATTGAGTTAGTTTAATATAATAGGAATTAGACTAAAAACCATAAGACATTAGCTTTCTTTATTACTAAATTTATAATAGCTATTCAGTTTATATGAATAGCTTATTTCTCTGGCTTCTATTACTTCAAAAGTGCTAAAAAATAGTTGTTTTTGAGTTTTTTGTCAAAAATTCAATTTTTACATTCTTTAAAAACCCTAAATATAGGGCTTTTAAGACTCCTGAATAGTTCGGCATGAGTTATTTAGATGCTCTGCCAATTGGCTAAGATGGTCAAAAAGTTATCTTCTTTCACTGTTTTAGGGTTTTTTGACAGCCTCAGTTTGACCCATAAATTTGAGAGAGTTTGTTTAACAAATAAAAACAAAAGAAAATTACGATATAATTAAACCAATTTATAATGGACAGAGATAGATGGACAAAAAGACAAAAAAATATCTAAAATTAAATATCAAAGCACAGTTAGAAAATTTTACCGTAGGTGGTGGAGTGGTGATTGCAGGAAAACCGGGTATTGGCAAGAGTGCTTCACTTAAAGAGTTAGCAGAGAAGTTAAATCTCCATTTTATACATATAAGTATGCCTGAACTTACTCCTGAAGAGCTATCAGGAATACCTGAATTTACAAAGGCAGAGCATCTTAATAGCTATAATCTTCATAGCAATAGAGATTCTCTAGCTACGATTTGGTCGGCATCACAGCTTATCTATCGAGCTAATACTTTAGCCAATGATAGAAGCAAAGAGGGGGTGCTTTTGGCAATTGATGATATGCACCGAATTAATATGGCGACTGCTCCCTATCTCTACTCTCTGCTTGGAGAGAGAAAATTGGGTGAGTTTGTCTTAGATAAGAGAGTAGCAATAGTTGGGGCGATGAATGATAGTGATGAGGCAGGATTTGATGGGATTGAGTCACCTATCAAAGATAGAATAGGAATACTCAAAGTTAATTTTGACTTTGACCATTGGTATGAGTTGATAGGGGTTAAATTGAACCCTTTTGTGGCCAGTTTCTTAAAATCGAGACCCGATATGGTATTGGAGATAGAGAGTACCGATATAGAGCAGTTTGCTACACCTCGCTCATGGACATATTTAGCAAAAGAGATTGATTATATCTTTTTAGCACAAGAGGAGGAGTTCTTTTTTGAGAATGTCTTTATGATAGCCTCTCAAAAACTCTCACTCAAAGCCTCACGAGAGTTTGCGAAGCATGTCACCTATATAAAATCTCTCGATATAGAGAATATAGTTAGAACAAAAAAGCTCTTTAATGCTAAATCTTTAAAGGTATTAGACCAAATCATTTACGCTTTTATGGTTAACTATATCGATACGATAGATAATGCTAAATATCTTGTTAAACTTATCAAAAAAAATATAGCTGTTGAGAATTTTGTAGGTTCTCTGCTAATAGAGGCGTACAATAGATATGATAGACTTCTTAATAGTGGCAATCTTAAAAAAGCAAGAGGGTTAGAGATTTTTATTAATAATATTTTGGGTGATAATAGTGTAGATATTGGGATAGATGAGGTTAGTAAAAATAGATTATTTACTATAGTGGAAAAGTATTTTAATGTAAAATAAGGAGATAAAATGCGAAGTTTATTAAATTTTTATAGAGGGGATAGTTATTGGGTTAGTTCTAAATTTAATACACTAGAAGAGAGTAGAAGTTATTACTACTATAACAACAGTATGCCACCAGAAGCAAAAGAGCTTATTAAGTTAACTGATAAATTAGCAAATGGTGCTATTTTGAGTAATGAGGAGTTGAGCAGAGAGGAATCATTACGATTCTGTTTAATTCTTGATGCCTGTAATCAATATATTAAAAATGGTTACAAAAGAAAGAAAGTAACTAAAATTGCCAATAAATATAAAGATGAGATTATCAGATTATCAAAAGATAAAAATATTACAAAAAATCTAAATAATAGTCATAAAAGAATATTACGAAAACTAAAAAATGCTTTTGACCCAACCAGTAATTTAAACTATATCGAATTCAAAGATTATAGCAACCCTCTTGCTATAATAGCATTTATTAATGGTCACATCACATCTCAAAAGAGATTAACACAACAGAGAGCCGCAGAGATATTAAAAAAAGTATTGATAGAGGATATACCAACAGAGCAAATATCAAAAGCAAAGACTCTACTACTCTTTTGTGTTAATAATTTTGCCCCTTATCTCAATAAAATCTCTAAAAAGAAATTACTTAGATTTATATTGACAAATATGCCAGAGCCAAATGAGATGTTTTTTGATTTTGTTAAAAAATATCCAAATGACTATACAGGGGTACTATTTGGCAAAGAGTTTTTTATTAAAAAATTTGATAAATTTAGCAATAGAGAGATAGAGTTGCTTATAAAGGGGATAGAAGATAAAAAAGAAGCCTATATCTTCTTGTCTGAAAAATTAAATAGAATGGCTGATAGGCTCTATCTTAAGCCAAATAGTGGTGGGTGTAGAGTCTTTTTTAAACATCTGTTAACTTCAGAATATAGTGATTTGACTCCTGATTTTGGTGAGATGGTAACGGTTTTGGAGAATATAAACTATAATCTTGAAAGCCTAAGAAAAGAGTTGAAGTGAGAGCCAATATTTTTAAAATCAAGTTTGAGGAGGAGTTTTATCTAAGAGTTAGAAATGATATTAATACCTCACTGCAATTTCAGACAGATGATTTACTCTCTTTGGGTCTCTTTTTGCATCTACCTATCAAGGTATCACTAGAAAAGGTAAAAAATCTGCCCCAAAAAAAATTTAGTAGCCAAGATAAAACACTCGTCTCATTTTTGCAATATTTTAGTGCCTATACTATAGTAGAGGAGAGTAGAGAGGTCAATTTTTTTGTCAATTTTCTCTTTCTCTATCGAAACCAAAAGGATTTAGATTATCTTTATAACTCTTTGGAGTCGGCTACTATTCGTGAATTTTTAGCATTTAGCTACCTACATGAGTTGCAACATATATTAAGACGACACACCACAAAAAGTACACAGAGTATCTATAGAGGAGTGGTAGAGAGTTATATTTCAAAACATAATAAAAAGCTAGATAATATAGATGAGTTTATAAATATGGCTTTGGATTTTGCGATTAACTACTCTCTTTTTGAGATAATCGGAGATATAAAATTCAAGAGTATAATACTCTATAATAGACACTATAGTCATACAAGAATGTCAGAACTCTCTATCCTTAAAGACCTTTTGGATAGTTTAGATGATATAGAGATAACTCAAACCCAAAAAGAATCTTCCAAAATCGAGAACTTCACCACTACAATCAAAAAAGAGAGAGAGATAACAGTTAGCAACCATAGAAGTAAAAAAGATAAACTCTATAGTGGAGATATTCAGAGTGATATTACTATTGAAGAGGAGATTTTAAATCTTGCAAATCTCTTGACTCAATTTATTAGTGATAAACAGAGAGGCAAACAGAGTAAACAAGTTTTAGATAGACTTGGAGGCACAATTAAAGTCAAAAGCGATTGGGTCAAAGAGATACTAGCCTCACTCTTTATAATCACAAGAGATATAACTCATCAATATATCTCAACTTGGAGTAGTATAAAAAATCAATATAGAAAAATTGGACTCTTTCCAAATAAAAAGTTTATTAAAAAGACAGCACTTGTATATGCTAGTGTTGACCAGAGTGGGTCAATGAGCGATTATGAGCTTAGAAAAATAAATTATCTCCTTACTCAAGTTGCCAAGAGAGTTGGTTATCTACAGATTATTATTCACGATAGCAAAATTGTAAAAACTTTTGAGTTTGGTAAAAAGAGTGATAACAGTTACAATATTAAATTAGATAAGATGTTATACAATAGATACTCATTTGGTGGTACTTCTCACAAAGATGTTTTTGAGTATTTAGATAAACAGATACCCCAATCAGAGATAGCAAACTCTATCTATATCTCATTTTCAGATAACTATAGTGATATAAAAGAGGTTTATGGTAACTATAGAGTAATACAGAAGATTAGGAAGTTTTGGGTTACTACGGATAAGGATATTGATGTAAAGGGGAGGAAGGTTTTGATGAGATGATTATTATCTCTTTTCTCAAAATAGTAATCTTAAACCATTTTTCCCATCTTTAATGTATTGTTATTGATTTGGCTTTATCTTCCTTTTAATTATTTTTCTTATCTAATTGCTAATAATATGTTAGCAATACTATTTGTCTTCATAAAAAATATAGTTTGTAGAATAATCAGAAAACTCAAAATATACACGATATTCTCCATCATCTTTTTTACCATTTAGATTTTTGTCATTATAGCCATATCCATATCTATATGGTCTATCTTTACCATTGTCTGTACCAGTGGCAGTTGTTAGTTTATCAATATCAAGAAATCTTTTTACCAATTTATCTCCTGCATATATCTCTAAAATACCATTAGTTCCAGTCCAGTTTTGAATAGAACGACTTAGTTTATTTTGCGTCTCTTGAGTACAACCTAAAAATAGCATCATTGTACCCATTAAAAGCAAATAATTTAGTTTCATGAATTAATCCTTTTTAAATAAATATAATATTTTAACACATTAATATTAAATTGGCATATTAAACTTTTGTGTTATCAACTCCCCATCTTTATTAAAATATAAGTAATATAGCTTATCTTTAACAACAGGTAGCTGTGCTAAATAGCGAAGAGCTAAGGTCGCTTGAAGTGAAGCTATATTTATAACCATTGGTGGTGTGACTCCTCCTACTTCATAATTATTAATATTAAAAATATTAAATAGAGCATTCTCAAAAAAGCAGACTTGACCATTAAACTCCTCCACACTACCATATATCCAAGGAGTATCTGTCTCTTTTGCAAACTTATCTATCTCTTCTCGTGTTTTTAAATTATCAGTTGCATCTAAAATAAGGTCATATCTATTATCCAACTCTATAAATTCTCTAAACTCTAATCTATGAGCTGTAGCTTGTAGAAATGGATTTTTTGATTTCATAACATCTACAACAACTTCACACTTATATCTCCCCTCATCTTGTAAGGTAAAAGCTATCTGTCTATGAATGTTGTGCAGTGAAACCTTATCAAAATCAACTACATCAATTCTACCTACTCCAGAAGTTCCTAATCCATAAGCCAAAGAACACCCAAGCCCACCAGAACCAATAATTACTATCTTTTTATTTTGAAGTAAATATTGTCTCTCTCTACCCCAAAGTTGAATTTGTCTTTTGAAATAATCGTCTATTTTTATCATAATTAAAAGTTTATCGAAAAAAAGTTAATGGAGATTGAAAACTAACCTAAAAGTGGCGCGGCGGACGAGACTCGAACTCGCGACCCCCTGCGTGACAGGCAGGTATTCTAACCGACTGAACTACCGCCGCACCTAAAATAAAACAGATGGTGGTCGCTACAAGACTCGAACTTGTGACATCTACCTTGTAAGGGTAGCGCTCTACCAACTGAGCTAAGCGACCTTAAATTGTTTTTAAATAAAATCTTGGCGACCCCTAAAGGATTTGAACCTTTGTTTTTGCGATGAAAACGCAATATCCTTGGCCACTAGATGAAAGGGTCATCATGACCTAAAACAACTCTTATCTTATAATGGTGGTCGCTACAAGACTCGAACTTGTGACATCTACCTTGTAAGGGTAGCGCTCTACCAACTGAGCTAAGCGACCTATAGTGGTGACCCGTCTAGGATTCGAACCTAGGGCCCATTCCTTAAAAGGGAATTGCTCTGCCTACTGAGCTAACGGGTCGAGATTTATAAATGGCGCGGCGGACGAGACTCGAACTCGCGACCCCCTGCGTGACAGGCAGGTATTCTAACCGACTGAACTACCGCCGCACCTAAAACCAAACAATGGTGACCCGTCTAGGATTCGAACCTAGGGCCCATTCCTTAAAAGGGAATTGCTCTACCTACTGAGCTAACGGGTCACAATTAAAATAGGTGGACGGAATTATAGCCTATGAAATTTAATATGTCAAGTCTTTTAAATAAAAATTACAAATTTTTAAAAAAAAGTTTAATTGCCTTATTAGTTGCCTCTTGCTGTATCTCTTCCCTACTACCGTTAAAGAGATAATGCTTTATTATAATTTTATCTAAATATTTAATTCCAATATATACAGTACCAACAGGTTTCTCTTCCGTACCTCCAGATGGTCCTGCTATTCCACTTACAGCAATAGCACCTTCTGCATTTGCCAATTTGATTATGCCATCTAACATTTCGCTTACACATTGTGAACTAACTGCTCCATACTTTATAAGAGTACTCTCTTTTACATTTAACCATTGAGATTTTATTCCATTTGAGTATGTAATTACAGCACCATTTAATATAGATGAAACACCTGAGATTGTAGTAAATGCAGATGATACTCTTCCACCGGTACAACTCTCTGCAAATGTTATAGTGTGACCTCTCTTTTTTAAAATTTTAATTATCTCTTTTACCATAAAACAACTCCTATTTTGATTATAAATATTATTTCAATATACACTAGTATAAATTAAGATAAAATTATACAAACTCTAATAAAAATGTTAAAATACAGTAAAAAATTGAGGTTTAGTTTGAAAAAAGCAGTAATATTACTAAATATGGGTGGTGCTAATAGCATTGATGAGGTTGAGATATTTTTACGAAATATGTTTGATGATAAGAATATTTTACCTATGAATAGATATTTAAGAAAAATAGTCGGAAATATCATAATAAAAAAGAGACTCAAAGAGGTAGAAGATAACTTTAGAGAGTTTTTAGGTGGAAAGTCTCCATTAAGGGAGATTACAGATAGCCTTATAGAGAGAATAAAAACTAAATTAAATATGCCAATAGTTCCTGCTATGCGTTATGTTCCCCCTTTTGCCTCTAAATCTTTAAAAGAGTTTAAAAAGAGTGGAATAGAGGAGTTAATTCTATTTCCAATGTATCCACAATACTCGACGACTACAACACTGTCCTCTATTGAGGATATACAAAGTAGATGTAAAAAACTAGATTATGCACCTAAAATAACTACTATCAAACCATATTATGATGATTATGAGTATATATCTATGTGTGTAGATAAGATTATGGAAGCTATTGGAGATAAAAATACAGAAGAGTATGATTTAATATTATCTGCTCATGGATTACCAATTAATATTATAAAAAATGGGGACCCTTATGAGAAGCAGGTAGAAGCAAATCTATCTGCAATAAAAATATATTTATATCATAATAATATTATATTTAAAAATATAAAATTGGTATATCAATCAAAAGTTGGAAACTCAGCATGGTTAGAGCCTAATTTAGTAGATACTTTAAGAAGTCCTAAAAACAAAAAAGTGATTATCTATCCATTAACATTTACAATTGATAACTCTGAAACCATATTTGAACTCAATATTGAAAGTAGAGAAATAGCTAACAAGATTAAATATGAAGATTTTATAGTAGCAAACTGTTTTAATGATAGTGAAAGATTTGCAAATTTTATAGCAAAAAAAATATCATCAATTGAAACTTAAAATTGGAGTTTATAAATTGGGAATATTAATTCAGTTGTAAATAAATCTCCTCATTTAATTCATAATATCTAGGTATTTTTTTAAAAAGAGTTTTATGACTCTTCTCATCTTTCTCTACTATTTTTAATCTGTCTTCCAAAGAGCTTTTATAATACTCAAGCTCTTTTATTTTAGAGTTAATACGACCTATATAATAGTTACTTTTCTCTAACATGCTCTGTTCAAATATAAACATATTTTTATCTTTAAACGCTTTTTTTAATCTTTCTAGGTTTTTTATAGTTGATGTGATATTATATATGTAGAGTTTTAATCTATATATATCTTTTTTTATATCTCGATAGTGAGCCTTTAATTGACTACCCAAAATAATCAACTGTTCTCTTCTCACATTTCTTTTTATCTCGATTTTAAACAGTCTATAGAGTAGTCTGCTTATATAACCCTCTTCATTTTTTAAATCGGTAAGCAGTAGATTTATTGCATCAAATAGAACAGTATCAACACCTCTATATTGACTACTTAACTCTTTTTTAGCATCAGTAATATTTTTAGCTATTAGTTTTGTAAGTATCTCTTTAAATATACTCTCTGGACTCTCTAATATCTTTTCAATGTTTATACGAAGTGACATAAATTATTATCTTTTTTAGATTATTATATAACTTATTTAAATAGTTATATTGTATTACAGAGTTAATAAAAAATATTAAAAAAAATGTGGGAATATTCTACACAAGGTAAGTTGCCTATCTTATAATAGGCTTTATTGTGTAAACTTATTTAATAAGTTCAAATGGATTTTCTACAACATTTTTTCTATCTATAATATATGGAATAAGTGCAGTTTGTCTAGCTCTTTTAATAGCTATAGTTACAAGCTCTTGATGTCTTTTGCAATTTCCTGTTAATCTTCTTGGCATAATTTTAAATCTTTCACTAAGACTAATTTTTAATAGATTTAAATCTTTATAATCTATAAAATCAACTTTTGCCTCACAATATTTACAATATCTCTTTTTAAACTTTCTTCTTTCCGCCATATTTTTCTCCTAAAATGGTATCTCATCTTCATCAATATTTATTTCTGGAACAATCTCTTGTTTTGGCTGTTGTGGTTGATACGATGGAGGCTGTTGCTGAGATGGTTGTGGTTGAGAATAGCTCTGCTGTTGCTGTTGTCTTGGTTGTCCTCCACTATAACTGCTATTTGCATATTCTCCACCCATAGAGGTACTTTCTTGTCCATAATGATTAAAATTGGAGCTACTAGCTTTTGTATTTAACATCTGTAAACTCTCTACCGTTATACTATGTTTACTTCTCTTTGTTCCATCTTGTGCAGTCCACTGTTGAAATACAAGTCGTCCATCAACTAAAACTTTACTCCCCTTTCTAAGGTATTGGTTGGCAATTTCAGCTGTTCGACCAAAAAATGTTAAATCAATAAACATAATTTCATCTTTTAGTTCACCTGTTTGTGATTTCCATTTTCGATTTGTTGCTATTCCAACACTAGCAATCGCTGAACCACTCTGAGAATATCTTATCTCAACATCTCTTGTTAAGTTTCCTACCAATACTACTTTATTATACATGGGGTTTTCTCCTAAGATTTATGCTTCTGCTGTATCTGTTGGCTCTACTTCTGTTTTTACAGGCTCTTTATTTATAGATTTATTAGCCTCAGTTACAAGCTTATTAAATTGTGCAGTCTCTCGTTTATTACTGTATTTAATGGTTAAAAATTTAATAACATCTTCATTAAATTTTAACTTTCTTTCAAATTCGCTAATAACACTACCAGCTGATTGAAAATATACAACAACATATACTCCTCTCTCATATTTTGCAATTGGATAGGCCAATTTTCTCATTCCCATAATATTGGTGGCAAGAATTTGAGCTTTTTCTTGTATAAGAGTCTCTTCTATTTTTGCAATATTAAGAGTTGTCTCCTCGTCTGTTAGAGTAGGTTTAAGTATATATAGTGTTTCATAGTTATTCATTCTATTCCTTTTGGTTTTATAGCCCACTTAAATATAGTTATATAACTATCCAAACAGTGAGCAAGAATTTTTTGGAAGTGCAATTTTATCATAATTACTCTTACAGTATTGACCTATCGACCACCTTTATATGCAATTACTGTCCCTTTACTATAATTTGGAACAGTATCATAACTAAATACAGCATAATATTTATCTAATTTTGTAGAACCATAAGTATCATAGGTGTATGTATCTCCTCCTGCATATAGTTTAACACCATCAAATGGATTACTAGGAACATGCCATCTATTTCTAACAACAAAATAGCCCACCAACTCTTTACTATCCACTTTATCCCAAGTTAATTTAACCAACCCTTTATCTATTCTTGTTTTCAAATTACTTGGTGAAGGTGGAGCATATCTCTTTTTATCAATATATTTAATTTTTAATTTAGCACTATTCTTTCCACTATTTGCCCAGTTAATAAGATGTTTTCTAGTTAATACACTTGTTGGACGAATAATAAATTTCGCCTCTTTTCCCCCTCTCTGTTTCTCTTCAAGAGCAAGTATTGAGTATGAGTCAAATATAAAATCATGCTCTTTTTTTCTGCCAAGTTCAGCAGAACTTACCTCATATCCTATATATTCTATTCTCTCTCGATTCTTAATATCCTGATATGAAAACTCCTCTAAATCTATAAACTCTACATTATATCGAATATCAACATCTTTTTTTACTGTTGAAATATTTTTTATCTCTATCCAAGCATCTGTTATTGCAATATTATTTACATCTGGAAGGGAAGATAAATCATAAGACATAAATCCATAAATTTTTTCATCATTTTTATCAAATCCACAAGCCAATTTCCCCTCCTCTACACCATCTTCTGATATAGTCATGGTATTAGAAACCTCTATGGTAAGCTCTTTAGGTGGGATTGTATATTTCACATCTAAAGATGGTCTATAATGTAAACCTCCTCCTTGATTACCATATCCTAAATCAAAAACCATAATTTGAGAATCTCGTCCAAATGGTAATTTAGTAGGACCTGCTAATTTAAATATAACTTTACCTATATTTAACTGATTTTGAAGTCGCTTTCTTTCAAACTCATTAAATCTCCAATGGCTCCATATCCCTTGTGTTAATTGCTCTGATGGGATACTCTCGCCTACAGTATCTATCACTTTTGCCTGATGAACTTGTTCAAAATCTCTAATATTAGCAATAGTTTTATTATCAAGAATAGCAAGTGACCACTCACCATATTTCTCGATTTTAGCAGATACACGATTTAAAGGATATAAAGAAATATGAGCATCTACAATTATCGCGTTTTTTGGAATACTACTTAGGTCAAACTCAATCACGCCATAACTAATACCTCTTGCAATACTTACTCCTACTTTGAGAGAGTTGACTCCAAAGTGACCAAAATTTGCTTCTGGAGATTTTTCAGCAACATATCCAACAGCGGACTTTTTAGGAAAGATAGTTCTTGAAAATTCACAATTTTCAAGGAGAGTTTTAAATTTAACTTTAGGTGCAAAAGGGGATTTTAGACCAAAAAGTTTGTGAACAGCTCTTATATAATAAAAATACATTGTACCACTTTTTAAATTCTCATCAATAAACTCTCTACCTGATGTAATTCCAACCAAAGAGGTATCATTACATGCTTTTTTATTATTCTGATTTCTATATATCTCAAAGTATATTTGAGAGTTCTCTGGATATTCCCATGCCAATTTACAGCTATTAGAATTAAATTCTACTAAATGAAAATTCTCGACCCGTTTTGGAGAGTTTTTACTATAGTTTCTAGCTTCACCTAAGGCATAAAGTAGTGCAGGGATATTTTCACTAATAGACTCTGACATATTTTGCATATAATCTGGTATATTTCTAGTTCCAACCTCAACTACCACAGCAATTATACCTTTTGAGTAGTAATACTCTCTACCACTGCCTGATATAAGTTTTGTTGGTGGTTTTCCTCTATTGATACCATATTTTCGTCCTGTTATTTTGTGTATATGATAGTTCATATTGGCACATAGAGTATTTAAATCTGTCCCCTCTAACTCCATCTCATGGTTAAATTTATGTGCTGGAAAAAATACATTTCCTTGTGAGTGATAATCTAAAGCTATAGTAATGTTATCATGAGAGTCAACAAAATTTTTAATGGCTCTTGTTTCTGGTTCTGAAAATGGGTGAGGACCACTATATACATTAGAGCTGGTATTTTTAGACTTTTTATACCCTATGGAGAAGTTACGATTTAAATCAACACCATAAGTTCCATCTCCATTTTTTCTCCTATTTTTTCTCCAAAAAGAGAAGTGTTTTCTGCTATATTCAAATCCATCAGGATTTAAACAAGGGACTATATATAGGGTATTATAAGTTAAAGTTTTTAATATTTCTGGATTGTGTTCATAATTTGTAAGTAGATACTCAATAAATGATATTGCTAATTCATTTCCAATCCACTCTCTTGCATGAACAGTACCTGTATATAAAAGGGCTGGTTTTAAATTTGCATACTCAACATTTAAAGAGATAGTAGCTAAGAGTATCTCTCTATTTTCCCAACTCCTACCAATATTTGTGACACTAATAAGATTTGGGTATTTTTTTTCACACTCTATAAGAAACTCTTTACTCTCTTGATAAGATTTATACTGCTGTTTCATTATCTCTCCTATAGTTAGTAGTAATGGGTATAAGATAGTTAAAGTAGGAAAAGATTTTACTCAATTTCTTCTTACCTTAAGCTGTTAATTTCACTTTATCATATTTATATTTGTCAAAAAAAATTGCTTATTACTTAAAATATAGATACCAAAACATTAGATAAATCAAGACTAACTTTGGTTCCAATATTTTTTTGGGAAGTGATTTTAATTTTTATCTTCTCACTATCACAATATGCTTTAACCAAAGCCAATCCTATCCCTTCGCCATATATTCTGTTATCAGACTGATAATATCTCTCATATATTTTAATAAGTTCAGTCTCATCTATACCTATACCCTTATCTATAATAGTCAATATATTACTCTTTAACTCTATACAAATAGGTCTATTTTTATCAGAATATTTCATAGCATTTGTTATAATATTGTCCAACATCTTCTCAAATCCAATCTTGTCAACATGAATGGTGTGAGGTTCTAAATTCAATATAAATGAGTTTCTATTTAAAAGTTTAAATTCCAATACCCTATCTTCTATTAAATTAACAAGTTCAAATTTCTCTTTTTCAACCTCTTCAATCTCCTTTTTTAGGCTATATATCAATTCACTATATAATCTTTTTAATCTTTTTGTAGCATTACCTATTCGATTTAACCGTTTTATACTTTTGGGGTTATTTTTTAGTGATTTTTTCAATAAAAGAGTATTTGCTTCAATTGTGGATATTGGTATGTTTAATTCATGAACTATCTCTTTTGTAATATGCAGTAATCTCTCATCTGTATTAAACTTTGGACTCAGGATATAGCTATTTAATATATATCCAAAAATTATAGATATACCAATTGAAAATAAAATGTTAAGAGATAGATTAAAGGTCAATTCTAAAATAATAACAGTAGAGAGTGCATAAAGTAGTGTAGCTATCAATATCGCTCTATTTATAACAGCACCTCTTTTAATACCTCTTCAATTGAGTGAATAGGTATTATATTAATAGCATCTTGTACCTCTTTTGGTATCTCTTCTAAATCTCTATCATAATTTTTATAAGGAATTAATGCTTTTGTGACACCTGCTTTATATCCAGCTATTAATTTCTCTTTTAATCCACCAATTGGCAAAACTTTTCCTGTTAGAGTAAGTTCTCCCGTCATTGCAACCCTATTATCAACCATCTTTTCGGAAAGTATAGAAGCAATAGCTACAGCTATTGTTATACCAGCACTAGGTCCATCTTTTGGAGTTGCACCTTCTGGTACATGTATATGCAGGTCATACTGTTTATATATTTTACTATCTTCAACCTCTATCTTTTTTGTATCTATTAAAATTTTTATTACAGAAAAGGCTATATGTGCCGACTCTTTCATAACCTCTCCAAGGCTACCTGTTAATTTTACAGCACCTTTGCCCTTTATTTTAATAGCTTCTATCTTTAACATATCTCCACCAACTGATGTCCAAGCTAAACCATTGACTACACCAATTAGAGGTTTGTCATCTATTTTTGATACCTCAAATACCTTTTTTTCAGCAAATTTGGGGAGATTGCTTTTTTCTATTGTAATACTCTCAATTGAACTATCTTTTAAAAGAGCAGTGGCAACCTTTCTCATCAGTGAGGCTATCTTTCTTCTTAATCCTCTTACTCCCGGTTCTCTTGTATATTCATCAATTAAAATTCTTAAAGCATCATCTGTTATCTTAAACTCTCTTTTTTTAAGAGCATGTTTTTTTAGCTCTTGAGGAATAAGATACCCCTTTGCTATCTCCAACTTCTCATCAGGCGTATATGAACTGACCTCTATAAACTCCATTCTATCTCTAAGAGGAGTTGGAATTGTATTTAAATCATTAGCTGTTGCTATAAATATAGCTTTACTTAAATCAATATTAAAATTAAGATAATAATCTCTATACTCCACATTCTGCTCGGGGTCTAATATCTCTAAAAGGACAGCTGTTGGGTCACCTCTATAGTTTCTTCCGACCTTATCCACCTCATCAAGTACAATTACAGGGTCCATACTTTTAGCATTAATTAGACCTTGAACAACTCTACCGGGCATCGCCCCAACATAGGTTCTTCTATGACCTCTTAACTCATTTACATCTTCTAAACCTCCTAAAGCTATACGAACTAAAGGACGACTTAAAGCATTTGCTATAGAGTTTGCTAAAGATGTTTTCCCTACTCCCGGAGGTCCCCAAAAACATAAAATTGCACCTGATGAGTTCTTATCTAATGATATACCTCTAAGATTTGCCAACTCCCTTACAGAAAAGAACTCCACAATTCTCTGTTTAGGCTTTGTTAATGAGAAGTGGTCGCTATCTAACTCTTTTTGAACATCTGATACCTTTAAAGATTTTCCTGTTAATTTCCCAAATGGTAACTCAAATACCCACTCCAAATAGGTGTGTATCTGTTGAGCATCACCGCTATCGGGGTGCATTCTTGCAAATCTATCTATTTGTTTATTTATCTCCTTATAAGCATCCGCTTTAATATCATTTTTCATAGCTTCAAGTTTTTTTCTAAACTCTTCTATCTCTTCATCTCTTTGATTATCTGTACCTAACTCTTTATTTATCTCTTTTATCTGCTCTTTTAAGAAGTACTCTTTATTTGTCTGCTCTATTTTAGTGTGAACTTTACTTCTTATCTCTTTTTCGACTCTTGCTGCTTCTATCTCACTCACTATTATATCAATAAGGCTCATAAGTCGTCGCTCAATATTCTGCTCTTTATATATCTCATAGGATTTTGTTTTTGATAGTTTTAATAGAGATGCTACTAAATCTGCTATTCTATAAGGCTCATCAGTTTCAGATATAGTTTTTAGTAAATCAGATGGTATATGATTTTGAATTTTAGATAACTGCTGTAACTTTTCATTGAGTACCCCTACAAGTGCAGTTACCTTTAACTCTTCATAAAACTCATTTTCAATTAAATTGATAGTAGCAATCTGAAATACATCATCTTCTATCTCTACATTCTCCATAATTGATGTTATTTCACCTTTAGCCAATCCTTGAAAAAGAATTTTTACTCTTCCATCTGGAATATGTACTTTCCGCATAATAGAGCCTATTACACCAATAGCATTAATATCTTCTAGCTCTCTTGAGCCTTCAAAACCATCTTTTGTAGTAGTCAAAAAGATAAGTGAATTATTATCCATTGCGTAAGTCGCCGCATCTATATCCTCTTTTTTAGTTAAAAATAGGGGACTTATCATAAAGGGATATAAAAATAGATTATCCTCAATAATAATTGGTAGTTGCGTTGGAAATGGTTCATAGTTACTAAGTTGCATTAATGGCTATCCTTTAGTTAAAAATTTTGTCTAAAAAGCTCTGTTGAGGAGCTTTTATATCTGTACTATTTAATACAGATTTTCTGTTTTTCTCTTCATAAATTTTAGAAGCCCTCTCTTTACCTATACGATGATATAATCTTGCTATGTTATCATTTAAAAGATATTCTGCCATATAGAGGCGAACTTTTAGGGTATCCACAATAGGTTTATATATGGAATTTGGGTAATCCTTTGTAAATCTATCAACATCTTTTAAAGTATCCATCATAAGTTTTTGGTCTCGATTTATATTTTTAACACCTAAAAAAGCTGCTTTGATTTTTAAAAATTTTGCTAACTCTACATATTTTCCAGAGGCATACTTTTTTAAATACTCATCGAGATAGTAATCTGCCATAAGATAACTTTTATCTGCCATATGACTCTCTGCTAATATCATAGTAACAGTTGGTAATAGTGGTGACCTTGTATGTTCACTTCTTAATGAGATATAGTAGTTATCTGCTTTATCTAAATTTGATGATGAGATACTTTTTATAATATTTTTATACCAATAGATAGCAGACTTATCATACTCTTTAACGGCATCTTTATTGCTACATCCGATAATAAACAGTATTAGCATAAGTAAAAGAGAACCATTTTTATATTTTGTTAACATTCTTAACCTTAATAGAATTTTGAAGATTATAATACCTCAAACTATATTATATTTTGCTATAATCATCAAAAAAGGGGTAAAAATGACCTTAACAATTATTGGTGCTGGTGCTATGGCTATGGCCTTAGCAGATGGATTAGAAAATAGATATAAATTGGAGTTTGTAGTCAGAGACCTATCCAAAGTAGGAAATTTAATAAACTCTTATGATATTTATCTTTTAAAGAACTTTGATATTTCAGATAAAAATGTTATTCTTGCCGTTAAACCTTATGCTATTAATAGTGTGGCTAAAAATTTAAAGGGTGAGGCAGATGTTTTATATTCTATTCTTGCAGGGACATCTATAGAGCTATTAAAAGAAAATATATCTGCTAAAAGTTATATTCGTGCTATGCCGAATGTATCTGCGAAATTTGGACTATCTACTACTGTAATTACAGGAGATATATCAAAAAAGAGTCAAGCGGTAGAGATATTTTCATCTATTGGTGATACATTTTGGGTTAATAGCCAAAAGGAGATAGATATAGCAACAGCTATTGCAGGTTCAGGTCCAGCACTACTTGCACTTGTAGCTGAGGCTATGATGGACGGACTTGTTAAAGAGGGAATGAAAAGAGCAGATGCAATATCAATTACAAACTCATTATTTAATGGTTTTGCACCATTGATTGCATCTAATCACCCAGCTATTATTAAAGATAGTGTTATGAGTCCAGCAGGAACAACAGCAGTTGCTTATGGTGTTTTAGAAGAGGGTGCAGTGAGAAGCTCTTTTATAAAGGCTGTAGAGAAGGCTTTTAACCATCTTGCTAGTAAAAATCCTAATTATTGTTAATAATTGGGTGGTTTAAACTAATATAGAGATAATCTTGTTAATTTATTGTTGACTTTTTATTATCTAGTGGTTTATAAAGTGGGTGTATAATTTGATTATGAAAGATATGGATTAAACAATAACTTAACAAAAATGTAAATTTTCATAATAATCTCCTTTATACCCCCCCTCCTTTGAACTTTGATAGCCTTTCTGTTCATATCTTTCAAAAAAAAAGCAATAAGAAGAAATTATTTAGATTTTTAATAGAAAAATTAGATAATTTTTTTAAATTGTGAGTAAAAAATACACATTCTAAAATTGGAAAAAGAGAATAATCTGTTAATTTTTGTAACATTTTACTATTTTAAAATATGTGAAATTGGATTAACATATAAAAGTAAATTATTTATTATAGAATAACATGGATAATAATTTATAATAACGATTGGTCTCCACAAAAAAGTGTATAGATATAATCGTTTAAAGGATATAGATATAGATATAAACTTTAAAGACTCTTTAGAAGAGTTGATAATTATACTAATACAGATAGAAGACTTTTACTATATTAATATTCATCTTGATGAAAAAGATAGTAAAGAGCTTCAAAAAAAGTTTGCTCAAAGGATATTAAATTTAATTCCTGATAATTGTAGTTTCTCTAAAGTTCATCTTTTAGATAGAGGTGAATTTGTTTTGGCAAAAAGATATAAAGATTGTAAAGGCAATATAGAGGATACTATTACTAATATTAAAAAGTTTCAAAAATATCTAAATGACATAAAGATAAATATCAAACCAATAGATTATGACCTCTCTATTATTATTAGTTTTGCTTATGGGAAAGAGGCTTTTAAAAATGCTCAAATAGGATTAAAAAAACTCAATGAGACAAAAGAGGATTTTATACTAGCAAATAAGTTACTTCCGAAAAAACGAATTTTAGCTACAGAGAAGATAAAAACTTTTCAGATGGTAAAAAAAGCTATAGATTCATATAATATTGTTTCATATTTTCAACCGATAGTAAATAATAAAACTAGGGATATAGAGAAGTATGAGTCTTTGGTTAGATTAATAGATGAAAATAAGAATATAATACCACCAAATCTGTTTTTAGATACAGCTAAGGAGGGAAAATATTATGCACAGATTACCTCTATGGTACTTGTTAACTCTTTTGATGCTCTATATCAAACTGACATGAATATATCTATTAATTTCTCATCTCTTGATATTGAAAGAAATTCAACACAGGCTAAATTTTTTGAATTATTAGAACAAAATAGAGACCAAGCATCAAGGATTATATTGGAATTACTTGAAGATGAACGAATACAAAATGTCAAGAATATGAAAGCGTTTATAAAAAAGGTAAAAAAATTTGGTGTCAAAATTGCTATTGATGATTTTGGGACTGGTTACTCCAACTTTAAAAGACTATTGGAGTATAAACCCGATATATTAAAAATCGACGGCTCACTTATTGAAAATATAGAAAAAGACGACTTTTCAAGACACATGGTAGAGACAATTGTAGCCTTTTCTAAAAAACAAAATATTAAAACAGTAGCAGAGTATGTCAAAAGTGAAGCTATCTTTAAAATAGTGTGTAGTCTAGGTGTTGACTACTCACAAGGCTACTATTTTGGAAAACCTGATATACTACAATAGCTAAAATTTATTTCCATTTCTATGATAATCTCCAATTCTTTTACAACTTTGACTCTGTCCCAATTCACACGCTTTATTAAAATATAATAGTGCTTTCTCATCATCTTTTTTAACAATATGATTTTTAGTTGAGTATATTTGACCCAATTTATAACAACCTACCTTACCACCATGTTCACAAGCTTTTACTGCAGTTTCAAAATCAACTTTGCTATTAATCTGTTTAATAGATTGTAGCTTATTACAACTATCAATATCATCAAGGTCACAAGCTCTACTAAAAAACTGCTCAGCTTTTGCCTTATCTTTTGTAACTCCATAAGAGCCATTAGCATACATATTTCCAAGGTTATTACACCCTGACGGCTCTCCATATTGACAAGCATCAGTATATAGAGATATTGCTTCAAAAATATCTTTTCTAACATGAATACCATGTGAATACATATATGCTAAATCGTTACAACCTGCTCCAATACCTTTATCACATACCTTTTCAAAAAGCTGTTTTGCTTTATATCTATTTGGTTTTGTACCTTCACCATGATAATACATTGAACCAAGATTATAACACCCCATGAGGTTTCCAAGTTTACATGATTTTCGATAGTAGCCAAAAGCTATACCATTGTGTTTATCTACACCTTTACCTTGATTATAGATATATGCTAAGTTATTACATGCCACTGCATTATCCAAATCACACGCTTTTTTATAATACTCTCTTGCATACTCATAATCAATTGATACACCTTCTGCACCGTGGTCATATATTTTACCAAGTTCGTTACATGCACTACTATCCTTTAAATCACAAGCTTTTTTGTAATATGTAACATAATCTTCATCTGTTAAAGTATCAAGCCCTGTTGTTTTGGTTATAAGATGTCTATTACTTATGCCAATTAAAATTAATCCTAAGACGACTATTGTAGTTAAAATACCAAGAGTTGAATTTATTCTTCCCATTATATAATCCTTTTTAATATAAAAGAATATCTCTTTTTTTTAAATCTGTCAAGATTTACGAGAATTTTATTAAATATAAAACAAAAATTAAATTTTAAATTTAAAAAATAATTTTTAAGTTTTATCATAAAATAATCTAATTAAACATAGAAAATTAAATAAAAATCCCTTTTAACAGCCCATAATATGGGAAGTTTAAAAAATAAAAAAAAAATATTTTTTCTTAAGAAAATCACAATAAAACCACAAAATCCATGTTATACTTAATTTATAATAAATTAAAAAAATATATTAAAAATACCTAAAAGAAGGGAATTAAAATCATGAAAACAGCTATCGCTACAACAATATTTTTATCATCTTTAACCTTTTTTAATGGATGTGCAAATCCAAATCCAAAACCAGAAATAAAATTGGCACAAAAATCACTATCCATTCCTACTATAATTGGGATACAAGAACCTACTCAAAATAGGACACCTCTTTTTATCGTTGAAGAGGATACAACACCTAAATATAACTTTATTATTGATAGAAGTGGAGAGTATAATGAAGATAGTAATGAATATATATCAAATAATATTGAAGTAGTCTCATACGGCTCACATAGGCCTAAAACTTATCACAATACAGAAGCACTCATTGATAGTATAGAGGCTAGTGCTAAAAGTTTTTTAGGAACAAAATATGTTTGGGGTGCTACAGGTCCAACAAAGTTTGACTGTTCAGGTTTTACACAATGGGTATATAGAGATGTCGGAATAAATATACCAAGGGTCTCTCGTGACCAAGCAAAAGTTGGAAATTATGTGAGTTATAATAATTTAAGAAGAGGAGATATGGTCTTTTTTGATACAAAAAAACATAAAAAAGGAATTGTAACCCATGTTGGGATATATTTAGGAAATGGAAATTTCATACATGCTAGTTCTGCGGCTAAAAAAGTTATTGTATATAATTTTGATGAAAAACCTTACTATAAAGAGAGATTTTTATGGGGAAGGAGAGTAATACAAGATGCACCATATTATGCCTCAACTTATTAAAAATTCAATTTAAATATAAATGTTTTATTATCTTTAACACAATAAAACATTATTTTTTAACTTTTAATTGAAAAATTAATGATTTTTTTCTTTTTTATAGTTATATTTTGATATACTCAAATTAAAAACTATCAATAGGAGAGTTGTGAGTACTTTGAAAAATATACTATTTATTACTATTACCATAATATTAGCTGTAGTCATTGAGGCAATGACTATAAATTCAGTACAGAAATTTAACTATGTAAATAATCCTTTTGAAACGCTTCGTTTAAAAAGTGACTATTATAATCAAGATATATCTCTATCTGAGATGGTATATAGTGAAAAAGCTACACATGGTTTGATAAAACTGATTATTAATGATGCCAATAAAACTTTTAAATATATATCTCATAGAGAATTTATCACATCAATATATAGGACAAATGGATATACACCTATATGGTTTACAAATAGAGGAGTAAAAGCTAAAAAGGTAGATGAGTTATTTAAGGCTATATCTTCTGATATTATGCTGGATAGAAGAGGTAATATTTTTAAAAGATATAGTTATTTAAAAAATCGTTTACAACAAGATAATAATCGCACTATCGAAGAGGAGCTTATATTAGATATTCAATTAACATCACTATTCAAATCATACTTATCATTTCATATTTATGGTTCAATAAAATGGTGGAGTTTTCAAAATAGTCTAAAATGGCTAAGAGATAATAAAATATCTGCCAATTGGGTCACATACCAACCAAAATATGATATTCAAAAACTTATGTTAGACCATTCACCATTAGAGATAGTGAAGATTACTACACCTACTAGCTTTGGGTATAGAAAGATGTTAAACGAATTAAAAAGACTTAAAAATGTTAAACAAAAAGGTGGCTGGAAAAAGATACCAAATAGCTCTCAACTAAGGGTTGGAAAATCTGGTAAATATGTAGAGTTATTAAGAGAGAGATTAAAAAGTTCAGGTGATTATATATGTTCTACAAGAGAAAAAATTTATGGTAGATGTTTAAAAAAAGCTGTTAAAAGGTTTCAAAAGAGGCATGGACTATATCCTACAGGTAAAATAAATAGATATACAAGAAAAAAGCTAAATATATCTGTTGATTGGAAAATAAAAAAACTTCTTTTAAATCTCGACAGAATTAAGAGATTACCGAAAGAGTCTGAAAATAGATATATTATGGTCAATATCCCATGTTTTAAACTATACTATATAGAGAATGGAAAAGAGAAATTATCTATGAAAGTTATAGTAGGAGATAAAAAACATCATACTCCTATTTTTAGTAATAGAATATCTTTTATTGTACTAAATCCATATTGGATTATTCCAGATAGTATTGTTCAAAAAGAGATGATACCAAATATGTTAAAAAATCCAAACTATTTAGAAGAAAAAGGTTATGAGGTTAGAACATCTTATAATACAAATAGTATTCCAATAGATACAACTAAAATTGATTGGTATAAGGTACTTAAATCTGGACAGACAAAAAAATATAAATTTATGCAACCACCGGGTCCCAAAAATGCATTAGGGAAGATAAAATTTAAATTTCCAAATCAATTTTCTGTATATCTTCATGATACATCAAATAAAAAACTATTTAAAAAAGGTGTAAGAGCATTTTCGCACGGCTGTATCAGAATAGCTGAACCCAATACTCTTTTAGCTACATTTGCCAAATATGAAAAGAGTGTAAACTATAACCGTTGTCAACAGATTTTAAGTGGAAAAAATAAGACTCAATTAAATCTTTCAAATAGTGTTCCTGTTCATATAGTTTATCTTACTGCATGGGTAAATAGTGATGGTCTTTTAAACTACTGTGACGATATATATCATTATGATAAAAAACAGAAGAGAGCTATCCAATAAAATAACTCTCTAAGTTAATATTTTCCTATTTTTAACTATACTTCAAAACAATTAAGAAAAATAGGGGTCTGAGATGAAAACTGACAAATTAATAGCAGTTACTCTTCTTTTTTCAATATTTTTATATGCTGAACCAATCAAAAAAGATAATCCTTTTGATACTTTACCTATAAAAGCAGAGATAAAGAAAGATAACTTAGCTGAAATACAACAAGATAATAATACAAGTAATATATCTCAAAAAGTTCAAACTAACTTGGAGTTAAAATTTAAGAAGAAAAGAACATTTTTATTAAAAGATATTACTCATAAAAGATTTTTAAAGAAATTTTATCATCAAAATAACTATATACCTCTATGGTTTGATGCTAAAGGAATTAATAAAAAAGTCTCCTCACTGTTTAATGAAATAGAGAATGATATAACATTGGATAGAGATGGAAAAATATATAAACGGTATCTATTTGTAAAAAATTATTTGAAGAATAAAGAAAGAAATAATTTACATACAGAACTCTATTTAACAGCATTGTATATAGACTTTTTAAACTTTAGAATATATGGTTTAATAAAATGGAAATCTTTTGCTTTACAGTTGAAATATCTTAGACAAAGAGGTACTTCTGCAAATTGGGTTACATATAAACCAGATTATAACATATCTGAGCTACTCTTAAAACCTAATATAAAAGAGACTATAGATGAGGTTACTCCAAAACGGTTTGGATATAATAAACTTCTAAAGGCACTAAAGAAATTACAAGAGCTTAAAAAAAAGGGTGGTTGGGAGATGCTACCTAAATTTAAAAAATTAGAACTAGGAGACACAGGTCTTATTGTATTAAAATTGAGAGAAAGACTTGTAGCATCGGGAGATTTAACCTCTTGTGAAAGTACAGCAATAAATCTTTTTGAAGCAGAAGATAAGAGTGAAGAGTCTGATATTAAAATCCAACCAGAAGCCACTTTTGATAAATGTTTAGAAGATGCTGTAAAAGGATTTCAGGCAAGACATGGCTTAGAAGCTGATGGTATAGTAGGCAAAGGGACACGCAAAATACTAAATATGTCTGTAGATGATAAAATAGAAAAAATTTTATTAAATATTGATAGAGTTAAATGGTTACCAAGAGAGGATAATAAAAGATATATAGTGGTTAATATTCCAGAGTTTATGTTACACTATATTGAAGATGGAGTAGAAAAACAGACAATTCCAGTAATTGTAGGTAAAAAAAGACACAATACCCCTATTTTTAATGGAGAGATTTCATATATTGTTCTCAACCCATATTGGAAAGTGCCAGATGGAATAGTTAGAAAAGAGATTATACCTCACATGATAAAAAATCCTAGATATTTAAAAAAAGAGGGTTTGGAGATACATACAACTTGGTATGAAAAATCACCCAAAATTAATCCATATAGCCTATATTGGGAGGACTATTATAATGGCTATATGAAATTTCCATATAGAATTATGCAACCACGCGGAGCTAAAAATGCTTTGGGGAAGATAAAGTTTAAATTTCCAAATCGATTTAATGTATATCTTCATGATACACCAACCAAAAGGCTTTTTCAAAAGACAAAAAGAGCTTTTTCACACGGTTGTATAAGAGTTTCAAAACCTGTAGAGCTATTTGAGACTATAGCCTCTTTTAATAATATAGATTTAAATAAATCTAAAAAGATATTAAAGAGTAAAAATAAGGTACAAATTAATATAGAGAATAGAGTACCTGTATATATTATCTATTTGACTGCATGGTATAATGAAAAAACTAAAAAAGTTGAATTTAGAGATGATATTTATGGATATGATAAGATACAAAAAAGAACTAAGTGAGTGTTATCTTAAATTAATCTTAATTTACAAATATACTTGACAACTTAAGTATTTATTTAGTATAATGTCTTCAGTTATAAAAAAAAATATTATTTATAGCTAAAAAGGAATTTATTATGAAAAAATGTATAATTATTTTATTATTACTATTACCATTTACTTTACTTTATGCCAAAGCTACAATATATCATCTTAACATAGATAAAAGGGTAACTCTAAAACATGATATTTTTTACTATGCTAATAAAAAAGGAAATCCAAAAGCTCAATATGATTTAGGTATTAAGTATAGAGATGGAATAAATGTGCCAATTAATTTAAAACGAGCCTTCTACTATTTTCATAAAGCAGCCACTCAAAATTATGCCCCCGCCCAATATCAATTAGGAATGGCATTTAGAAGAGGTGCAGGAATTAAAAGAAATCCTGAATTGGCTAGATATTGGATTAGAAAATCTGCAAAAAATCACTTTGCAGACGCTATAAGTATCTTTAAAAGATACTATTCTCATAAAATTCCTATTAGACAATTTCAATTTCGAACTTTTGCTTCAAGATAGTAGAGCTATAATCCTTCTTTTTTTTAAAAAGAGGATTTATCAAATTAACTACCTCACTACAATTTAATAATTTCAAGATTATTAGAATAATATAATAGCTTTCACAAGGAGAATTACATACAAATTAAATTAAAATATCAAAAAATTTTTTTATCAAGGAGGAAAGACTCCCCTTATCGTCTTAAATGACGATGTTTGCGAGTTTAAATTAACAATGAAATCTCTATTTAAAGAGTATGCTCTTTTTATTACAACGGTATCATTAGTACTATTTTCATTTTATGAACACACTTTATCGACTACCATTATAGGAAATATTTTAGGCTTTTTAATACTATTTGTCGTAATAATATATGCCTCTATTAATGTAGCTCATCACGCTGAATTATTGGCAGAAAAATTTGGAGAACCTTATGGTACTTTAATTTTAACTATGAGTGCCGTAACTGTTGAAGTTATGATTATCGCAATAATGATGTTACACTCCCATAATCCATTTCTTGCAAGAGATACTATATATTCTGCTATTATGTTAGACATAAATGGTCTTTTAGGAGTCTCTGCAATTATTGGTGGAATTAAATTTGGAGAACAACCATACAATATAGACTCATCAAACTCATATTTATCAATGTTGTTGGTAGCAATTGGTTTATCTATGATACTCCCTCAATTTATACCTCCTCAAAATAAAGAGAGCTTTATGTGGTTTATAGTTGTTATATTTATTACTCTTTATTTAGTCTTTACAAAAATACAGCTCAATAACCATAAATACTTTTTTGAATATAATCCAGATGGTAGTTTACATAATATATCTCATAAAAATATTAAAATAAATCCATTATACCATACTCTTCTATTAATTATTTATATTGTTTTAATTGGATTTCTTTCAGAAATTTTAGCTGTTTTTATGGATAATAATCTAAAAGAGTTGGGATTACCACTATCCTTAGGTGCTGTAGGGGTTGCCATTATATCCGCCTCACCTGAACTTATTGTAGCTATCCGTTCAGCACTCAATAATAGAATGCAAACGGTTATCAATATAGCATTAGGTGCATCTTTAGCCACAATACTATTAACTGTTCCAGCTGTTATATTAATTAGTATGTTTTCACATCTTCATATAGAGTTAGCACTATCACCAATACAAGAACTTATTTTAGGATTAACTATTCTAGTAAGTATTGTTAACTTTAATGATGGAGAAACCAATATGCTAGAGGGCTTTTTACACTTTATACTCTTTATAGTATTTGCATTTGTTTTATTTTTATAAAAAAAAGAAGGTGCTGTATCACTCTATAGTTGTCATAAATTTTTTTTATCTATTATTGTACTCTACAAAAAATTCACTTTTATGCTATAATATAGTTTTAAAAATAAAGGAATTTGCTATGAACCAACGAACTATCCGTAAGCCAGTTGAAGTTATAGGTATTGGACTTCACAAAGGTGAACCAATCAGATTGAGACTTGAACCTTTAGGTGAAGATGCAGGTATTATATTTTATAGAGAAGATTTAGCTTTAACTATACCTTTATCTCCATCTAATGTAATTAATACCCAAATGGCTACAGTCATTGGAAATACCAAGGGTTCTATATCTACTATTGAACACTTTTTATCAGCTATTTATGCCTACGGTATTGATAATCTAAGAGTAGTCATTAATGGGAACGAGATGCCTATTATGGATGGAAGTGCTAGTTCTTTTTGTCTTCTATTAGATGAAGCAGGTGTAAAAGAGCTAAATACTTCAAAAAAGATTATTCGTATAAAAAAGAGCATTGAAGTTAGAGATGGTGATAAGTTTGTAAGATTACAACCTAGTAAAAGTGCCTCATTTGACTTCACAATAGATTTTAATCACCCAGTTATTGGACGACAGAGAGAGGTTTATGAGTTTGGAACTAAAGCATTTATTGAAGAGATAGCAAGAGCCAGAACCTTTGGATTTGCTAGAGATATTCAATATCTTCAAAGTATCAATTTAGCACTTGGAGCAAGTTTAAATAATGCCATTGGATTAGATGATGAGAAGGTTTTAAATCCAGAAGGGTTAAGATTTACGAACGAGTTTGCAAGACATAAAATATTAGATGCTATGGGTGATATGATGGTAACAGGACACAATATTTTAGGTGCATATAGTTCGTTTGCAGGAAGTCATAAGTTAAATCATGAATTAACAGTTAAGCTTTTAGCAGATGCGACAAATTATGAGATAGTAGCTATTGAAAAATCAAAAAGTAGAGGGTTTGAAAAAAGTTTTGCATAAATATACAGTTCTTATTATATCAATTGCGTCACCACTCCTTATTGGAGTTTATAGAGATGGAGTTTTAATACAAAAAATTGAAAAAAGAGAAAAAATTTCGGATATTCTCTTAAAAGTATTAATGGATATTGCTAAAGATTACGACTATAGTGATATTATATATACAAATGGACCGGGTAGTTATATGGCAATCAAATTAAGTTATATAACACTTCGCTCTTTAGAGATTTTAAAAGATATAAAATTTTATGGATGTGATGCTTTTTCTCTTAATAATCAAAATCCTATAAAAGCCATGGGAAAACTATACTTTATCAAAGAAAAAGAGACTATAATAATAAAAAAATTTGATGAAGCTGTAGAGCAACGGTTCAGACTACCATCATTGTTAAGTGATGTTAATATATTAGATAATAATAGACCGTTATATATACTACCAGCTGTATAGGGAGAGCTTTGTTTGTATCGGTACCAGCAACATCGGCAAATTTAGGTCCTGGGTTTGACACTTTAGGATTGGCTATAAATTTTCGTAATGAGATAGTTATAAAACAATCAAGATTTTTTTCTGTATCCACTCGTGGAGAGGGTGCAGAAAATCCACATATTCGGAAAAATATTCTTTTCATGACTATTTTTAATAAACAGTATGAGATATTGAAAGGACATAGAGATAATTTTAGATTTGAGTTTAACAATCGTATTCCAATATCAAGAGGACTTGGTAGCTCTTCAGCTGTTATCACAGCAGCATTAACCACTGCTTTTGTAGTAGCACAAGAGAGATATAATAAGAGAAATATATTAAATCTTGCACTTGAGTATGAACCTCATCCTGATAATATAGCTCCTGCTGTTATGGGTGGTTTTAATGTCTCTTGTGTGGACGAGGGAAAAGTATATAGTAAAAGGAGAAAAATTCCTGACTATTTAAGGGCTGTTCTTGTTGTTCCAAATAAGACAATCTCAACAGCAAAATCAAGGACTATACTTCCTAATACATATAAAACAGATGAGGTGGTTTATTCACTATCGAGGGCGTCTTTTATGACTGCTCTTTTTATGACAGAGTCATGGGATTTACTGAAAATTGCATCAAAAGATAGACTTCATCAAACAAGACGAATGAAACAGATGCCAGAGTTGTTTGAGGTGCAGAAGATAGCACTATCTAAAGGGGCATTAATGAGTACACTATCAGGCAGTGGTTCAACATTTTTTACACTCTGTTATGTTGATGATGCTCATAAAATTCATAAAGCTTTGGAAGCTAAGTTTCCTAAATATCGAGTATTTACCAAGAGTCTTGATAATTATGGTGTGACTTCAAAGAGTTAATAACATTATTTAGGTATAATTATGCAAAAAAATGAACCTATACGCATGTGTATAGCATGTAGAGTAAGGCAACTGCAAAAAAAGTTAATAAGACTACAGCAATATAATAACAATATTTTTCCTTTTTCTGGTCAAGGTAGAAGTTTTTATTTGTGTAGTATTTGTAGTAAAAATGAAAAAAGAGTCAAAGGCTTAATTAAGCGTTTCCAACTCTCTACGGATAATAGTGAACGGTTTATTAAGTATTTAAAGGAGTTAGATAAGAATGGATAGAGTTAGAATCCAAGAGATAGCATCAGAGGCTGGTGCATCTAATGCAGTGCTTATTGAAAAAGCAAAAGAGTTAGGTTATGATGTAAAGGCAGGAAATAGCACATTAACTATAGAAGAGGCTGATATATTAGTTAATTATGTAATTAATGGTATTAAACCCAAAAAAGAGGAGAAAGTAAAAATTAAAAAGAAAATAGTAGTCAAAAAACATGCTGGTATAGTATCTACTCCAAAACGAGCAAAAGTTTCTACTATTAGAGAGGTTAAAAAAGAGAAAGCTCCAAAACTAAAAGAGAAAAAAGAGGTAGAGATTAAAAGTGTTAATAGGTCTGAAAAGATTGAAGTAACAAAAGAGCCACTAAATACATCTAAAATTAAGAGTAAACCCAAAAAAGAGAGTCCTAAAATTAAGAAAGCAGAAAAAGAGGTATCAAAAGAGCCTACAGCTATTAAAAAGCCAAAAGTTAAGAGAAAAAGGGTTGGTATTACAGTAATTAAAAAGGTTGATAGAGAGAAACCTAAAATTAGAATAGTTAATGAAAGAAAACCTGAAAAGGAGAAAGAGATTCAGATTGTCAAAAAACCCAAAACAAAAGGTATGCCAACACCACCTTCCAAAAAGAAAACAAAAAGGGCAGCACAGGCTAAGGATAGTGGTGAGAAGTTGGATTTTATGACACATGTCAATTTTGAAAATAGTCGAACTTCTGTTATTGAGATAGAGGAAGAACCAGAGGTTATGATGCTTGATTTTTCTGATAAAAATATCTATGAAGATATGATGAGACAAGAGCAGAAGAGAAAAGAGGAGGCAAAAAAAAGAGCGGCATTGGGTATTGGACAACAGCAAACTAGAAATATTGGACAGCATAAAAGAAAACCGTCAGGTTTGAGGCGAGGTGGAAAGAAAAAGAAATATGTTAAAGAGGAGAGTCGTGAACAGATAAAATCGGTTCAAATTCCAGAAAATGTGAGAGTTCATGAGTTTGCAGAAAAGGTTGGTAGAAGTACAGGTGAAGTCATTAAAGTTCTTTTTACACTTGGAACTAAATTTACTCAAAATGATTTTTTAGATAAAGATTCTATTGAAATTTTGGCTGATGAGTTTGATATTGAAGTTACTACTATTGACCCATTAGATGCATTAGATTATGTAAAAGCTTATGATGCGATAGAGGATAAAAATCCAACAGAACGACCTCCAGTAATTACAATTATGGGACATGTTGACCATGGTAAAACATCTCTACTTGATAGAATTAGAAAAACCAAAGTTGCTACAAAAGAGGCAGGAGGAATTACACAACATGTGGGAGCATATCAGGTTGAAAAAAATGGCAAAAAAATCTCATTTATAGATACTCCGGGTCACTCTGCATTTACAGAAATGCGTTCAAGAGGTGCTCATGCTACCGATATTGTTATTGTTGTTGTAGCTGCCGATGATGGTGTAAAAAAGCAGACAAAAGAGGCAATATCTCATGCTAAAGCCGCTGATGTTCCTATTGTTGTGGCAATTAATAAGATAGATAAAGAGAGTGCAAATCCAGAACTTGTAAAATCTCAACTTACAGAGTTGGGTATAACTCCTGTAGAGTGGGGAGGTGAGAATGAATTTATTGAGGTGTCTGCACATACGGGACAAGGAATTGATGAGCTTCTGGAGACTCTTTTACTTACAGCTGAGGTTATGGAACTTACAGCAGATGCTAATAGAAATGCTAAGGCTATAGTGGTTGAGAGTTCAGTTGAAAAAGGATTTGGTTCAGTTGCTGATGTAATTGTTCAAAATGGAACGTTAAAGGTTGGTGACTCTTTTGTTGTAGGAACAACTTATGGTAAGGTTAAAACCATGATTTTAGATGATGGAACAAGGGCAAAATCTATTGGACCTAGTACTCCTGCTGCTATTGTTGGATTATCTAAAGTGCCAACTGCTGGTGATATATTAATTGTTATGGATAGTGAAAAAGAGGCAAGAGAGATAGCAGATAAGAGAGCAGAGTATGAGAGAGCAAAAGAGTTATCAAAAAGCCAAAAAGTTACACTAGAAGATTTGTCTGCCGTTATTGCAGAGGGTAATTTGAAATCTCTACCTGTTATTATTAAGACAGATGTTCAAGGCTCACTTGAAGCAATTAAAGGTAGTCTTGCTAAACTTAAAAATGAAGAGGTTAAGGTTAATATCATTCATGAAGGTGTAGGTGGTGTTAGTGAGAGTGATGTTCAGTTGGCAAATGCTTCTGAACATGCAATTATATTGGGATTTAATGTTAGACCGACAGGTTCTGTAAAAAAGAGAGCAAAAGAGTTGGGTGTTGAGATTAAAACATATTCTGTTATATTTGAACTTATTGATGATATTAAAGCTCTACTTAGTGGTATGATGAGTCCTGTTATATCAGAAGAGGTTACAGGCCAAGCAGAAGTGAGAGAGACATTTATAGTTGCTAAGGTCGGAACTATTGCAGGTTGTAGAGTATCTGATGGTGCAATTATTAGAAATGCAGGTGCTAGACTTATTCGTGATGGTGTTGTTATCTATACTACCAAAATTTCTTCTCTTAAAAGATTTAATGATGATGTAAGAGAGGTTAAAAGTGGATTTGAGTGTGGAATTATGCTTGAAAAATTTAATGATATTAAAGAGGGTGATGTAATAGAGACATTTAAAGTTATAGAAGAGCAGGTAACCCTATAGAGAGTATTAATAAAATGAGAGAGGAAGAGATAAAGAGAAAGCGAACAGAGTCACGACTTATGGAATTGATACCTGAAGCGTTATCAACTCTGAATGATAATCGTATTAATGGATTAAGTGTAATAGAGGTTGTTTGTTCAAAAGGAAGGTATAATGCTAAAGTTTATCTTGATAAGTCATATTTAAATGAAACAGAGCAGAAAGAGGCATTAAGACAGCTTCGTAAAGTATCTAACTATCTCTCTGCTTATATTAGAGATAGTGAGGGTTGGTTTAAAGTACCTAAATTTACATTTGAATTTGATGAACAGTTAGAGCGAATTTCTCATATTGAAAAGTTATTTAAACAGATAGCAAGAAGAGATAATAGAGGGAGTTCTACTAGTGAGTCTAAATGAACAGATAATAAAAATAGTCCAAGCAAATGGTGCCAATTTGTATGGAACAGAGATAGTAAAAGATAATGGAGAGACAATATTTAGGGTTTATATAACAAAAGAAGGTGGCGTTACATTGGATTTATGTGCTAATATTTCAAATGAACTTTCTCCATTTTTAGATATATATCCTCCTATACAAGGAGCTTACTATTTAGAGGTAAGTTCACCGGGAATTGAGAGAAAATTAGAAAATCCCATACATTTTATCTCTGCCATTGGTGAAAGAGTAAAATTTAAAGCAAATGGAGAGAAGAAAAAAGGTTTAATCATATCTGCTAATTATCAAAGTTTTGTTGTTGAGATAAAAAAAGAGAGGGTAGAATTTAATTATAGTGATGTATCTAAAGCTAAAACATATTATGAGTGGAATAGATAACACTCTCTATTAATATTAATTTAACCCTATTATGTTATAATTTAAATAAATCTTAAATAAGAAGATTAAATGCAAATAATAATATTTTTAATAGAGGTTTCATTAATTTTTTTACTAATTGATATGGATAGTTTTGAATACAAAAGTGCAGATAAGAAAAATAATCAATATAGTGCCTATTATTCTATTAACGAGGTAGGTGATAATAGTCTATTTTTATCGAATGTATCTAATGAGAAGAAGTTTATAATTTGGAAAAATTCAACTATAAAAGAGGAAATATTAGAAAATTTCCCAAATATAAATATTATAGTCAAGAATATTGAGAGTAGGATTATAGATGATGATGATTTTAAACAGAGATTAATAAATAATATTGAGTATATTCAAGGCAAATATCTATCAGGGGAGATAACAGAAGAGGAGTTTAAAAACGCTTTATATAATCCAGACCCATCTTTGCCGTCTTTTTAATAAATTAAAATAGTAACTATTCAGTTATATGAACAGCCTATTTCTCGGGATTTTGTTATTTCAAAAGTGCTAAAAAATAGTTATTTTTGAGTTTTTTAGTTAAAAATAACTATTTTTAAATTCTTTAAAATCCCTAAATATAGGGATTTTGAGACCACTGAATAGTTATGTAAATATAAGATTATTTAAAAATGCAGATTTATAATCATTATTATCAGTTGCAAAATTCATTAAATTTGGAAATGCAAATTTTAAAGTATTTTCATCTATTCCAAACCAATCTAAAATAGGTGCCATCATAGAATCAATAGAAGTTGTGGGAAGTAATCTTCCTTTACTTGTAACTAAATAATCACTATTTGCTAAATCTAAACTATTTGGAACATCACCTAAAATCTTAGCTTCATTTAATGCACCACCCATTACTATTTGATGACCTCCCCAGCCGTGGTCTGTTCCATCACCATTGCCAAGAAGTGTTCTTCCAAAATCGCTTGTTGTTGCTAAAACAACTTCATTTTGCATACCTAAATCACTTAAAGCTTTATAAAAATCGCTTAAAACCAAACTTAAACTTCTTAATTTTTTAGTATGATCCATAGTTTGACCCGAATGAAAATCAAACCCACCATATTTTACATAGATAATTTGTCT
>CAZROY010000145.1:0-22386 GCA_964601885.1 uncultured Sulfurovum sp. | reverse complement strand
ATGGAAAGACGGCTAAGGAAACAGACGGTATTATTAAGGAGATAGCTTCCGAGATAGAACATTTTTCAAGAAGACCTTTATACTCCACAAGGGAGTTTAAAAAAGTTCGAATTAAATACTTCTCTCCTGAATTTAAAGAGTGGGAAGATAAACAAATATGTTAAAAAGACTCTTTTTATTATTAATTCCCATAAGCCTTTTAGCACAGGTACATTACGCAAGAATTGAACCATATGAGACCATTACTCTTAAATCCTCTATATCTGCACAAGTTGTAAAGGCAGACATATCTTTTGAAGGTAAAAAAGTAAAGAATAGTTTAATTATAAAACTTGATGACAAATTAGATAAAATTAGATTAGTGTCTGATAGAGAGGCTTTAAAATTGGTGAGAAATATGATTACTATTAATCAGAAAAATCTTTCTTCTCTGCTTCAATCATTAAATCGACAAGAGGCGTATTATAACCGAATAAAGAATATTTCAACACTCTCTACCGTTCAAAAAGATAAGGCATTTTATACATTTATTAATACAACAACCCAATATTTAAGTATAAGGGAGAAAATAGAATCATTAAAGAAGCAAGAGCTGGATATTTTATACGATATGGAAAGGTTAAAGGAGAGTATATCTAAAAAATCTATATGGTTAAAAAATAGATTTTTATATAAAATTTTAGTCCATAAAGGGGACTTTGTAAATATGGGTACACCTTTAGCAGAGATTAAGGATTTAACAAAAGCTAAATTGATTATATTTTTAGAAAAAGATGAATTACAGAGTATTGAATCAAAAATAATATATATAGATGATAAAAAAACAGATTATAAAATTTCTAAAATATGGTCTGTTGCCGATAATAAATTTATCTCATCTTATAGAGCCGAAATAATAATTAAAAATCCTAAAGAGTATTTCTCTAAACTTGTAAAGGTGGAGTTAAAATAGAGTTATTTGATTGATATTAAAATTAGAATTAGTTAATCAAGTTAAATTTATAAAAAAATGATATACTTTTGATAAAATAGTAAAGGAATGACAATATATGAAAATAAACATCAAGAATATACTCCTGTCAACAATAGCACTTAGTTGTGTAATGTCGGCTTCACAGTCACAAACAGAGATTTCAAAACTTTATGTTTCTATTTTTAATAGGGCATCAGAGGGTGAAGGTAATAGATATTGGATGAATATGAATAAATCTATATCCGATATAGCAAATGAAATGTTACAAACAGAGGCGGCTAAAAATTATTTTGGAGACAGTTTGGATAGCGACCAAGCATTTATTGAACATATATATAAAAATACATTAAATAAAACAATAGATGATGATAAAGATGGTATAGAGTATTGGGTTAATCAATTATCTAACAAGTCTAGGGGGGAAGTAGTACACTCTTTAATAGATGCAATAGAGACATATTCACCAACAGGTATTAATTATAATCCAAGTGATATGAAGACTATTGCTGCATATAAACAGTTTAGTAATAGAGTATTGGTGTCTGATTATATGGCAAATTCAATATATAAAGCTCCTGCAGATTTTAAAACATCTACAAGTTTTAATGCTGATTTAATAGTGACTGATGAAGATGACACTCTTAATTTGGCAGAAGAGTCTATAAAAAGCATGATACCTAAAAAGAATTGTACCCTTGATACTATTGAAGATGATAGTGAGTATAGTGATATATTACCAAGTTCAGATATACCGTGGTCATCATCTAATGATATAGATGGTAATGTGACAGAGATAGCTAATGCTTTTAATAATGCAAGAGCAAAAGACAGTACTATTTCAAAAGAATTAATAATGCCTTCTCAAGAAGAGTGGCATAATATGAGTATTCAACAAAAAGGACTTTATCTTTTAAATAAGGAGAGATATGATAGAGGAATTAAGCCTTTTGAAGGATTAGACCAATATGTAATAAATGTAGCTAAAAATTATGCAGATGTTTTAGCTAAAAAAAGAAAATTTGGGCATAATGAAGACGGTACACCTTGGGAAAGATTGGATAGAGTTCCATTGATAAAAAATAATAAAGATTTTTTTAAATATGCAGAAAATCTATATGGTGCAACAGATACAAGGGGATTTATTACCAATCCTATTGCAAAAGCAATATATCAATGGATATATGAGGATTCTGACAATTCATGGCAACATCGAGCTTTATGTTTAGCTAATGGATTAAATGATAACGGTGGAGAAAATGGAGTAGAGGGATTAATTGGTTTTGCAATAAAGTCAGCCTATTCTAATACTTATAAACTCTATGCTACTTTAGTTGTTATGAATGCATTTGACCCATCCGAGACTTGGAACTATTCAACAACTATCACTATACCATAACACTTACTCTTGGGAATGTGGCCATTGTATAATCCTCTTACTTTTCTTTTTCCGTTCATAAATATCTATAGAAAGTTATGAACGGTTAATTAGTGAGTAACATGGTGAACTACCCAATCTCTAAAAAAGATTGGGTTTCTTATTTTCTACTATTTTAAAATTTCTACACTCTCTTGTGCCTTAGATATAGAGAGATGTTCACCCCCTAATGCTTTCATAATTAATTGAGTACTTTTACTTTTTAGCTTACCATTTCCAACATAAATAGGAACAGCAAATGCACGCATTTTTGCACCATTTCCATTAGCTATTTTTGTTAGTAATCTAATATAATATAGTCCATCTTTGGAGCCAGATACCTTTAAATTAAAATTATAATCCTTCTCATTTGGGTCAAGGCTAAATGTAATTTTACTATAACTCTCCCCCTCTACTTTTAAATTTTTATCTACATCTATATCAACCTCCATATCCCCTGATTTTACTGAGGTTACTAAAGAGATATTAACATCTGATATTTCATTTAAAGCCACTCTTGTGCTACTATATATTATATCAATAGGGGCACCCGGTTTTTGATAATGTCCTATGGTTGTACCTTTTACAATTTTATTATTAATTGATTTATTACTGTCTATAGTCTTATTATTATCTGCCATTACAATGTTAGTGGTTAAACTTGTTACTAATAAACAAGATATTATAACACCTGTTGTTTTCATTTTTTTTCCTTTTTTTTAATTTATTGTTACATCAAAACATACATAGTTTATGCCATTATACTCTCCTACATCTAAAAGATACTCTCCTGTAGTTAAGTTATAACGACCACTCTCTCTTCCTGCTGTTGTTCCATCTGCATCTGCTAAATGCTCAAATGGAGAGGTTTTATATATACCAAAATCGGGGTCACTATTATACCCACTTTGTTGTTTAACAAGAATATTATAGTAACCATTTTTATTAATAGAAAATCTAACATATTTATGGTTATAGAGCTTATTTATTCTACCATATTCACTAGAGGTACAAACTGTACTAACTCCACTATCTCCCATATCACTATATAGATTACTTTGACCGCTTCCATAAATATCATTAATGTGTTGAATATTTTCAGCTCTTAGAATATCGTCAATTTTATCACTTACTGCTTTATTTTCCTCTTGAAGTCCTGTAATAAATGTAAAAATACTTGTAAATGCCGGTGTATTTTTTTGAAATCCTACTAGAACATTATAGATTGGTTTAAAGCCAAGAGAGAGAGTATCTGCTCCATCATTATGGCTATCGTATAAATCGTATAAGATTCGTTGAATGGAGTCTTCACTAAACCAACCATGTGAGCCTGAAGTATCACTCTCTATATTCATTGAGAAACCGCTAGATTGTCTAATCCCTTGTGTATCAAAATATATAGGATTATCAGTAGCTATAGCAGAGAATGCATTACCCCAACCCTCCCCAAATGCCACACGAATATCTAATCTATTACCATCACCATGAGAACCTCCAATACTATCAGCTCTTGAAAATTTATTTTCGAAATAGTGACCCCACTCATGTATTATAATGTGGTCATCATACTCATCTGTATCACTATTTGCATCACCCAATATGTATAAATTTCCATCACCATTATAGTGTGAAGTTACTATTTGACCATCTCTTAATCCTGCTTCGCCCCCATCTCCTGAGGGAACATTATTGATTGACCAATTGATTTTAAGCTCAGGAAAAGTAGCAGTACTATCTGCACTAATTACCTTTTTCATTGCTTGATATACACTATCTAATATTGCAAAAGGTGCTGCTGTTCTTGTACTACTATAACCACTTCCACCCCAACCTGAAGAGGCATTTAGATTTCGTCTTGTACTATTCTCTCCTATTGAAAAAAGATTACTCTGCATAGTGTATAGAGCATCTGCATTTGTATTATCAACAACTTTTAAACTCCACCCTCCTACTCCTTCTCTCTTCATTTGAGCATATACACAAATTCGAGCATCTTGATTTGTTGGAAGATTGTTAAACTCATAATTTCCATTATCATCGGTAGTAGTTGTTGCAATAATATCAGAACTATTTGTAGTAGCACAACTATTTTTAACAAGTTTAATTATAACTTGCTTTGCACTCTCTTCTCTTATATTATTATAATTTAATCCTATTGCACTACTTTTGACAGGAATTCTATCGTAAGTAATTTTACCAATAATACGAACACCTTTATCTTCACTATTTGCACTCTCCTCTGTAGGTAGAGGCGATGGCTCTACGGTGACTATAGGAGTTGGTGTAGCCGTATATGTCGGTATTGGTGTAGCTGTTGGAATATATATACTTCCTTCATCTGTTGTAGTAATATCTCCACAACCTGATAAAAAGGGTAGTATAAAAAATATCAATAAAATATAAAATTTATTTTTCAAGAAAAATCCTTTAGTTTAAATTAATAACCCTATTGTGACACATTATAGTAGATAAATTGTTTAAAAATAGCAATTTATTTTAATAATATTGTCTTTTTGGCATAGCTCTTGTTCTAATAGGTTTTGTTACAACAGCTCCATTTTTACCTTGTAATTTATAATTTGTATCTGCTCTATTTACTGAAATGGTAGAACAGCTATTATTAAAAGAGGCATCAAATACATCTAATAGATATTCACCCTTTTTTAAATTAACCATTAAAACATCATCGGCTCTTCCTTCATAAGAGGATATTCCTATATCTTTATGTGGATAGATGGTTTGATATATTATCATATCTGGGTCAGAACTATAATTATTGGTCTTTGCACTAAATTTATAGAAACCTTCTTTATCTATTTTGATTTTAATATAACTTCTATTACCCAATTTATTATAGACTCCATAATCATTTTGAGTACAAACATTTATACTGCCTCCTACTTGTAATGATTTATATATAGGCGTTGCTACTTGTGAGTTTGCACTATTTGTTCTATCTGTTCCATACGCATCGACTATTCTATTTATATTTTCATGGGCTACAGTTTTATCAATATCTCTCTTATTAGAACTATTTTCTCTTTTTAAAGCATCAATAAAAGAGAATATGCTCGTAAATGCCGGTGTATTTTTTTCTGCTCCTATAAGAACTTTATATATAGGTTTAAATCCTAAACTCGTTTTATCATGTGGTTCATTTGTATTATCATAAAGGTCATATAAAATTCTCTGAATAGACCCTTCGCTATACCAACCAGCATTCTCTTGGAGACCTTTTTCTAAATCCATATACCAGCCATTTGATTGTTGATACCCTGATGTATCAAAATAGATAGGATTATCTGTAGCAATTCCAGAGAAGGCGTTGCCCCAACCCTCTCCAAATGCCACACGAATATCTAAAGCTTCACCGGGACTATGGGAACCACCTATATTATCTGCCCTACTAAATTGGTCTTCAAAATAGTGACCCCATTCATGTATTATAATATGGTCATCATATTCGTCTGTATCACTATTGGCATCTCCTAAAATCCATAAGTTTCTCTCTCCATCATAATTTGAAGTTATAATTTGTCCACTATTAGCATCTCCTGCTGTTGCTATATTATTAACAGACCAATTAACAGTTAATTGAGGAAATTTGGCATTTTTATCAGCACCTCTTACCTTTTCCATCGCTTGATAGATACTATCTAATATTGCGAAGGGTGCTGCAATTCTTGGACTTGTATAATCATCTCCACCCCACCCAGATGGTGCGTGTAGATTTCTAATATTCTTTTTAGTTCCTACATTATGATAGGCTCCATCCATTACATACATAGCCTTGTTATTTGTATTATCTACAACACTTACATCCCAATAATCCTTTTTATACATTCTAGCATAAGCTCTAATTTTTACAACACTATTTTTAGGAACAATAAGTGAATATTTCCCTTTTTTATTAGTTGTTGTTTGAGTAACTACTTTACCATTTTTATCTATTGCTTTAATTATAATATCTTTAGATGGCAATTTTTTAATATTTGCATAATCTAATTTAGCTATACCGCCAGAAATTATAACTGGTGGAACTCTATCATAGGTAATTTTTCCTGAAATTTCAACCTCATCACTATTAATCTCTAGCTGTTGTTGAGAACAACCAATAATGAACAATAGAGTAATTGGTAAAATATAAAATATCCTTTTCCACATAATTGAGCCTTTCATTAAAGTATTAATATATTACAAGCATAGCAGATTATTAAAAAAAAATCTATACTTATTTTTTATTTTTTTCTGTTATGGTTAGTGTTTAGAAACTTTTTTTAATATTTTAAATCATTTATTTAGTAACTCTTAGCTAAAATTCTCACAATATGAGAGAGAAGGTAAAGAGATGAATAGTCACTTAAAAATATATAGACCAATGCCGATAGATGAAGAGATTAAATTTAGTAAAAAAAAATTTATTGTAAGTAAAACTGACATAAATGGAATTATCACTTTTGCCAATAAAAATTTTTGTGATGTTTCAGGATATAGCGAAGAGGAGCTTATAGGTGTACCTCATAATATTGTAAGACACCCTGATATGCCAAGAACTATATTCTTTTTGGTCTGGAGTAGTCTATTAAGGGGGGAGCCGGTTTCAGGTGTTGTTAAAAATCTAGCTAAAAGTGGTAAATATTATTGGGTCATTGCCGATTTTGATATTAAGAAAGATATGGACGGGAATATTAAATCATTAATAGCATTTCGGAGAGCTGCACCCCAAAATGTAATAGATGTTATAGAGGATTTATATGAGAGTATGTTAAATATAGAAAAAAGACATGGAATGGAGGGGTCATTGGCATATTTAGAAGCATATTTAGATGAAAAAGAGATGAACTATGAAGAGTTTTTGGACGACTTAGTTGCTCCAAAAGGACTAGTAGGCAAATTGGTTGCTACATTTAAAAATATATTTTAATCAGAAACTGTATCTGATATTTTTTAATAACCTGTTATTAACCCTAATGGTAAAAACCTATGGAGGTTAAAATTTTCTACCCATAGTAAATTCAAATGCTGAAGTTCTCTCTAATAGACCTGCATTTCTAGCTCGACCAAAAATAAGATTGATAGGACCAATTGGAGAGTACCACTCAAGAGATACACCATATCCACTTCTTCTAATCTCATCAAAACTGTTTTCACCTATCATACCATAATCCATAAAAAAGGCTAGACGCATTTTTGCAGATACGGATAAAGGAATACTAGCTTCTATAGTATTTACTAAACTCTTTTTACCACCTTTAATGGTTCTTGTGGTATCTCCATTTTCATTTGTTCCATAATCAGATGGAGCAATGGTGTATGGTTGAAAACCTCTCACACTAGAGACACCACCTAAAAATAGTTTTTCTGGTCCAGAGATATGTCCCTCATCTTGCAACATATTTGCTCTTACTTTATATCTAAAGATTAGGTCATAATCAATAATATCTTCCATTCCATAATATGCACCAAATCTTCCTCGATAAGATAAAAACTCTTCATCTCCTCCTACTCCAGAGTAGCCAACTGAACCACCAACTATGATACCTTTTCTTGGAACAAAATAGTCATCTGTACTATCATAGGTTAAACCAATAGTTAATGTACTTTTTGCATAACTCAAGTCTTCATTACTAAATACACTGCTAACAAGTGATGTTGTTGTATCATTTGTATCTATTTTATTTTTACTATAGCTATATCCCACATATCCATATATATTTCTTGTTAACTGTTTCCCTATATTTATACCCATTCCAAAAGTATCATGCTCATAGGTTGGGAAATCATATTTATTCTTATATACATTTGCACCCAAACTATATTCACTATCAAATATTCTAGGATTATTAATAGAAAAGGAGTAGTTACTAGATACTTTCGATAAATCTACACTAACACTTGAACTGATACCAGAGCCAAATATATTTCTATCAGAAAGGGCAGCATTTAGCATAAAATGTTGATATGAACCGTATCCACCTCCAACTTGAATACTTCCTGTAGCTGTCTCTTTTACATGTACTATAAGGTTTATTCTATTTGCATCAACCCTTTCCTGTTCTATATCGACTTTTTCAAAATAACCTCTTCTAGCTAAGGCACTTTTACTATCTTTTAAATCTGTTAGATTAAATAAATCTCCGGGTGCTAAATATATATCTCGTCTAATTACTCTATCTTTTGTAGCATAGTTACCTGCAATAATTACATCATTAATAACAACCTTTTCTCCTGCTTGAACCACAAATTGAATATCGACCGTATGATTTTGTTTATTCTGTTTAAAATTTGGAACAACTTTTGCATAAGCATATCCTAGATTTGCAACCTTTTCTTTTATAAATGCTATATCTTTTCTTAGTTTTTGAACATTAAAAATCTTACCTTTTATAAGGTTTAAATCATCTAAGATACTCTTTTCATTTAAGTCATCAACCAACCCTTCAATATAAACATTACTAATACGGTACTGTTCACCCTCATTAATCTGATAGGTTATATCAGCTATATAAGAGCCATTATCAACTTTTAATAGCGGTTCATCTACTGTAGCATCAAGATAACCATTTTTCATATACACATCTTTTGCTCTAAAAGAATCATATTCAAGTTGGTCAATATGAGCTATACCATTATTTAGCCCAGGTAGCCACCCTAATGTATCCTCCTCTTGATTTGCGAGAGCATCTTCGAGTTCATCTTTATCTATCTGGTTAGCTCCCTCAAAATAGATATTTTTAATATAAATCTTCTCACCCTTATTTACATCAAAGGTAAGGGCAACACTGTTTTCTTTAGGTTGTACTGTAACCTCGACTACAGTATCATAATATCCTTCAGCTTCAATTTTCTTAATTAATCTTTTTTTGGCTCTTTCTATTTTTTCTTTATCATAGAGGTCACCTTTTTTAAGCCCAAGCTCAATAAATAGTGCCTCTTTCTCATCATCTGAACTATATCCATTCATCTCCAATTTAGATATAACCGATTTCTCTTTAAAGTTATATATCAATCCACCTCTATCTGTAACTGAAACCCATATATCAGAGAAGTATCCCTGTTTGTAAAATTTTTTAAGTGACTCATCAATCTTATTTATATCAAATTCATCTCCCACATGAATACCTGATATTTCTGATGCAACATCTTTTGATAGATGGAAAAGACCTTTATACTCTATTTTGGTAATAGGTTGTGAGAGCAGTAGTGAAGTCAGTGTAACTGATAATGGTAGAATTTTATTCATAAAATTAATAATTCCTTAAGTGTATATCTTGTTATAAAATAATCATTAGTGTATCTTTTTTTCACTAAAAAAGTGCTATAATCTAGTTATAAATAAGGGAGAAGATATGAATATTGGAATTATCGGTCTTGGTTTAATGGGTGGCTCTTTAGGATTGGCATTAAAAAAAATTAATACAAAATATCATGTTATAGGTTATGACCATAATCAAAAACATAGACAAGAGGCGTTGGAGTTAAATCTTGTTGATGAGATATATGATACTTTGGACAAGATGAAAAAGTGTGCTATTATTGTTTTGACAATCCCTGTTGATGCAATTATTACTACAATTTATAAATTACAAGATATTTCAAAAGATTGTACCATTATAGATTTTGGTAGTAGTAAATCTAAAATATCAAGCTCTATTCCAACAGAGATGCGAGAGTTGGTTGTGACTGCCCACCCAATGACTGGTACAGAGAAGTTTGGTCCTAATGCTGCTATTGATAATCTATATAAAGATAAGGTTATGGTGGTCTGTGATATAGAAAAGAGTGGAGAATTACAGAGAAACAGAGCCATTACTCTATTTAAAGATATAGATGCAAAGGTGATATTTATGGAAGCCAATGAGCATGATAGACACGCTTCATTTATATCACACATGCCTCATGCTGTAAGCTTTGCTATTGCTAACTCTGTTATCAAACAGGAAGATGCAGAAAATATTGTAGCCTTAGCCGGAGGTGGGTTTAAAAGTATGAGTAGAATAGCAAAAAGCTCTCCTAATATGTGGGAGGATATTTTTAGGCAAAATAGAGATAATTTACTAGAGTCTATAGACTCTTTTAACCGTGAAATGATGTTGTGTAGAAAGATGATAGAGAGTGAAGATTGGAAAGCTTTACATAAATGGATGTTAGAAGCTAATAGTTTACATGATATATTATGATTAAATACAAAAATTAGTTTTTTTATTTTATACTGTTTTATGATGTTTTGTTGTATGATTGTAAAAAGAGTATATGATGAGAAAACAAAAAATCTATGTATTACTAGTTTTACCTCTATTGACCTTTGCCGATTTAAATATAGAGCAGATAAATAGTGTTTTATCTGCTATTAAATCTAATAGTAAACAAATATCATACTATACAGCAGATAAGAGTCTGTTTACAAAATTACATCTCCATAAGTCAACATCTCAAGAAAATGCTGATATTTTACTTTTTCCAAAAAATCAACATAGTGATAAGATGATTATTGTAGATAGCTATAGTAGTCTCAAAAAGAGTAAAAGTAGTATTGGAGCTATTTATATCAAAAAGGGTAGAACACAGATAATGTTTGTTGAGGAGAGATTAAAAGCAAAAGGTTTAGAGCTACCAAACAAATATAAGAAATACATTATAAAAGAGTGTTATTTAAAGGAGTTCTGTTTTTTAAATAAATAATTCATATTATTTATTATTATTAAATAATATTTTAAGTTTCTTTTTGTTACACTTTTGTTATAAAAATAACATAAAAGGATTTATTATGTTTAGAAATATTATTTTGCTCTTCATGTTAGCCATAATTTTTGTTGGGTGTGGTACAGGCGTGACTACTAAAAATTTAAATAAAGATTTAACAAACTTTAATAAACCTTTGAAGTTAGAGATATTAAAAGCTATAAATAGGGCTAGAGAAGAACCTAGAGATTGTCATGACGGTTTAGGCTTAATTCCTCCTAGTCCACCTTTGGTATGGAATGATGAGCTTTATGCGTCAGCTTACGAACATAGTAGTGATTTGGCACATAGTAATACATTTGACCATTTAGGGTCTGGTACTGAGTATGATATTACAGGTGCTAATAGAGGTAAAAGAAGTCTATTTTTTGAGAGAATTGAGGCAAACGGATATGTCAATTACCATATAGTAGGTGAAAATATTGCAGGTGGACAGAGTAGCCTAGATGAGGTTATGGTGGCTCTATTAAATAGTCCTAAACATTGTGCCAATATAATGAACCCCGACTATAGTGAAGTGGGAGTTGCGATTGTTGTAAATCCAGATAGTGAGTATGGTATCTATTGGACACAAAATTTTGGTGGCAAAAAATAACATTTTTAAACTAATTGTAATAAATAATATTATATAATTTGAATTGTAGAGCAGTGCAGACTTCCCCCTTGAATAATCAGTCTGCTACACTCTACGGGAATTATCTCTTTTTTTGGAAAAATTTGAGTGAAGATTTTATGAGTAATTTTATCTTCTTTTACAGAATATCTAGGATATATCAATGCCTTATTGGCTATTAAAAAATTAATATAGGTTGCTGGTAAACGGTTTCCATCTTTATCAAATTTCGCTGTTGGCATTGGTAGGGGGACTAGATTGTAGGGTTTGTTTTCAAGAGTTCTAAAAGTTTTAAGCTGTGCTTCCATTTTTTTCAACTCTATATAGTGTTCGTCTTCCTTATCCAAACAGCGGACATAAACAATAGTATCTTTTGAAACAAACCTTGCTAAAGTATCTATATGACTATCGGTATCATCTCCTATTAAATGACCATAATCCAACCATAATACCCTTTCTATTCCTAAATACTCTCTTAATCTACTCTCTATCTCTTTTTTCTTTAAACCTCCATTTCTATTTGGATTACATAAACAGTTTGTAGTTGTAAGTATAGTTCCTTCTCCATCACTATCTATAGACCCTCCTTCTAATACAAAATCGATACTTTCTAATGGTGTTGTTCCTAAATATCCCATATTGTGTAGAGTTCTATTTACACTATTATCTAAAGATGATTTAAATTTACCTCCCCAACCATCAAATTTAAAATCAAGTAACTTCACTTCACCATTTTCAATAATTGATATATATCCATAATCTCTAGTCCATGTATCATTGGTTGGTAACTCTATAAAGCTCATATTTCTTGTACTACAAAAATATGAGGATATTTTCTCTCTATTATCACACAATATATATACAGGTTGACTATATGCAATAGCTTGTGCTATTCTAATAAAAGGCGTTAAAGAAGCTGTTAAATTATCTGCCCAATCTGTGTTTTCATGTGGAAATGCCATTAAGATTGCTCTTTGTTTATACCATTCTGCCGGAAAATATCTCATTTATTGCCTTAATATTTTATATTTAAATCAAATTATACATTTTTTTTGGTTATTATAATATATAGAAAATATAAGGAGCTACTTTGAAAAAAATAATATTTATTATATACATAACACTATTGATACAGGCTGAAGATAATATATTCTCAATCTATAAAGTTGAAGGTTATAACAGTTTATCTCCTAACCAAGAGTCAACTAAACCAATTCAAGGGACTATGGAGCAAAATAACAGCTCTTTAATATTGGCTAACACAAGCCAAAAAGATAGTTATTATAAGTTTCAAACAGATTATGATAATGTATTAAATCAAGCAAAGAGAGAGAATAGATATATTTTTTTATTGGTTACAGAGGAGTTTTGTCAATGGTGTGAGAAGTTAATTGATATAGTTTTTCAAGATAAAAGAATAGTAAATAGGCTAAAATCGGACTATATAGGTGTAATGGTAGATAGGAATAAAGATTTTTACCCTAGTAATATAGGAGTAACAGGTGTTCCTAGTGTTTTTATAATCAATCAAAATACAGGAAAAATTATAATGAATATGGTGGGTTACCATGATGTAGATTTTTACTTAGAGAAGTTTAAAGAGATGGATAGTGTAAAACATTAAAATGGCATACATAAAAATAGATAAAGATAATTTTTTTTATAATCTTACTCAATTTACAAATAGAATTGGCTCAAAAGATAAAATAGCTATTGTTCTAAAGGATAATGCTTATGGACATGGATTGGATATTATGGCTAAATTATCTTATGAGTTTGGATTGACTCATGCTGTTGTTCGTAATATAAAAGAGGCAGATAGGATAAAGGGCTATTTTAGTGATATATTAATATTAGGGGATAAGGCAATATTCAATGTACCATTCTCTTTTGCATTAAATAGTTTAGATGATATTAAACAAGCACAAAAGGGTGCAAAAGTTGAATTAAAAATAGATACGGGAATGCATCGTAATGGTATATCTATTAATGAGATAGAGATAGCACTCAAGTTAATAGATGCCAAAGAGTTAAACCTAATAGGTGTTATGAGCCATAACCGTTCAGCAGATGAGTTAAGCAGTGAGTTATTTTGGCAACAGAAAAATTTTAAGTTTGTAAAGAGTAAAATGAAATCTTTTGGGATTAAAAATATCCGTTTTCACTCATATAACTCCGCTTCAGCCCTCCGTTTAAATTGTAAAGATGAAGATTTAATCCGTTTAGGGATAGGAGCTTATGGATATAATGAGTTACCATCTATATATAGTAAATCTCTACAACTTAAACCTGTCCTATCTCTTTATGCTAAAAAAGTATCTACAAGAGAGTTAAAGAGGGGTCAACGGATTGGATATGGAGGTGATTTTATCACTCCAAAAGATATGGTAGTCTCAACTTATGATTTAGGTTATGGTGATGGGTGGATACGGGGAGATAGTAAATCTCCATTTATAACGGCAGAAGCTTTACCAATTTTAGGTCGTGTCTCTATGGATTATATCTCTTTGGAAACTACTAAAGGTGAGGTTTGCATATTTGACAATGCACAAAAGGCTAGTCAACAATTAAATACAATCTCTTATGAACTCCTCACCCAACTATCAAAAGATATAAAGCGAACTATTTATTGATTTTTTTATCTATTAACTGCAAAAAAGATAATTTATAGATATTTTTTGTTAATATATTAGGGATATTTTAGTTAAAAAATATTACAATACAACAAGAAGAATATAAATATGTAAGAACAGGATTTAATATGTTTGAAATAACACCACCAATAATAGTTGCCACAATTGTTTTAGCAGGAGTTGTAGGAGTGATTATCGGTCGCTCTCTATCAAAAGCATCATGTAAAGATAGAGATGTAGGAGACGGAAATTCTAAACACCATTTCCATGTAGATAGAGCCACAGGTATTGTATCAGACATCTCATCTTTTAAATATTAAAAATAGTTAAAAACTGTTTTAATTTTTTGCTATCTAATAAATCCTATTTGTTTATACACAAAAAAACATTAATAAATAGGATTTTTTTCATATTTCCCATAAAATCGGTACTTTGCTATTGATTATAATTACAATATATATTATAATTTAAATATTAATTTAAAAGAGGAGCGTATATCATGAAAAAACTAATTGAAAAAATCATTGATAAGTTATTTTATGTTCAACCACAAAAATTAGAAAATATAAATATCTCACTTATCAAAGTATATTAGAAATTATGTCAAAATAGATAACTTGATTTTGTGTTTCTTATTTGCTATAATATCACTATCTACGGTAAAAATAATGCCTTTAGATATGTGAGTGTGTGATTAGTTGGCATTAAACCTCTATACAATCCCTATTTGGGATTGTTGATAACCAAGTTTTCTATATTGCAGACTCAACAAAGTAAGCCCAATAGTTAACAGTTGGGTAGTTCACTACAAAGAGGCTTAATGAGACTTAATAAATATATTTCACATAATAGTAAATATTCTCGTCGTGATGCAGATAGACTTATAGAAGCGGGTGAGGTGAGTGTAAATAGAAAAAAAATAGTAGAATTTGCTTATAATGTTCAAGATAAAGACCAAGTCGTAGTTAAAGGTATTCCAATAAAAAAACGAAAAGAGTTAACTATGATAGTCTATAATAAACCAAAAGGCGTTTTGGTCACTAAAAAAGATGATAGAGGGAGAGCTACTATCTATCATAAATTGGCTGGAAAATTTAGACATTTTATTCCAATTGGACGATTAGATTACGCCTCAGAGGGTATATTACTTATGACAGACTCTCCAAAAGTAGCAGATATTATGATGCGTTCAAAATTGGATAGAATATATAATATAAAAATTGATAAACCTCTATCTATTAAGATGGAGAAGGCCATGCAAGAAGGTTTAATATTAGATAATGCTAGAGCAGGTGGACATAAACAGAGTAAACTTCTCTCTATGGAGTTTGAACCATTTATACACTATGAGATTAGAGGTATAAATGGTAATTTTACTAAATTGAGAGTTACTATTGCAGAAGGAAAAAATAGAGAACTTCGTCGTTTTTTTGCCCATTTTGGAGCTAGAGTATTGGATTTAAAAAGGGTATCATTTGGCGGAATAGAATTAAATAATTTACCAACCAATAAGACAAGATATTTTACTCGAAAAGAGTATAATAATCTACATAAATATCTAAAGAGCATTAATAAAATGGAAATAGATAGTAGAGATAAGAATTAATGCTCTAATTTTGGTGGTGTTGTAGAGTCAATAATTTTAAAATTTGATTTATTGGAAATCTCTTTTAATTTCTCTTTCTCTAATCGTTTTCCTCTTAAATAATATCCACCTATTGCACCACCTGTCGCACTCATAGCAAGTAACCCTACCGTTACCATTTGAGCAAATACAAATAATGCTCCAACTCCTAATGCTCCTGCAAATGCTACACCTACTTTAAAATTTGCTTTTGCATGAGTTGATGTTGCTTCTTTTATAATATTTTTTTGAGCCTCTTTCTCTATACGCCTTTTTGCTTCTTCTGCACTTATGCGAAGTTTCTCTCGTTCTGATGCAAAGCTATCTTTTATTTTATTTACTGCATCGTTACTATACTCTTTTGCTATAGAGCTAAACCAGAATGAGATAATTAAAGCTATAAATGGTAATGGAATAGCTAAACGAAGAAATCCTATAGTTGTAAATTCACTAGGGGATAAAAGAACTAAACTAACAGTTATAATTTGAACTAGAATAATACCAAATAAAAATTTAAAAAGTTGCACCTCTCTTCTTCCCTACAATATTTAATGTGAACTAACATTATAGTCTAGATTAGCTGTGAACTAGCCAATTGGTTACTATTTTATTTATAGATTGTTGCTTGTTTTAAGTGCTACGCTGTCAACTACCCCACCTTTAGAAGTATAGCATTTTTTTTGAAGATGGTAATCTATACCTAACTGTTCACACTTATTTTGTAATTTTCTTTTGAGTTAGCATTATATATATACAAATTATGATAAAATATCAATAAGGATTAATTTTCAGTAAAACTGATTATTTCTCCTCACCGCCATAAATGGCGATGTATCCGAAGTAAAGGAATAGAGATGAAACAATTTGGGTTTATTATATTTCTCTCTTTAACCGTTTTTGCTAAAAATAACTCATTTTTTTCAGCCGGTATTATACATCAAAATATAGATAGTTATGAGAATACACAAGCTTTACATTTATGTTATAGCTATATTAACTTTAATAGATTTGGAGTTGATATTGGTTATGCACAGAGCTTTTTTAAAAGTAAAAATCAAGTTACTAAAAAGGAGAGAAACTTCTCCTCAGCCTATCTATTTCCAACATATTTAATTCCTCTCAGTAGCTCTATGGCATTTAAAGCAAAAGCTGGATATGCACGAAATCAGAGTGCAGATGATGGTTTGGGATATGGCGTTGATATTATTTATCAGGTAAATCAAAAGAGTGGATTTAGTTTAAGTTTTCAAAAAATGAATAAAGAGATTAATTATTTTATGGTAAATGTTGTATATAAATTTTAAGTTATTCTTTTTTGATGCTCTTTTATTGTGTGTCTATTATATATATAGGGCTTAATATTTAAAATAATATCAAATATCAATTTATATATTTCATTATATTTTGAGCTGTCTCTATCTAATATCTCAGTACTTAAGTCATATTCCAACTCTGCCATCTCTTTTGCAACTTTTACATATCTATCGAATAGTCTATTATCTAACCTGTTATTAACCCTCTTTTAAATAAAATAGTATGGTTGATTTACTCTCTCCTGTCAACTCCATTAATTGTTTCAGTTTTATTAATATTTTAAGACTCCTACACTTTTAACAAAAGTATATATTAAAGTTTCTTAAAAGTTTGTCAAATAGCTATTTTTTGGTTATCTACTACTCTATTTATCTTATTGATTGTTTTGTTAATTATGGTTTGAATTGAATTAAGCCTTTAGCCTATTTTTGCTAAAATTTCAAGATTATTATGTAAAAAAGGATTGTAATGAATATTACAGCAGTAAAGAGTGATACAGCAAATGTCTTAGTAACAGCTAGAATAGAGAGTGCTGATATAGAAAAAAATATTAATAAAATAGCTAAGCAACTTGCTAAAACTCAAAGTGTGGACGGTTTTAGAAAAGGTAAAGTGCCAATAGTTGTTATTAAAAGGATATATGGAGATAAACTTCAAAAAGAAGCTAAAGATGATATTATAAGTGAGATTATTGAAGAGGCAAAAAAAGAGCTTGATATAAAAACAAAAGATATTATAGGTGAGCCAATATTTAAAAAATATGAAGAGGTTGATGGTAAACTTGATATTGAACTATCTATTTCACTTCAACCAACTATTGAGGCTGAAGATTATCATAAATTAGCTCCTGAATATAGTGAACCAATAGTTGATGACAAAGAGGTAGAAGAGAGAATAAACAGACTTCTTGATGAGAATGTTCAATATAAAGAATTAAAGGAGAAAAGACCTTTAGCTAAGGGTGACCAAGCAAACTTTGATTTTATTGGTAAACTTAATGGAGTAGAGTTTGATGGCGGGAGAGCAGAAGGTTATGAGCTTGTTATTGGTTCTGGTCAATTTGTTGCCGATTTTGAAGAGCAGATGATTGGAATGAATATTGGAGATAGTAAAGAAATATCTGTTACCTTCCCAGATAATTATCAATCGAAAGATTTAGCTGGAAAGAAGGTTGTTTTTACTGTTAAGTTAAATGGAATTCGGATTAAAGATGAGCCTGAGTTAGATGATGAGATGCTTAAAATACTTTTTCCTGATAAAGATGATGTAAATGTAGATACTGTAAAAGTAGAAATTAAAAATCAGATTAAATCTGAAAAAGTTGCACAACTCTATCATGAGGAGTTAAAACCGAAATTTATGGAGGCTTTGGTTGCTAAATATAATTTTGATTTACCTGATAATATCGTAGAGCAAGAGATTGATGCTCAAGTTAATCAAAAAGCACAGAGTATGACAGAAGAAGAGTTATCAGAGTATCAAAATAGCAGTGAAAAGATTAATGAGTTAAGAGAGTCCCTTAGAGAAGATGCTATCAATTCTGTAAAAGCAACATTTCTAGTTGATGCTCTTGCTAAAAAAGAGAAAATTGTAGTAGATGATCATGAGGTAACTCGTGCCATCTATTATGAGGCTCTTATGAGGAATCAAGACCCACAAGAGATAATGAAATATTATCGAGATAATAATTTACTTCCTGCTGTTAAAATGAGCATGATTGAAGATAAACTATTTACTAAAATTTTAGAGTTAAATAAATGAGTTATATTCCTTATGTAGTAGAACAGACAGGTCGTGGAGAGAGAAGTTACGACATCTATTCACGACTATTAAAAGATAGAATTATTATGTTAAGTGGTGAAGTTAATGACCAAGTAGCATCAACTATTGTAGCTCAACTTCTTTTTTTAGAGGCACAAGACCCAGATAAGGATATATATTTTTATATTAATTCGCCCGGTGGAGTTATAACGAGTGGTTTATCAATTTTTGATACTATGAATTATATTAAGCCAGATGTTGTAACAATTTGTATTGGTCAAGCCGCATCTATGGGTGCTTTTTTACTCTCATCAGGGGCAAAAGGTAAAAGATATGCACTTCCTCATGCTAGAATTATGATACATCAACCATCAGGTGGAGCACAAGGGCAATCTACAGATATTCAAATTCAAGCTCAAGAGATACAGAGATTAAAAGATACCCTAAATGGAATTATGGCAGAGAATTGTGGTAAAACTGCAAAAGAGTTAGAGAGGGACACTGAAAGAGATAATTTTATGTCTGCACAAGAGGCTCTTGATTATGGTCTTATTGATAAAGTTCTTGTTAAAAGTTTCAGTTAGGTTTTTATAATGGTTCGTAATATAGTCATATATCCTGATAAGAGATTAAAACTTATATCAAAAGAGATTACTACTTTTGATACTGAATTACACACTCTATTAGATGATATGTATGATAGTATGATTAGTAAAAATGGTGTAGGTTTGGCTGCCATTCAAATTGGTGTTCCGAAAAGAGCATTAATTATTAATATTCCTATTGAAGATAAACAAGGAGAAGAAAAGCAATTAAAGGAGAATACTTTAGAGATTATTAATCCCAAATTGATTACAAAACGAGGTTCAAGTAAATCTCAAGAGGGGTGTCTTAGTGTACCGGGTATTTATGAAGATATAGAGAGAGCAAAATATGTTTCTATTGAGTATCAAGACCGTTATGGCGAGAAGCATACTATAGAAGATGATGGTTTTTTAGCTATTGCAATCCAACATGAGATAGACCATTTAAATGGTAAAGTTTTTATAGAAAGACTCTCTTTTATCAAACGGAAAAAATTTGAAAAGGAGTGGAAGAAAAGAAGAAAAAATATTTTATAAAAGATTATTTTAACTCAATTTTTAAGAGTTTTGAAAAATATTTTTGTGGATTTTTAATTACTATTTCTGCCCTATATGAAGAGATAAACTTATCATCGCTAACTGACCAGATTTTAGATATGATATAATTTGTCTCTTTGTTGTTAATATATATCTTTTTTGATTTTATGTTTTTTATCTCATCTTCTTCTAAAAATAGAACAAGTTTAGCTTTTGTTAAATCCTTAATTATTGCTAAAGGTGTACCCATATTGACAAAATCGCCTTTATGGACTAAGAGTCTATATAGAAATCTATTTTTAACTCTAATACTCTTTTTTGATATGCTATCTTTTAATCTATCGATATTATATTGAGTATCCAGTTTTTGCTTTTTTAGAGACTCTATTTTCTCTTTAATACCTAAATATTGATTTTTAGCATTGATAAAACTATAGAATGCTTTATCTTTTTGAGTAATAGATACAGTTTGAATATCTTTTATTCTATTGTAGTATGCCTCTTGTCGATTTAAAGATTGTAAAAGGGAAGATAGGCTTTTTTGATTAATAGAAATCATATTTTTTATAAGTTTTAAAGCCTCTTGATTTGATTTTAATTGAATTTTGTCCAATTTATTATCAAGTTCAATAATAAGAGAGTTTTTTACTCTCTTGCCCTCCAATGATATATCAGCTTTTAAAACTTGTGCAGATACAGAAGATTTTAGAGTTATACTCTCATAGGGTTCAACTTTTGCATAATGAATTTTTGCAAAAAGTGCTATTGGGGTAAATAGTAAAAATAGTTTTCTCATACATCTCTCTTTTTTATGTGGATTATATCATAAACAATCTTGATGTAAATTCCTATATTTCTTTTTATTATTGATATATTTGTATATAAAGTTAATAAGAAGTTAGAAATATATCGTATAATATTAAAAAAATTATAAAGGTGTTAAATGGGCTTAAAATCAGATAGTTGGATACGAGAAAAATCCATAAATGAGGAGATGATTTCACCATTTTGTGAAGCATTAATAGGTGAAGGGGTTGTGTCTTATGGACTTAGCTCTTACGGTTATGATATTAGAGTAAGTGATGAGTTTAAAATCTTTACAAATATAAATACACAAATTGTTGACCCAAAAAATTTTAATAGTAAAAATGTGGTTGATTTTAAAGGTGCGGTTTGTATTGTACCACCAAACTCATTTGCTCTTGCTAGAACTGTAGAGTATTTTAAGATACCCAAAGATACTTTGGCTATCTGTTTAGGTAAAAGTACCTATGCTAGATGTGGTATTATTGTAAATGTGACACCATTTGAACCTGAATTTGAGGGACATATTACAATAGAGATTTCCAATACAACTCCACTCCCTGCTAAGATATATGCCAATGAAGGTATAGCACAAGTTCTCTTTTTTCAAGGAGATGAGCCTTGTGAGGTAACATATAGTAAAAGAAAAGGTAAATATCAGAAACAGAAAGGAATAACTTTACCTAAGATTTTAATAACTAAAGATAAATAAATTTTATTTTGGATAAAGTTAGATATTGGTTTTTTTTATTAGATTACCAATATAGATTAAAAATAAGGAATATAAATGAACATAAACTTAACTCCTGAAGCACTATTGTTACAACTTGGATATTCAAAAACAGAACACTCTATTAAACAGATGGAGAAGATTATTAATAATACAAATAGATTTGAGAAGTTTTCACATCATATACTATCTCTTCATGATAATCTAGCTCCAATTAAAGGGTTTGTTGCAATGTCAAATAGTCAAGATAACCTTAAAATCAAGGGAAGCCATGATATATCAGATGAGGTATCTAAGGAGTTTAAAGAAAAAGTAGAGAAGTGGGCTACAAAATATAAAGTAAAAATTCAGAAAGTATCAAATAAGCCAACATATTATATTCTTGGGCAATAATATATGCCTCTTACGACTCTTAGTCAACTACATCACCCTAAAGGGTGAGGCTTGAAGATTTTTAAGCGACTAAGTCGTTTAATTTTAATCTTGGTGGATGGTTGACGCACCCATATCTCTTAGTACTACTTTTGGTTAGTAAAACTGATTATTTCTCCTCATTGTCATAAATGGCTATATCTCCGAAATAAAGGAATAGAGATGCAAAGCAGTTCAGTACTGCTCTACACAGATGAGTAATAATTTGATTATTGCTTGTGCAAA
>CAZROY010000144.1:0-11053 GCA_964601885.1 uncultured Sulfurovum sp. | reverse complement strand
TCACTTTTTGCCTTATAAGCCCCACTCGCTCCTGCTCCATAAAACTTATATGATAAAGGCAATCCAAGAACAGCTCTAATATGTAAAGCAAATTCACTTTGGGATTGGGTAATTAGAGTTACCATTCCCGTATCGTGTGGTCTTGGACTAAGTTCTGAAAAATATACCTCATTACCCTTTACAAAAAACTCAACTCCAAATATTCCTCTTCCTCCCAAACCATCAGTAACAGTTTTTGCTATTCTTTTCGCCTCTTGTAGAGCCTGAGTACTCATTGGCATTGGTTGCCAAGAGAGTATATAATCTCCATCTTTCTGAATATGTCCTATAGGCTCACAAAATATTGTCTCTTTTTCTGTTCTAGCAGTAAGTAGAGTAATCTCATAATCAAACTCTATAAACTCCTCAACTATAAGCTCACTAGCATCTCCTCTAGCCTCTTTTGCTATCTCCCAAGATTTATCTATATCTTTAGCACTTTTAGCAATAGTTTGACCATGCCCTGAACTACTCATAACAGGTTTAATAACAGATGGAAAACCTATCTCTTTAGTTGCCTCTCTTAACTCATCTAAAGATTTTACAAATCTATAACTACTTGTTTTTAATCCTAACTCCTCTGAAGCAAAAACCCTAATATGTTTACGGTTCATAGTCTTATTGACAGCTTCGGCATTAGGTATTACTCTAAAACCCCTTTGTTCAGCTTCAAATAGAGCATCTATTGAAATTGCCTCAACTTCGGGCAAAATATAGGTTGGTTTCTCTTTCTCTATTAAGGTTACTACCTCATCTTTATCTTGCATATTAATAGCATAAGCTCTATTTGCCACTAAATGGGCAGGGGCATTTTTATACTTATCAACTGCTATAACCTCTATACCCAATCTTTGAGCCTCAATAGCAACCTCTTTACCAAGTTCACCAGAACCTAATAACATAATTTTAATAGAACCATTTTGTAGTGGAGTAGTAAATAACATCTTTAACCTTTTAAAAAGTGAGAGATAACCTATAAAGGTTACCTTAGAATATTAAAGTCTTGCCTCATATCTTCTAAGCATATAGAGCTTTTTAAGAATTTTTTTACGAGTAGCAATTTTCTCTTTTTTTCTAGCCTCTGTTGGTGGCTCATAGTGTTGTCTAGCTCTTGCTTCGGTAACAATCAAGTTTCTATCACACTGTCGTTTAAACTTTCTATAGGCATCATCAAAATTATCTCTTGAAGTAAGTTTAATTCCTGGCATATCTATACACCCCCTTTCTTATCAAAATTTTCTTTAAGTTGATTACTTAATAGAAGTGATAAAATCGATGGGATTATATCTTATAATTTATTATAGTTAGATAATTTATGATAAACTGTCACAATGTTCCGCATATCCTTTTAATAGAAAGGAGTTATGGAGCAGGTGCTAAAATTATAAGTAAGGTATTATAGATGCAACCGCTATATAAAACATGTTATGAATTAGACTATAGATGTTATAATGAATACAATCTAACTGAAGATATACTAATGGAACACGCCTCACAAGGTATGGCAGACTATATTAAATCTAAATTTCCTAAAAATAGTTCTATTTTAATAGTAGCTGGTGTTGGGAATAATGGAGCAGATGGCATAGTGTTAGCCAGACTACTTCAAGATTACTATAAAGTAAAACTATATATCCCATTTGGAGTTAAATCTGTAATGGGACAAATTCAATTGGAGAGAGTGGAAGCTCTCAATATTAATATAGTAGATAAAGTTGAAGAGGCTGATATTATAGTTGATGCTATTTTTGGAGCAGGACTTAGTAGAGAATTAAATGAACCGACTCGTCAACTTATAATCAAACTACAATCTCTAAAAGGGTTTAAAATAGCTTGTGATATACCGACAGGGATTGATATTGATGGAAATCCTCTACCTATGGCATTTATTGCAGACACAACAATTACTATGGGTGCTTTAAAAGAGGCTCTATATAGTGATATGGCAAAAGATTTTGTAGGTGAAGTGGTGTGTGTTGATTTAGGAGTCTCTTATAATAAATATACTCACGGATTTGATAGTGATATTTATCTTTTAGATGAGAGTGATATAAAACTACCGACTAGGGGGTGGTCAAAGGTAACACATAAAGGTAGTTTTGGACATCTAGCTGTAGTTGTAGGAGAAAAAGAGGGAGCTGGAATTTTAACAGGAACTTCTGCTTCTCGTTTTGGCGTAGGACTTACCACACTTATAGGAGATATTAAAACCTCTCTACCTATCTATTTAATGCAGAATATTAATTTCCCCACCAATACGACAGCTATAGCTTTAGGTATGGGATTTGGATATAATTTTGAACACAATATTATAGATGAGGTATTAGAGAGTAGAGTTCCACTAATTTTAGATGCAGATATATTTAAAATGGATAGAATTTTAGAATTTTTAGAGCAGAAAGATAGAGAGATAGTTTTAACTCCTCACCCAAAAGAGTTTGTATCACTTTGGAATAGGGTTATTGATGAACCAATTACTACATCTTTACTTCAAGCTAATAGATTTAATAAAGTAAGAGAGTTCTCATCTCTATTTCCTCATATAACACTACTGTTAAAAGGAGCAAATATGGTCATAGCTCAAAATAATAAACTATTTATTAACCCTTATGGAAGTAATATTTTAAGTAAAGGTGGAAGTGGAGATGTGCTGAGTGGACTTGTTGGTTCACTTTTAGCCCAAAACTACTCTGGTATAGAGTCTGCAATATCTGCTTCACTAGCATTAACCTCAATAGCAAAACTATATAAGGGAGCATCATATTCTCTTCTGCCTACAGACTTAATAGAAGCTCTCTCTCTACTTGAGAGAGATAAAATTTGATTAGGTGTAGAGAGTATATCAAATAAAAATAAATTTATAGGAGAGAGATTGAAAATATTAAATTATAGAGATAGCAGTTTTCAAGATGAGTTTAACACTCTTTTAAAACGAGGCAAAATGGATATAGATGGTGTAACTGATAGGGTTAAGAGTCTCTTAGATGAGATAAAAGAGAGTGGAGATAGTGCCTTAAAAATTCACATAGCTACATTTGATAATTGGAAACCTATTGAAGATAGAGAGTTGACTGTTCCCACTCAAGATATGGAGATGGCTTACAACAATTTAGATAAAAAAGTCAAAGATGCACTACACTTAGCTTATAAACGAATAGAAAGTTATCACCAAAAGCTTATGCCCAAATCATGGTTAGAGTTTGAAAAAAATGGAAATATTTTGGGTCAAAAAGTAACTCCCGTTAATAGAGCTGGATTATACATTCCCGGTGGCAAAGCCGTATATCCAAGTTCACTCCTTATGAATGCAATCCCCGCTATTGTAGCAGGAGTTGAGGAGATAATTGTCTGTACTCCAGCTATTGATAATAGGTTAAATGAACTTTTACTATCTGCTTGTTATCTATGTGGTATTCAAAAGGTTTATAAGGTTGGGGGGGCATCTGCTATTGGAGCAATGGCCTATGGAACTAATACCATTCCAAAAGTTGATATAATAACAGGTCCGGGAAATATATTTGTAGCAACCGCTAAAAAGTTAGTTTATGGTGAGGTTAATATTGATATGATAGCCGGACCTAGTGAAATTGGAATATTGGCTGACAGTAGTGCCAAAGAGGAGTTTTTAGCCATTGATTTACTATCACAAGCGGAGCATGACCAGATGGCAAGTTCAATCTTAATTACTACAGATAGCTCTTTGGCAAATAGAGTCTTGATAAAAGTAGAAAAGTTGTTAAAAACCCTATTACGAGAGGATATTGCAAGAAAATCTATAGAGAATAGAGGAGCTATTATCGTGGTTGAGAATATGGATATTGCAGTAAAAGTTATGAACCAAATAGCACCTGAACATCTGGAGATTGTAACAGCAAATCCGATGGAATTACTGCCGAAAATAAAACATGCAGGAGCTATATTTTTAGGTGAATATACACCAGAAGCTATAGGGGATTATATAGCTGGTCCAAACCATACACTTCCTACAGGGGGAACTGCTAAATTTTACTCACCTCTTAGTGTAGAGAATTTTTTAAAAAAATCATCTATTATCTCTATGAGTAAAATAGGTTTAAATGAGATTGGTAACGAGTGTGCTACAATAGCTAATATTGAGGGATTAACTGCTCACGAGAGGTCAGTTAGAGTAAGATTGGACTCAATTAAATAGGGTAATTATATTACCCTTATATAAAATCAAAGATTATAGAAATGTTTTAATGCTCTAATAATCATGGCATTTTTAGAGATACTCTCACTTTTTGCATCTGTATCAACCTGCTCATATAAATCAAGTGGAAGTGTAATTGAAAAGATTTTAGTTCTATTTTTCTTCTGTTTTTTAATATCTGATACAATATCTTTTAGAACATCTATCATCTTATCTGTATTAATTGGTTTTCTAATAAAGTTATTAACACCAATTTTTACAGCTTCTGAGATATTACCCATATCATCACTAGCTGATACAACAACAATCATCTGTTTAGAGTTAATATCTCTAATCTCTTTTGCAATCTCTAAACCACTTTTACCCGGGAGAATAATATCAACAAAAATAATATCTGGTTGATATTTCTCATATAGCTCTAATGCTGTCTCACCATCTAACGCTGAATACACTTCTGCAAAAAAATTTCTAAGTGTTGTACACATCAACTCATTTGTCTCTGGGTCGTCTTCTAATACCATAGTTTTTAGTTTTTTAGTCTCTTCAACTATTTTCATTAAGTCATTATTCATAATTGCCTATTCCCTTTATATTTTTAATAGATTGTAACATGTTAACTATTAAGGTAAATTAAAACCTAATAAAAAAAGTTAGACTTTATTCAAATAGAGTGTTTTTTTATATATAAATTCTAATACTATGATTTTATATTTATATTATTTGGTGTTTTTAACTTTTTTAATAAGAGTTTTTCTCGTATTCTTAGCTCCTTTTCAAATCCCCATATTTTTCTATGCTCCTTAATTACACTTTTACTAATTGTCTCAATTAACATAGACTCTCTATCTTCTAACATCATATAGACTTCACCTGTTGGCTCAACCAACATACTATCCCCATAAAATTTCCAACTTATACCATCTTGGTTAAACTCCCCTAATCTATTTGCTCTTAAAATATAACACCCATGCAAAAAAGCTTTTGTTTTTATAATCTCTCTCCATCTGTTATGAGAACCAAATGTAGATGCTGTAGGGAGTAAAACCAAATCAATTTTTTTATCTATTACTGTTTGCCAAAATATATCAAAATGGACCTCAAAACCACCCAAAACCATAATACGAAAACTATCCAATTGAAATATCATAGTGGTTTTTAACGGTTTTATCGGATTAGAAAAAAACTCCTTCTCGTTCCAATGGGAGTATGGCATAAGTATCTGCTGTTCATAATAACTTACAGACTTTGGCGTCACTTTTGCTATCTTTTTCATATATTTTTCCTCTTCTATAGTTACAATAGGAGCAATAAATACCATATCATACTCAATTGCACTAACTCTAAGAAACTCTATTCGTTTTTGTGTCTGCTCTTGAACCATACCAATTGGCATTTTACTTAGTTCCTTAAAAAAGTGATTAAGTACATATTCACCAAATAGTAATAGTTTTACCCCTCTTTTATAAGCATTTCTTAAATAAAAATCTATCTTTGTTGCCTGCATTCCTAGTGTTGGAAGTTGTATTGATGCAATAGTTAACTTATCCATCTAATCTCTCTTTTACTATTCTTTCAAACTTATCTATCTCTACTAAAAAAGCATCATGTCCATATTTGCTATCTATCTCATAGTAGTTTACACTCTGTCCATTTCTTCTCATCATCTTATATATATGTTCCATCTCTTGTGGAAAAAATAGATAGTCACTACTAAAAGATATAAGTGTAGTATCTGCTTTAATTCTTAAAATTGCCTCATATAGAGAGTCATACCCACGACTTAGATTAAATGTATTAATTGCTTTCACTATATATAGATAACTCATAGGGTCAAAAAGTTTTGAAAAGTTATTTGTATTATACTCCATATATCTCTCCACTTCATATCGTCCAAATAACTCAAATAGTCCATCATTGCTTACATAATTTCTCCCAAATTTACTATTCATAGAGTCTGGAGATAGATAAGAGATATGCCCTGCAATTCGTCCAATAGCCAATCCATCTAATCCATTTTTTAAAAAAGCACCCTTTTTATACTCTCCATTTTTAAATCTTGGGTCTCTTCTAATAGCTTCCATTGCCACCTTATTAAAAGCTATTGTCCAAGGTTGTGTAGCATAAGTTGTAGCTAAAGCAATTATCTTATCTGCAAAATTTGGATAATCAACAGCAAATTGTAGTGTCTGCATACCACCCATTGAGCCACCAATTATAGCTTTGATATGATATATCCCTAAGTTACTTAAAAGCTGTTTTTGGGCTTTTATCATATCTTTGATAGTAATTACAGGAAATTTTAATCGATACGGTTTATCGCTTGGATAGTTACTACTCATAGGTCCTGTACTTCCAAAACATGACCCAATAACATTAGTAGATATTACAAAATATTTAGTGGTATCTATGGCTTTACCATCACCAATAAGCCTATCCCACCAACCAGCTTTTTTATCTCCTTCATAAGTTCCACTTGCATGATGAGAACCACTGAGTGCATGGCAGATTAAAACCACATTTGAGGCATTGCTATTTATCTCTCCATAGGTCTCATAAGCTATCTGATATGGTTCTAAAATTCTTCCACTTTCAAGATAAAGCGGAGTCGTAAATTTTTCTATTTTAGTTTCTATTTTCATTAAATGAATTTTATCCTATAATAGATGAATTACATCTAATAGGAGTAAAAATATATTAAATTATAGGTTTTATTAACACAATAATGATAAAATAACTTTACTAAACATTTTTAAATAAGGACGACCATGAAAATTAAAACATTAATACTTCTTCTTATTCTAACAGTCATACAAGCTAATGCAATGAGTGATAACGATGTAAAAGGCTATATGAAGAGATATGTAGAAAAAAAAATGAACTCACAGGTTATTCGTGTAGATATAATATCTAGTTACCCAATTGAAGATGCAAAAGGGTGGAGTGTATATTTCTTATCTATGAGAGTTAAACTGAAATTAGGAGATAGCTATCAAGAGGCGATTGTTCCCCAAACAGTTTTTGTAAAAGGGGATAGAATAACCCTAAAACTCATGAAAAAAGGTAAAAGAAAAAAAGATGGTACAATGGGTAAAAGTAAAAGTTATGCAAAACTTTTAAAACCAAAAGTCCCAATTGATGCTTATGATGATAAACATTTTATATTAGGCAGTAAAGATGCACCACATAAAATTCTATTTTTCTCTGACCCATCTTGTCCATTTTGTAAAGAAACAGTAGTTGAAGTTGTAGATGTTGTAAAGAAAAACCCAAAATTATATGGACTATACTATTATCATCTCCCTTTAACAAAAATTCATCCACCATCTGAAATTGTCTCAAGAGCAATGCTTGTATTCCAAAATAGAGGTGATATTGATAATATGTTAAAGTTATATCGTATTTTTATCGAACCAACAGAGACAGATGTTAAAAAGATACTAGACGCAATTAAGATAAAAACAGGTGTTCAACTTACAGAAAAAGAGATAAATCAACCAGAAATAACAGAAGCTCTCCGTGTAGATATGGCAATGAAAAGACGATTACAAGTTACAGGTACACCAACAATATTTATTGATGGTAAATGGGATAGGTTAAGAAAAGAGTTTAAAAAATATGCCAAGATAAAATAATCATCTAAAATATCTCGCCTTGCCCCTAATGGCGAGTATTTAACAATACTTCTTAATTAATTGATGGCACTTAGTAAATAAATTAATTTAAACTATTTAAAAGAGTTGAGATTTTTGTTTTTATTCCCAATTTATTTAGATATATAACATAATTTGCTAATACCTTTTTTCCATACTCTTTCGACTCCTCATAGTCTATAAGTTCCATACTTAAATAAGGTTGATACTTTCCTCTTTTAAAAAGATGCTTTTGTCTTATTGTTCTTCTTGTAAACCCAATTCCGCCATTATAGGCATAGGCTACAAATAGAGGGTGGGATAAAAATCTATTTAAATAATCTAAATGTGTATCTGCATACTCTATAGCTAAATAGGGGTCAAATATATCATCTAAATCTATCTTCTCTTTTCTCTCTTTTGCTAAATGTTTAATTAAAAATGGCATAATCTGCATCATTCCTAAAGCATAAGATGGAGATATGGAGGCTGGAATAAATCTACTCTCTTGTCGTCCTATGGCATATAAAAGTGCAACTCTTCTCTTATCTTTTCCCATCATTGCATCACGGTATGGCATTGGAAAGTACTCTTCTCTATAATTTGACGCTTTCTCTTTTAAATATGAATAAATCCCCTCTGTGTAATAACTTCTATAGTTATCTGCTAAAACCTCAATTATTTCTGGGTGTTTTCTCATTTTTATCTTTATTTTTTCCCAATCAATAGGATTATATGGGTCTATATATTCAATTAGATGAACTCCCAAATTTGGAGTAATAGTTGTGGGATATGGTTTGTTTAATATATCTCTAGCCCTTAGTGTATAGATATTAATTTGGCTACTCTCAATTAAATTATTTAAATATTTTCTCTTTTTTGTTAATAGATACAACCAAAAATCACATTGGTCATATTTAGACTGTTTATCTATTTTCTCTCTAGCTTTTTTTATATAGTATATTGCTCTATCTACTCTATTTAACTCAACTGCATTAATTCCCAAAAGAAAAGTGGTTTTAAAAGGTAAAGTTTTAATTGGCGTATAAAGAAGAGACTCTTTTAGTTTATCTAAAGCATGAGTTGTAACTATTTTAAAAATAGTCTGCCTAAACTGCTTCTCCTTAACCAACTCATTTAACTGCTCTTTTGAAAAAGGGTGATTAAAGTATCTTTTTCTATATTTCGTTCTACAACGATTAAATATATAACACTGTATTTTGGGACTTACACCTTTTAATGCCTCAAATGGGTTATCATCTGCCATAACCTTTAATACATCAGAGTATTTTCCCTCTTTTTGTATTTTTCTATAGAGTTTTTTTAATTCCCTTTTACTTTTTTTTATTGCAACTTCTGGATAGATAATAAAATTATTTTTATCTCTATTTTGATTTATAGTACTATCTGGAATAAACCCAACTCTTTTTTTAATAGCCTTTTTTAATTTATAGCTCTCTCTTTTTACAAGCTTATATGCAGTTAAGGCCTCATCTTTTGTAATATTACCCTCATTTAGAAAACGCCAAATATAGTAATCTTTAGATATACTTTTTGGCATCTTCTCTATCTCTTGTAAAGAGTATATGGTCGCATTTAATAAAGATATATTTAGAAAAATAAAAACTATAAAGACTTTTAAAAACAAGTAGGTATTCACCATACCAATCTCTATATAGCCATTACCGAACGCATAAGAAGCGTATCTATAAACTGTAATCCGAAAATAATTACAATTGGCGATAGGTCAATTCCTGAAACTACAACAAATGGCATCTTTGCTCTTACAAAAGCAAATGCGGGTTGTGTTAAACGATTTAAAATATCAACTATGGGATTTCTAGGGTCTGGTTGTACAAACGATAGTACAGCAGCAATAATAATAACCCAAATATACAAACTAATAACAGAGTGTATAAGTTGAACAATAGCAAAACTTAATGCATTCATAATGTAACCTCCAAAATCTAAGATTTAATAACTTTTAGCAGAAAACAAAATTTCTTTATTGACATAGTATCTTTTTCAATAGAAAATCATAGACAACAGAATTTTTAGCTCTATTTATGATATTTCTATCTCCCAAGTTTCACCTCACCTAGAAACTTCAAGAGTTTCTAAAAAATTACCATTAAGATAATTTGTCAAATAGGGATTTGAGGTTGAAGTGTTAGCTAAACTATTATAGCATAAATTGTTTTTATATTTTTTTAATACCATTCTAATCTTCTGGTTCTGCACTCTTATCTGCCCATTCTTATTTTTATTCCCGCATTAAATCTATTCCATGCTCTTCTATAAGTTACAGAATGGTTCTTTGGATAATCACATAGTTTTATATATCTTTTCATGACAAAAGTATAGCATAGAAATATGTAACAGCGTTTTAAATTATTTTCTATTATTCAAAATTACTATTGTCAATAGTTCTAAAACATCTTATATCAATGGAAGTGTTTTAGCAATACAAACTAAAGTGAACCACCCAATCCCTAAAAAGAATTGGGATTTTATTGGTTGTTAAAAAATTAAAACAAGAAGTTCAACCATCTTTAGAAATTGAGTACCCTATATGGATTTGCCAATATGCTCCACTTTACTCATTGCTGAAGCAATAGCCATTGAGGAGTCACCAGCTTTTAAAAGTAACTCCTTTGCCTCCTTTATCGCTTGTGCAAGATTATTATCATCTCCACTAAGTGCTACTGCACCATCAACAATACAGAGTGTTTTATCCTCTTCTACCTTTACATAGCCACTATTAATTGCTACAGAAACCTCTTTATTATCTTTTGTCTCTATTACAATAACACCTGTTTTTAGTAGTGATACAAGTGAAGAGTGTTCTGGTAAAACACCAAACTCCCCTTCACTACCCGGTAAAGTAACTTGCTTTACTTCACCATCAAAAATAACACCTAAAGGTGTTACAATTTCAAGTTTCATGAGCTTCATAACTGCTCCTCTTAACTATTTAGATTTAGCTAGAATTTTCTCATTCTTAGCAATAGCCTCTTCAATGCTTCCAACCATATAGAATGCAGCCTCATTCATGTGGTCATATTTACCCTCGATTAATCCTTTAAATCCTTTAAGAGTATCAGCCAACTCAACATACACTCCCGGAGTTCCTGTAAACACCTCTGCTACATGGAATGGTTGAGATAGGAATTTTTCAATTTTTCTAGCTCTCTCAACTATATTTTTATCCTCT
>CAZROY010000143.1:0-3602 GCA_964601885.1 uncultured Sulfurovum sp. | reverse complement strand
ACATATATCTGACACTCCTTTATGAAATGGGAAAGCAAAATCATAAAACGGTTCAATTATAATATCTAAGTTTCTATTAAAAAAACCAATTTTGCCATTAACTTTTATTCTGGCCAAACCCTCTTTAAATTTATCTGGTCTATCGTACTTATCGCTCATTACGGGTAGAGCTTTTCCATCTTTTCTAATAAAATACCACTGATTATTGATTTTTGTAGCTATTAAATCATGACCTTTAAAATCAAAAGAGTTTACATATTTAGGGTCAAGATAGATATAGTAGTCTCTTTTGTGTTTAATCTCTGTCGAACTACACCCATATATAAACAAAACCAAAAGTATTTGAAATAGAAAAAATTTTTTCATAAAACTACCTTTACTCTTAATTATAGCAATAAAAAGTAAAGATTTAATTAGACAGTCCAAAAAAAGCCATCTAAAAGAGGAGATTAAATAGGAAGAACACGAATATTTTCATCTAGTTTCTCTTTTAAAATACTCTCAATTGCAAAAAGAGTTCCAGTAGATGAACTAGCACAGCCACTACAAGCACCTAAATAACGAATATATATATCAATGTGACTACCATTCTCTTTAATATCTAATATCTCCATATCTCCACCATCCATAATAAGCATTTGACGAATATTATCATCAATTACTCTATCAACCGCTTTTAGTTTCTGTACAATAGTCATATCTGCAAAGGCAATAGCTCCACCTGTTGCTAAGGTATCTATATTTTTACTCATTTTCTCTTTTTCATACTCCTCTAATAAATCAACTAAATATATATCTTTTTTCTCATGACCTCCCGGTCTAATACAAGATTTACAAAATGCTCCAGCCTTGGTATAATCTGTTATCTGTTCAACAGTTGTTAGGTCATTTAATCTAATTACTTCTCTTAAAGTAGATAGAGATACTCTGGCACATTCACAAACTATAATCTCTTTTTCAAAGCTCTCCATATCAACACCTTTATATTGTGCGGCAGCCTTTTTAATCACATCATAAGCCATAACACTACAGTGCATCTTTTGTGGTGGAACTGCTGGAGTATCTGGATTATCCCTCATTGCATGTTCTACATCAATATTTGTAATTTTTACAGCCTCATCAACCGTTTTACCCTTACACAACTCTGCCATAGTATCAGATGAGGCTATAGCTGTTCCACAACCGAAACTTTTAAATTTTGATTTTAATATAATATCTGTTTTTGGGTCAACAGCCCAATACAATCTAACTGCATCTCCACAACTTTCAGCTCCAAAATCTGCAACAATGAGTTTAGCACCCATTTCCTCTGCCTCTTCTTCTGTAATCTCACCCATATTCTGAGGGTTATTCATTAAATTTTGTACCTTTTGGCTATATTCGTCCCATATAGTACCGCCAATTAAACTATCTATTCCCATTATATATCTCCTTTATACTATTTTTAATTTAATTATAGTTTGCTATTATGACCTGCTGGAGCATAAGCGTAAGAGCTTGATATTTCTCTTAATCTAACAACCGCTTTTTTGACAACTTCAAGAGTATAATCTAACTCCTCTTGAGTTGTATATCTACTCAGTGAAAATCTAATAGCAGTATGAGCTAAATCTGCATCTGCTCCAATTGCTTCCATAACAGGATTACTCTCTAAATCTTCACTTGCACACGCTGAACCTGTACTAGCTCCAATTCCTGCACAGTTTAAATCCCAAAGCATAGACTCACCCTCTATTCCTCTAAAAGATATAAGAATGGTATTTGGAGTTCTCTTCTCTCTTGGAGTTACTACAAATGTATCAGGTATTTTTAATAACTCATCTTCAAAGGCATCTCTCATCTCTCTAATATCTATCATTTCAAAATCAAGTGCATCTATTGCTTGTTCCATAGCTTTACCCATACCAACAATTCCCGCAACATTTAGTGTTCCTGAACGGTATCCACCCATTTGAGCTCCACCATGTAGTAGAGGTATTAACTCTTTTCCTTTTTTAATATATAATCCACCAACGCCTTTTGGACCATGAAATTTATGGGCTGAAAATGTTAAATAGTCAACATTGAATTGTTGCACATTTACAGGAATTTTTCCAATAGCTTGGACTGCATCTGTATGAAAAGGGACACCATACTCTTTACAAATTTCACCAATCTCTTCAACAGGGAAAATACCACCTGTCTCATTGTTTGCCATCATTATTGAAACCAATGCAGTCTTATCTGTTATGTTATCTCGAACATCTTGTGCATTAATTAATCCCTCACTATTGATTGGTAAATAGGTTACTCTACACCCTTGCGACTCAATAAATTTAGCTGTAGCAATAACTGAAGGGTGTTCTACCTCACTTACTATAATATGATTTTTCCTACCTGTTAAAATATATTGAAAATAGATACTTTTGAATACCCAATTATTGCTCTCTGTTGCACATGAGGTTATGACAACACTATCCTCCTTTTGAGCATGAATTCCAGCATAAATCTTTTCCATAGCCTGTTTTAGTGGTTGATGTGTTTCACTTGCATAGGCATGAAGTGAGTTTGGGTTACCATATTTTTGCACAAAGAAAGGTTCCATCTCTGCAAATACTTGTGGGTCAACAATTGTTGTTGCATTATTGTCTAAATAAACACGCATTTCTTTCCTTTAAAATTTAAATCAGACAAACTTAGTCTTAATTAACTCTGCTCATACTATATTATTAAACCTTAAAGTTTAATAATGTTTGTTAAAATTTTATGGATTATACTGCTTTGGAGTTTAATTTTGTATAAAGCTAATAGATAAATTTACCATTTTTGATTCAAAATATCTTTTTTTTAATATTTTAATTATTATAAAATCTCTAAAATAGTATCTTGTTTTATATCAAGGATAAACAGATTAAAGAGTGTTATGATTATCATATAAAAATATTATAGGAGGCAATTTAGATGAAAAAGAGTATATCTTTATCTTTTTTATTATTAAGCATACTTAATGCTACTAATGGAGAGGAGGTTTTTAAAACATACTGTTGGGGGTGTCATCATCAAACAGCTGTAGCATTTGGACCACCTTTTGAAGAGATAGCATCAAAAAGAACAGCTAGTGAAATAAAAGCCATGATTATATCACCAAAAGAGGTATCTAAGGTTTTTGGATATAAAAGAAATGCTATGCCACCATTTAAATTATCTGATGATAACTTAACAGCTATTACAGAGTATATACTCTCATATAAAAAGGATAGCAATAGAACAAAAATTCAAAAGCCATATCCTAATATAGCTCTAAAAAAAGAGGATAAATAATGTTTAGACTCTCTAACCTTTTAAAGTCTGTATTAGAAGATAAACCAGCTAGAGTTTTAAATGGAAGTATTGCTATCTGGAACTTTACTAATAGATGTAATCTGTCATGTCTGCACTGCTATTCAAAAGCTGACCTAAATGCAACAGATACATTGACTACGGAGAAGATAATCTCTACTTTACCTAAATTAAAGGCAAATGGAGTTAAATTTCTTATATTTTCAGGAGGAGAGCCTTTAACTCGAAAAGATATATATAATATAGCCTCTAGTTGTAGAGAGCTTGGAATTATTACATATCTA
>CAZROY010000142.1:0-13983 GCA_964601885.1 uncultured Sulfurovum sp. | reverse complement strand
GTCAATAAGAGTAAAATTGAGAACTCTACAGTTGGTATGAAAATTAAGGCTGAGGATAGTAAAATTCAAGCAAATAAAAATGTTAATCTTAACTTAGTTAATAAGAGTAAAATTAAAGACTCTACTGTTGGTATGAAAATTGATGCAAAAGATAGTAAAGTTCAAGCAAATAAAAATGTTAACCTTAATTTAGTTAATAAGAGTGAAGTTACAGGTTCAACAGTGGGTATGTCAATTGAGGCTGAATAGTTCTCTATTTTAATATTTTCCCTCTATATTTAATTAGGAGCCTTATTATAAGGCTCTCCTCCTCTGCAGATAGTTCTATATAATATCTTGACACTTTCTAAACACTTTATTATGTTATAGTTATTTATAGTTAAAAATAAGGAGATTAACATGAAAAGTCTATTTCTTATGTTAATATATACTATTTTTATCTTTTCTGATACCTATGTTTCAGGAAATATAATTTTTAATAGTAGCAATGTGGGTGAAAAGGGTTCAGGTATGCTTATCAATAAAACAGTTATACCAAAAAAAATGTTTAATAAAATTAATATTGATATAGCTAGTGATATAATTATAAATAAATCATCTAAAAATCGCATTACTATAAGAACAGACGACAATTTAATAGATAAAGTATTAGTTTATGTAAAAGATAGTACTTTATTTATTAAAGCTAATGGTAATTTTAATCCAAGTAAAGGGTTATTAATTACTATAAATAGTAAATTGTTAAATGAGTTAGATATTTATGGTGCATCAGATATAACTGTTAGAGATTACCAATTAAATAGTTTATCTCTAAATATTGATGGGGCATCGGATATACTATTTAATAGTAATAAGATAAATAGATTAAATATTACTGCTGATGGGAGTTATGATATTAATCTATTAAAAAGTGTGGTAGAGAGTGCGTATATCAAGGCTGATGGTTCGGGCAGTATTGATATTAATATTGAAAAGTATATGGATATTTCAGTAAGTGGTACAGTTGAAGTTAAATATATTGGTAATCCCAAAATCAAAAAAAATATTGACGGCGTTGCTGAGCTAATAAAAATTAGATAAGGAACTAAATTATGTTAAAAAAAACACTATATATACTCTTAATTTTAGCAGTAGGAGTGGTTAATCTTAATGCTAAAACAGAAGTAACAGATAGGGAGATTATTCGTGCTATTAAAAGTGGTCTTACAGCAACCAAAAAGTTATTAACTAAGGTTCCAATTGATTATATTAATAGCAATGATGATACTCTATTACATTATGCTGTTAGATTTAGAAAGCGAAGAGTTGTAGAGTATTTAGTAAATCAGAAGATTTTAATATCTCGTAAGGGTGGTCTATTTTATGGTACAGCTCTTCAAGAGGCAATATATTATGGTTATCTTGGGATAGCTAGTTATTTAATAGATAAGGGGTCGCTTTTAAATATTCAAAACAAATATGGTGAGACAGCATTACATATTGCTGCACGAAATGGATATTTGGATATTGTAGAACAGCTCCTAGAGAGTGGAGCATCTAAAAGTATCGTAGATAAAAAAGGTAATACTCCTTACGATTTAATTCCAAATTTATCTTGGGATAGTAGAAAAAGGTTAAAAGAGCTGTTACGAGTTGAGAAATCTAAAAAAGTTCAATCTAAGGCATTTGATAGGATATATATCCATATAGGCAGTGATAGAATAGAGAGTAAAAAAAATGATACTATCAATGTTCTACACAAAACAAAAATGGACAAAAGAAGTAATGTGGGAGTAGATATTGATGTTAAAAGGCCAATTAATAAATTCTAAGGAGGATAAAATGAGATTGAGAACAGTTTTATTAATAGCTATAGGAGCATTATATTTATATGGTGGTGATAACTTTTATCAAGGTGATAGTTTTAACAAAAGACATTCCAAAGGTAAAGAGTCATTTAATAAGACAATGGCAAAAAATCGGGCATATTCTCATATGGGAGATGCTAGTTATACAGAGGTAAATGGCAAAGATGAGTTTAAAAAAGCATTAGAAGCAGGAAAATTTGACCAAAAAATTGATAGTAATAAAATTACCAAAACATATAAGGCAATTGATATTAAGAATGTTCGTATGAATAGAGATGATTTTAAAAATATAGATAGCGATAGAGTTCTTATCGGTTCAGAGGTAGATAAAGATAGAGAAAAACTTATGCAGACTATTGATATAAAAAATAGTAAAATCGATACAGATAAGCAGTTAAATATTGGTGTTATATCAAAGAGTGAGAAGATTGAAGGTATTGATACCATAACAAATATTGAAAGGAGTTCATTAAAAGGTATAGATAAAAAGGGTAGTAGTAAAGATATAAGTCGGCTAGATATGTTTGAAGAGTTAGAGAGAGCAAATAATCAATAAAAAAGGAGTGAAATATGTTCAAAAAAAGAATATGGTTAATAGTTACAGCAGGAGTACTATTTATGTTTACAGCTTGTGGTGAAGGTGGAATTGATGACAATAAAGATAAAAATAGTACAACTATGAGTGATATTGAAAATGGTATTAATCAGTTAACTGATACGAATAGGTCATCTACAGATATAGATATTCCGGATATAAATACCTCAACGGATATTAAGGATATAAATGTTTCTGATATAAATACAACAACCATGCCAAAGATTGGAACAGGGTATTATGTTGATGCCGCTGTTAAGGGTGTTACTTATGAGTGCGGTAATCAAGATGGGGTTACTGATAGTAATGGAACATTTACTTTTGAGGAGGGTAAGAGTTGTATTTTTACATTAGGAAATATTGTATTAAGAGAGCTTAATCCTAATGAGTTAGAAGATAAAATGGTGGTCATTGAAGATAATATTAATAATGCAAGGTTACTTCAAACACTTGATAATGATGGAGATGCGGATAATGGAATAGAGATTACTAAAAGTGTACTTGATGCAATTTCATCAAGTGGTACAAGCATTGTACCTGTGGGAGATGATGAGCTTGGAAGCTTTTTTCAAAATATTGAAGGGGTAGAGGGTTATAATGGAGCTATGGTATCTATAGAGGAGGCACAACAACATTTAGCTCAGACTGCCAAGGAGTTAGCACCATTATTAGAGCAATTTCCGACAGAAGAAGAGGTAGAGAATACAACTAATGAGGCTGAGACGCTTTTTGATGGACTATAATATATTATGATTTTTAATAGATTTGTTTAAAACCATCAAAACTAGGTGAGGATTTTATATAGTACTAACGCAGTGTTGTTAACAATATGTTAACAATTTATGTTGCCTTCAAGAGTCAAATTGAGCTTCTTGGGGGACCTAATTTTTCTCTTCTATCTGAATATCTTTTTTGTTTTTTCATCTTTTCTGGTTTTTAGGTATAACTCTCCTCTGTTCACTTTTAAAGGGATTTTAAAATTTGATAGTAAAAAATTTGTTAAATAGTACTTATTTATGTTATAATAAGTCTAAAATAGAAAAAGGCTGATAATGAACTTTAAAAAGATATTAAATCCTGCTTTGTATGTTATGAACCTCTTATCTTTTAAATCGAAAATTATAGCTTCAACATCAATACTATTTATACTTTTAGTTTTTCCATCTCATACTATATTCTTAAATCATTATAGTCAAAATAGTATATATAAAAAGCAACTTGTAGGGTTAGAGTATATTAAAATTATTCATAAAATTATACAAACCATACAGACCCATAGAGCTGATACTAATAGCTATTTAAGTGGTCAAAAAGATAAAAAAGATGATATAATAGATGATGAAGATTTATTGGATTTAAAGATAAAATCTCTCTATAATTATGATACTCTGCAGTTAAATCTATTAAGTTCAAATAAAAACTTTGCGACAGCTTTAAGTGAATATGAGCTTGTTAAATTTAATAAACTGACTAAATCAAGTGATGCAGAAGATATTTTTAAAATCCATAATCACATTATAACCCTTTTACAAGATACAATATTTAATGTCTCAAATGTTACTAATTTTAGTCTTAGTAAAGATTTAAGAATAAACTATTTAGCCGATATGTTACAAGATAAACTATTGGGGATTTATGAACACTCTGGACAACTTCAGAGTTTATCTACTACAGTATTAACTCAAAAAAGCATGATACAAGAGCAAAAAAAAATACTCTATTCACTTTCAACAGAGTTGGCTAGTCTCAAATCTTATTTAGTTGATAATCAGATACTCACACAGCTCAGTAACTATCAAGCAATTCAAAATCAAACAATAGATGTCGCTGATAGTTTAAAAAAAATATTAACTGTAATAGATAATGATATTATTTTAAACCAGAACCTATCTTATGATGTCCATACATTCTTAAAAAAGATAGAGAAGGCTATGTATGCACAAGAGGAGCTATATACCATTTTTGCCTACACCTATGAAGATACAATTAAAGAGTTAAGAGACAATTCAAAAAGAGAACTTTGGTATCTTATTATTGGATTTTTGGCAATCTTTTTGCTCTCTTTATATATATTTATAGCGTTTTACCTATCTATTACAGGCAATTTAAAAAAGTTACAGACAGCTTCAGAAATGATTGCTGCAGGAAAAATGGATATTCATTTAAAAGTTAGAAAGCGAGATGAGATTGGAGATGCACTAATAGCGTTTAATACTATGAGTGATAGTCTTAATAAAAATATTTCTTTTCTTGATGGATATAAGAGAGCTATAGATAAAAGTAGTATAGTTTCCAAAACAGATTTAAGGGGAATTATTACTTATGCAAATGATATGTTTTGTAAAGTATCAGGATATACAAGAGAGGAATTGATAGGAAGTAGCCATCATATTGTAAGACACCCAGATGTTCCTAAAGAGACATTTAAAGAGATGTGGGATACTATTCAAAGTAAAAAAATATGGAAAGGTGTTATTAAAAATAGAAAAAAAAATGGAACTTCATATATTGTAAATGCAACCATTATACCTATTTTAGATAATAGAGGGGAGATAATAGAGTATGTAGCTGTAAGACATGATATAACAGAGCTTGAAAAGAGTAAAGAGGAGATAAAAAAACAGAGAATTGACCTTTTAACAGGACTTCCAAATAGAAATCAACTTGTGGAAGATTTAACGGTTGCCATAAAACCTATAATTTTTTATCTTAACATTGATGATTTTTCAGGATTTAATGATTTTTATGGGAAAGAACTTAGTGATAACACTTTGATTTGTCTATCTACTATTTTAGATGAGATAAAAGATAAAAATAGATTTAGACTATATAAGTTGGAAGCTGACCAGTTTATACTGCTTTTTGAAGAAGGTTATCTCTCGAAGGATAATCTACAATTTTTCTTTGAAGATTTTATTGAAAATATAGAGAAAACTTTAGAGCAGAGAAATCGTATAAGTGTATCTGTAACAGGAGGAGTGGCTACATATTATGCTAATGATGATTATCAAAAACTAATCTTATATAGTAATATAGCAAGAAAAAAAGCTCAATATGAGCATAAAAAGTTTCTTATATTTCATCATAGTATGCGAAAAAATGAGGATTATGCTCACAATATGGAGTGGATAAAGAGAATAAAAGAGGCAATAATAGAGAATAGAATAGTGTGTTACTATCAACCGATATTTGATAACGCTACTCAACAAGTTAGTAAATATGAGTCCCTTGTTAGAATGATAGATAGAGATGGTCAACCAATATCACCTTTTTTCTTTTTAGAAATAGCAAAAAAGGCAAAACTCTATGAACAAATTAGTAAAATCATAATAGATAGAACACTAGATACTTTTAGAAAAATACCAGATATTGAGTTCTCTTTAAACTTAACGGTTGATGATATTTTATCGGAAAAGATAACAAATTATATCTATCAAAAGTTAGAAAACTATCCAAATCCAAATAGGGTAGTGTTTGAAATTACGGAATCTCAAGAGGTTTCAGATTATAAGATAATAAATAAATTTATTAAATATGTGAAGGAGTATAATGTCAAAATTGCTATTGATGATTTTGGAAGTGGATATGCAAATTTTGAACATATTTTAAATATCGATGCAGATTATATTAAAATAGATGGCTCACTTATTAAAAACATAGATACAGATAAAAATGCCTATATTATTACTGAAGCTATTATCAATTTCTCTAAAAAATTGGGTAGAAAAACCATAGCGGAATTTATTCATAATAAAGCAATATATAATATTGTAAAAGATTTAGGAGCTGATTATTCACAAGGATTTTATCTTGGAACTCCTGCAAAGGAGATACAATAAATGTTCTTTCTTATTGAAATCAAATCTCTTCAATTTGCAATAAAATAATGCAAAACTAAAATAAACAACTTAAATAAAAAATTTTAATTTTTTAGCTAAAAAAGCTATTTTTTTAATTTTGTTAACAGAAATCTATGCTATACTTATTTAGAGTTTAAAATAAAAATTAGTTTTTATTTAAATAAATATTTAAATATAGATGGAGACACAATGAAAAAGTTATTTTCTATGTTAAGAGTAGTTACTCTTGTATCCCTTATTTTAACACCAATATTTGCAGGTAATGTAATAGAGGCAAAACCCTCTATAAATAAGGTTTATAGAAGTAGTAAAATATCAGACTCTTATCACTTTTTACTCTTAGATGGTAGTAAATTTTATTATGTAAATACTAATAAAACCGATAAATTAACACCTAATGAGATTAAATCTCCAAATATTTTAGATTTACTCAAGAGTAAGCAGTCATGGGGACAAGCATTCTCTTCACGAGGTGAATATATTAGTAAAAATGGTAAACTATTTACTAAAAGATATTTGGATAGAATAAAGGTTATATCACCTCAAAAGATTAAATATTTAAATAAGATTTTTATACTTCAGTAATTTATATTCAATTTATAGCAAACTTAGTTGTGACATAAAGAGAGGGTAGATAATTATATAAAAACACCATAAAAATACCCATAATAATTATATATAACCATATATTTTTTCTATTTTTCCCAATTAATGCACCACCTATGATACCAACAATTAAACCTGCAATATGTGCGGATAAATCAACAGATTCAAAAGCTACGCCTATAATTAAGTTTAACAGTAAAATAATTCCAAATTGATTAATAAAAGCCTTAAATTGAGCCTCCATTCTTTTTCTATGAACAGTAACAACTCCAGCCATTGCACCAAAAATACCAAAAATGGCACCACTAGCTCCAATTCCAACTGTAATGGGGTGAATATATATAGATACCAATCCACCTATAATTCCCGATATTAAATAGATAGATAAATATGATAATTTATCAAACCACATCTCAACCACTCGTCCTACAAACCACAAAGATAACATATTCATACCTATATGTTCTAATCCTCCATGTAAAAATATAGCTGTTAATAGTCTCCAAATTTCACCCTGTAGTACAACAGCAGGACCATATATAGCTCCAACAGATAAAAGATATTCTGAGTTTATATGAATAACCCCTATTAATAGAGGTAAAAGATATATAACAATGTTAATTGTAATTAGTCCATAAGTAATAGGATACTCTTTCACTCGATTTATAATTAATCCTTTATAAAAAATTATATAATCATATCATAAACAAAATAAACATATATCCCATAAAAAGAGTAGCTACTAAAAAAAGTGTGTAAAATATCCATTTAGAGAATATTGCACCAATAGATAGGGAAATATATCCTAAAAGATATATTGGTGCTATTTTAATCTCTATAAAATGATTATCTAAGCTAAAAAGTTGCTCTAAAAGTCCATCAAAAAGATTACCAAAACCGATAATGTGAAGTAGAATAGAGATTGGATAAAAGATACTAAAGAGTAAAGATAGGAGAGGAGAGTATAGTTGGGTAGTTGCTGTTATTGAGAATATAGTGTGAACAATAGGCAACATCAATATAAAAATTGAAAATGAGATGAAAATTGTCATAAGAAGTCTATTGTTAATATTAAATCTTTCTATAAGTAGATAGATATAGAAAACTCCGGCTATAGAAAACCAAAAAGCAAGAGAGAGTAACAGTTTTGGAAATATTATAAAAATAACCATTATAGCGGTTACTAAAAATGAAAAAGAGATAACTCTAATACCAGATATTAAAGCTATCCAGCCAATTACCATCATTATATATGAACGAAGCAAAGAGGCTGGAGAGTTGACAAAATATACAAAGAGAGCTAAAATTATTAAAATAGTGAAACCAATATCTATTAAATTATATCTGTATGGGAAATATCGCTGTTGAAAAAATCTATATATGGGATTAAATATGGCAAATAGTATGCTAGATAGTATTGCTAAATGAAATCCACTAAGGGCTATAAGATGGCTAATTCCTAATTTAGAGATTTGTACCCTTAACTTTTTCGAGATAGGTTTAGCTAAAAATATAGCTTGATAGAATTGAACTATTATATCTTGATTGTGTTGTCTTGCTATCTCTTCTAAAAGAGCAGATTTAATCGTTTTTGGTCTCTTTTTGACCCAATTTATTGTAGATTTTATGTAAGATGTTGTTAAATAATCGATAAAATCCATATCGTTAGATGGGAATAGTTTTAATCGAACCTTTTTATCTAAGAAATTTAACTCTTTATATGTTGTTGTAAAAAACTCTAAATTCAAACTACTACTATATACTAAAAGGGTGATATATTTTTTTTTATCTTTTTTATACTGTTGTAGTACATCTACAGTGGTAAAGTAGAAAGGTTTAGAGATAAAAGAGTTATAATCATTATATAGAAATCCAAATCGAATAGATAAGACAGATATAAAAATAAGTAGAGTATATAAAAACTCTTTATAAGTAATAAAAAGTTTTGGACTTTTTAGCATAGTTATCTATGAGATGTCTCGATATTTGCTTGTGTTGATATATCAATATTACTATTGTTATAGACTATTTCACATAGGTCTTCACCATCTTTTGGTGCATCAACAAAACGGGTAAATCTTTTCTGAAAAATTAATTTAACTGTTCCTGTAGGTCCATTTCGATGTTTTCCCAATATAAGCTCAGTCTCTTCCTCCTCTTTCTTTTCAAACTTATTTTCATACACTTGACCATTAGCCTTAGCTTTCATCTCTTTCTCTTTTTCTGCTGCTTCTCGATATACATCATCACGATATACAAACATAACTATATCAGCATCTTGCTCTATACTACCACTCTCTCGTAAATCACTAAGCATTGGTCTTTTATTTTCTCTACTCTCAACCCCTCGATTAAGTTGTGAAAGAGCTAGAATTGGTATCTGTAATTCTCGTGCTAACTGTTTTAGTCCTCGTGAAATCTCTGATATTACTTGTTGTCGTCCTTCTCTATTATCTCCACTCATAAGTTGCAGATAATCTATGATTGCCATAGATATTTCAGGGTGTTTACCTTTGAGTTTTCTAAGTTTACTTCTTACTTGATGAATTGTAGCATATCCCCCATCATCAACAAAAAGTTTTCTTCTCTCCATTTTATTAGTAGCCACTATTAGTCTTCTCCACTCATCATCATCTAAATCACCTACTCTTAATTTCTGTAGAGGAATAGATGTTTCTGTTGATAGCAATCTAAGCATTAACTGCTCTGCGGGCATTTCTAATGAGAAAAAAGCAACCCCTTCATTTCTAATTATTGATTTTAAGGTCATATTTAAGACTAAAGAGGTTTTTCCCATTGCAGGACGAGCAGCAATAATTACTAAATCACCTTTGCCAAATCCATTTGTTTTACTATTTAGGTTTCTAAAACCGGTATCTACTCCCAATAGTTCAGAATTTTTTAATGCTTTTAATCTCTTAATCTCTTTAAGTAGAGAGAGAGTAACCTCTTTTGAGTCTCTAAAATCTTGAATTATGCTATTTTGTGTTATCTCATATAGCTTCTTCTCTACAAGGTCTGTAACCTCATCGATAGGTAGATTATCATCTACAGTAGCCTTTTTAATAGTTGTGGCAAGAGTGGCTAATGCCCTTTTTGTTGCACGAGATTTAATATCTTCTAAGTAGGCATCTGTATTTGATATTGGATTGGCTGCTAGAACATTTAACATAGCTGTTTCATCAAATTTTTTCTTAATAAGAAGTTTATTTTTTAAAAACTCTTCATCTATGGGTTTATCTTCTCGTGATAACTCCTCCATAGCAGAGAAAAGATGTTGATGAAATGGTAAATAGAAATCTTGTGGTTCTAACTGTGAGGCTATCTCTTCAAAAATCTTTGGGTCAAATATAATAGCGGAAAGAACAGCTCTTTCTATATTGAGATTATACATATTCTCATTCATAGATTATACCTGCTTGTTTGCAAATGCCTCAACCTCTGTTACAAATCTATCTACAAGCTGACTCTCCGGTAGTTTTGCAACAATTTTACCTTTTACCATGATAAGCCCACTCCCTTTTCCATAAGCAATTGCCACATCTGCATGTTTAGCTTCACCCATAGCATTGACTACACACCCCATAACACTAACATTTAGTGGAGCTTTAATATGTGCTGTTCTTCTCTCAATCTCTGCTACAGCAGTTACTAAATCTGCCTCTATTCTACCACAAGTGGGACATGAGATAATATTAAGTCCCTCTTTTACCCTTCCACTATCTTTTAAAATGGCTTTTGCAACCCTTATCTCCTCTTCTAATTCACCTGTTATGGAGACTCTCATTGTATCACCTATACCGTCCAATAGAAGAGTTCCCAAACCAATAGCAGATTTAACAGTAGCATGAAATATTGTTCCAGCCTCTGTAACTCCTAGATGAAATGGATAGTTGTTTTTTGGTCTAAGTGTTCTATATGCTGTAACTGTCCTATTAACATCACTAGCTTTAAGAGAGATTTTAATATCTGTAAAGTCTAAATCTTCTAAATATTTAATATTATACTCTGCACTTGCAACCATACCCTTAGCTGTTGCACCATATTTTATATCAAACTCTTTTTCAAGTGAACCTGAATTTACACCTATTCTAATGGGTAGTCCTCTCTCCTTACAAGCCTTTACTATTTCTTGTATTCTGCTCTTATTTCCTATATTGCCGGGATTAAAACGAATACAATCAACCCATTTAGAAGCCTCTAATGCTAACTTATAGTGGAAATGAATATCTGCAATAAGAGGTAGTGAAATTTGTCTCTTTATCTCTTTAAGTGCTACAGCTGATTGCATATTAGGAACAGCAACTCGTACCATATCTGCTCCTGCTAAATGTAGGCGATTTATCTGCTCAACAGTAGCTTTTATATCTGAAGTGTGACTAAATGTCATAGATTGAACTGAAATTGGTGCATCTCCTCCAACAGCTATATTACCAACAAATATTTTTTTAGTAGGGTATCTCTCTTTCAAACTCTCTCCTTAAATAATATTAAATATAGCGAAATTGTATCTAAAAAAATTAAGAGAACTCTACAGGGTCAATATCAATCTCCAAAAGCGGTGATTTAATGGAATGGAGTGCTTTTAATAGAGGAATTCTCTTTTTACACCTTAATAATATTTGGTATCTAAACCTATTTGCAATTCTCTCAATAGGTGCTTTTCCATGTCCTACTATCTCTATCTCTTTAAAATTCTGCAGTCTTTTGACTGTATCTAATGTTATTTTAGCCCCCTTAATATCATCTTTTTGGGCAATTAATACTCTAGCTAAAGATACAAAAGGTGGATAGAAATCTTTCATAAACTCCATTTCATCTTTTAAAAACTCCTCATAATCTCTTAAATATTGTTTAAAAAACTCGCCATTTGATGACTGTATAATCACATCGGCACTCTTTGCTCGTCCTGAACGACCTGCTATCTGAACCAATAGACTCATCGCTTTTTCTCTTGCTCTATAATCACTTACTCCTAAGATATAATCAATACCCAAAATAATACTTAAAGTTATATCAGCATAATCATGCCCTTTACTTAACATTTGAGTACCAAGCAAAATATGACTCTTTTTCTCTTCAAATCGCTTAAGTGCATTTTTAAGTTTTGTAGGTGTAGTTATACTATCTCTATCAAACTGTTCAATTACTATATTTGGAATGGAATTTTCTATTATCTCTTTTGCCTCAACTGTACCTATTCTATATGTTGTAAGTGGAGTGTGTCCACAATGGCTACAGCTCTCTTTAATTGCTTCTGTATAGTTGCAGTAGTGACATTTTAGATGTCTAGCATAACTGTGTAGTGCCATGCCAACAGAGCAGTAGGGGCAGAGGTGAGTTTTCCCACACTTTTGACAATATAGATATTTAAAATTTCCTCTTGTTGGTACGAATAGAAGTGATTGTTGACCCATTTTAAAATTCTCTTCTATTTTTTTAAGAATTATATTATTAAGAGTAGTACCCTCTATAAAAAAGTATCTCTTTTTTGTAGATATAAATGGTTTTGAGAGTTTTATTACATCATATTTATAATAACTGCATAGACTAGGAGTGGCACTCGCCAATAGAGCTTTTGCTTTAATTTTAGATGCTATATATATAGCCATATCTCTAGCATGGTATCTAGGCTTCATCATAGCTTTATAACTATCATCATGCTCTTCATCTACAATAATAAGACCTACATTTTTAAGTGGCGTAAAAAGAGCAGACCTTGCCCCTGCTATAATATCAATCTTACCTTTATAGATACTCTCTAATATCTTATTTTTCTGCTTTTTAGTAAGTTTTGAGTGCCAAATTACAACTCTTTTTCCAAAATATCTCTCCAATCTACTCTTCATCTGTGGAGTTAAAGATATTTCAGGCATTAAGAATATACACCTCTTGCCATTTTTAATAGTATCTGCCATTAAAGAGATAAAAATTTCAGTTTTGCCAGAACCTGTTACTCCAAATAGAAGTGACCTATCTTTCTGTAATATCTGTTTATATGCTCTATTTTGCTCTTCTGATAATTTTGGTAACTCATCTTTTAGGTTTAATGTTGGAGGGGTATTGGAGCAATCTTTTACGAAAGGTATAAAAATGGCTAAAGCTTCACCTAAAGAGCTAAAGTAGTATTTGGATATGAATTCTGCAATATCAAGTTGAGTTTTACTATAAAAATTGTCTAAAATATTAATAATTTCAAGAGCTTTAAAATCTTTTGGCTCTTCTACCTCATCTAAAATAATTGCCCGTTTAACCTTTGATTGGAGAGGCACTTCTACAATTTGACCTTTTTTTAAAGATACACTAGATGAGTATGTAAGAGTTGGTGCAGATGAACGATATAGGGTGACTTTATAGTAGTAGATTTTAACCTCCTTTGTTAAAAATAAAGGGGATTATACCACAAATTGTATTTGTTGAAATGTGTAGATTTTACCATTCCATTAATATTTTTAATTCACCCATATATCGATTATAAATCTTAATTTTAATAAAATCTTATATTGGATATAATCAGACCGTTTCTATAAGGTGATAAGTAGGGAAATAGTTTGCATTTATGTGACTATTGGCATATTAAGTTATGTTTACGCTAGCCGAACAGACTTTATAAAACAGTCTAAAGAGACTTAAAATCTATAAATTAAAGGATATTAAAATGAAAAAGTTTTTCTTACTTTTCTTAGCACTTGGTGCTATTGCGTTTGCTGGTGAAGATGGTGCTTCTATGATTAAAGCATACTCTGTTGTTGCTGCTGGTGTTGGTCTTGGTCTTGCTGCTCTTGGGGGAGCTATAGGTATGGGTCACACAGCTGCTGCAACTATTGCAGGTACTGCTAGAAATCCGGGTCTTGGTGGTAAATTAATGACTACAATGTTTATTGCTCTTGCTATGATTGAAGCACAAGTTATCTATACACTTGTAATTGCTCTTATTGCACTTTATGCTAACCCATTTCTTGGATAATTAAAGATTAGATAAGTTTAGAGTGGTATAATTCCACTCTAACTCCTCATATTATACAACGCATCAGTGGTGGAACGGTAGACACGCGGGCTTGAGGGGCTCGTGCTT
>CAZROY010000141.1:0-7120 GCA_964601885.1 uncultured Sulfurovum sp. | reverse complement strand
GTTTCAGCCTAGACTCTTTCCACCTAGATATACCAAATAGATATATTTTTTTCATCTCTATTCCTTTATTTCGGAGACATCGCCATTTATGGCGGTTAGGAGAAATAATCAGTTTTACTGAAAATTAATCCCTATTGACATTCTATCATAATTTGTATATAACTACTATATGAAAACTATACTTCTAAATGTTCTTATTTTGACAATAAACCTGTAAAACAACACGATACCTATAAAGGTAAATGAGTTAAAAGAGGTTTATTTAGAACCTCACAAGGATATTTAATAAATGCAGATGGGTAGTAGCTAAGAGATATGGGTGCGTCAACCATTTACTATTAGTTGTTTAAAAATCTTCAAGCTTCACCCTTTAGTGTGGGATAGTTGACTATATGTTATCCAATAGATTTAAAAATCGTCTTCGTATTTTTCGTTTTAGATTTGATTTGGGCTTGTTAGCCTTGGCGATAGGGTTTAACTCTCGTAATCCACAATAGTCTCTATTATTAAATCCATATTTAACTAATAGATTATCTATAAATTCATTATAGGTTGAAAGGGTGGTATCTAAATACTTTGTCTCTATTTTATTGTTTAAACTACCTTTGAGACATTCTATAAAATGGTGTAAATTGACCTTTCTGTGTCGATAGTATCTTTTTGTTAAGGGTCGAGAGTGCCATAGGTGCATAGTGTAGTACCCTTTAAAGAAGTTTGGTAGAGCATAGTATGCAAAATATTTTCTAAATCCTTTATATAAATATGGGAAAGGAGTCTTAAAATCCATAATATAATCCTCTCCCCTTTGAATAATTGGATACGAGAGGTAGAGTCTGTGAATTAACTCGAAATCCTCATATCCATGACCTTTGTATAGTGGGTTATATCCACCTATATTAAAGAAATGCTCCTTGAGAACCAATATGGTTGAGGTGTTAACTGCTAAATATAACACTTCATCATTAAATCCTTTTAAATATCTTAGTTTTATATTTTCAAATAGAGTATTATCCATAGGTTTATTCTCTATCCGTTCTGTTTGAGACTGGGACAGATATAAACAGGGATATATTTTAAAAGCCTCTTTCGCTTTCTGTTTAATCTCTTTTATATCTTTAAAAACATTATCTATAAAATCATCTTTTACAACTAAATCAACATCAAAAAAGAGTATATATTCGCCATTTGCTTTTTGAGTACCATAATTTCTCGCTTTAGATGCTGAATATATATCATTTATATCTAAGTGATAATACTCTACCACACTACTATTTTTAGAGACTATTTTAGAGTACCATCTTGATGGAGTGCTATCTACCACTACCAACTCTAAATCATCATATTGTGAAAAAAATTGTATTAGATTAGATAGCCGTTTAAGTAAAAATCTGTTTTGAAAGGTGACTTTTATAGGAATGATAATTGATAATTTTATATTTTTCATAATATATTTAAAGAGTATAACTCTGGCTCTTTTGAGAAATTCTCTTTAACTCCTGCTACATATAATTCTCCATGGGAAATCTGTATAATTACTCTAATCTCCATACTCCTAATTAGAAATTTCCAAAATTTTTTATTTAAATCTAAAGGGATATTATACTCTATCTTTTTATAGATAGAAGAGGGGAAATAGCTATCTTGTAGTTTAGATATATTTAAAATTACCTCTTGTTGATTTTGCTTATAAATTCTAGCAAATATTCCAGCATGAATGTTATCTTTTATCTTCTCTATAATAAAAAGACCATGCTGACAAAGAGATATTCTATTAATAAAAATTTTAAAAGCCTCAACATCTTCAATAGATGAGCTTGTAGCTAAATAGATTGGTGTCTTTTCAAAAGAGCTTATATCAAAATCTTGAATATGAACCAATTTTTCTCTATTTAATCTTGTAGAGATAATGGGTCTATGTTTAATCCATAAATTTAAATCTATCTGTGGATTAAAAACTATACTTTTAATTTCGTAAGTAAGAGATACCCTCAGTGCTACATATCCCCCCATACTACCAAAATAGGTTACTATATTCTCTTTTTTAAAATGGGGAAATACAACCTCTCTCATAATAGCCTCGACCCTACTCCACTCCTTTCCATGATACCAATTGAGAAGAGGATTATTAATAAATAGGATATTTATTCTATTCTTCTGATAAAATTCTTTAAGTTGTGTATAGTGGGCATAACTAAATGCACATGAGAATACAATTAACAGTTTATTACTAAATTTCTTTTCAAAAAATAGATAGTTCCCCCCATTAGGGATATGCTTTTCCATATCCAAATAGATGGATAGTTTAGGGTGATTTAGATATTTTGTTACTAATGGGTTATCTTTTAACTCTTGAAAATAGTCTCTAGCTTTATGGTAATTCGGCATCTCAAACCCATCTTCACTTACTCCACCCTTTCCTGTAAAATAGAGATATGCTAAACGGCTTTTTATCACTTTAATAAGTTTTCTATTTTTTGAATGTCTATTTATATATTCTAAAAAATCAATCTCCTCATCTATTTTACCAGATAAACAGCCTCTATTTAATAGCCTTTTCCAAGCAACCACTTTTTTATCTTTTTCATTACAGTAGGCATCTATAGCATAATTTTTAAACTTATAATTGCTACTATCCAAAATAGCTCTAATATCAGATGAGAAGTTTTCTAAAATAGTATTACTCATAAATTTTAATCTCTCTTCTTTAAAAAATAGAGCGTTGCTCTCAGATGCCATAAGTATTGCTCTACTATAATCTCTATTATAAAAATTTAAAATCTCTGCCATACGAAAAATCACTTTCGCTTTTCCTTTATGGTTAAGCAGTGGAGAGAAATATAGTTTTTGTAATTTAGCAATTGAGGCTATCTCAGTTGATTGGAGCATATTATTTAAATATATATCTATTATCTCTATAAACTCCTCTATATCATTACTCCAAGATGTCACCTTTTGAGATTTTTCTATATTACATAGATTTATAACTCTATTAATACTCTCTATAAGTATTGAATTATTCAATCGACTCTTCATAAAAATCCAAAAGTAGCGATTATTAACACTCTCTTTTGTAAATACTCTATCTATATTATTAAAATGATTAACCATCTCAAAATCTACTGTTCTAAATAAGATAGAGTAGAATATAGAAAACTGCTCATGTACTAAATCGGTAGAGTCTAATGATTTAAAGTACCATGTTAGGGCTGTTGAAAAATCACCATTTAAAGAGTATAGTTGTGATAAAAAATATGAAGACCTATTTTTTAAGTAACCATTTGTGCCTTTGTAGAAACAGTTTGATAAAAATTTTAAGGCTCTATTAAAATAAAACTCTTTTTCTATCTTATCTTTTGCCTCTCTAAAATAATGAAACAGAACTGTTCCGTATGTTAAGTTAGCATAAGGAGATATAGTCTCATTTTTAAATACTATTTTTTCAAATATTGGTTCAATTAGGTATCTTGAAAACTCTACATCTTGATGTATTACTCCATTAATTCCCCACCTAAAAGAGGAGTTGATAAATGATATGCGATCATGTATATTATTATTATACCTACTTAATAACTCTAAAAACTTTTTATATCTACCATTAAGCCATATATGAATACTATGTCTATCTTGTTTATTTAAAGAGATATAGATTTTTCGTATATCCTCTATTAGTTTATATTTCTCTTCCGGAAATAGAGAATTATATGCTAAAGAGGCAAGGAGTGCTTCTAACTTATCTAATTGGTTACTCATTATCATATTCTTTCAGTGAACTACTCAATCATTTAAAATTATTGAGTTTTTTTAACTTAGTCTGCTCATAGGGAAATCTTAGTTATTGATAGTCCTCAATAGGGGTTTTGTATAGTATCTTTTCAATAGAAAATTATAGTAATCACAGAAATACCGCATTATAACAGATGATAGAGAAGAAGTCAAGGTTTCTCTAATTCCTTAATAGCGTGAAGTATTCTCTCTCTATTTTTTCCATCACGAAAAGGGAGAGAGGCGTCTATTCTATCTAAATATATTTTATCTGGTAATCCACCCCTTTCTAATAGTTGTTTTAAATTATAAAGTAGTCTTTCTTGGGTATATGAGACACTTCCAAATCCATCTTTTTCAAAATCAAAATAACCAATTTGCGACGAATGATGACCTCCATACATATAATCATAATCAAACTGATAATAGCAAATTGCCTTTTTAAGAATTGCCAACTCAAAAAATACAGATGAGTAGTCTGTAATCATAATCTTTGCTCGTCTAAAAAGTTTATGTAAAATAGGGTCTGTTTTATGTGTTCTAACCTCTATATATGGGGGTGCTTCAAACCAATCAATATATATCTGCATATTTACATGTGGGAAGAATACAACCTTATATCCATATTTTTTGGAGTACTCTTTTAACTCTGTAGAGTGGAGAAGAGATTTCCAATGTTTAGCATAATCTGAATTATAAAATCTCTCTGTTGTCTCTCTCTGGGCTGTAATACCTTTCATATCTCCCACCAATGAATTTCTCCAAGTCGGCATAATTAAGATTACATTTTCAGTAGGCTCAGTTCGTGATAGAAGCTTATCATGTCTTGCTAATCCTGTAAGTACAACCTCTTTAGGTGTAAATTTGTAGTTGGTCTCTTCACCTGCAATAGAGTTGTACTCTGAATTCATTGATGTAATAAATAGGTCTATATTTTTTTTATTTAACCATGTTGATATATCATCTCGAATAATGCCATGTTGTAAAAAGATAAATTTATATCTGATTATGTCACGATAGTATGCTAATTTTAGATAATTAACAACATACTTATCAGCATGAGAAGATATGAGATATTTAGCATTTAAAAGAGCTATAGTGTGGGATATAGAGCCAAAAGGAAGTAGATTAAATCCCTCTTCTTCCAATCTCTTATAGTCATGAGAACTCTCTCTTAATACAAAATAGATATTTAACTCATTATGGTTCTCTTTTAAATACCTATAAAAGTGTTCTCCATTATCATCTGCTTGGTTATCTCTATCCATAATTACATAAGCATCTTTATATTTTTTTACACTACTGCTTGTTGTAGCCAATTTTCTTATCATTTTAATATGTGGAGGTATATCTTTGAGATTAATCTTTATAGCTCTTGTTTTTAAATCTAAAATTGTATTAATATCAACACCATGGAGATGCTGTTTACCATTTAATACAATTCTTGTATCTATAGAGTCTATAGTTATATTAAGAGTCTCTCCACCTCTATCTATAGGAAGCCATATAATACGCTCTTTACAGAAAATTTCATCAATAAAATGGTGTATTCTACTCTTAATATATGTTGGAATAGTGGAGATATTATCTATCTTAAACTCTTCATAAGGTGTATCTCCATAGTAGAAATATTTTAATTTCAAGAGTTTTTTAACCTCATCGTACTCCTCTATATAGACAAGAGTATATGGAGGTTTTTCTTTATTAAACATGCCAAGAAATCCAACTTTATGGTAGAACCAGAAACCAGTTAACTCAAAATTCCAGATTATCTCTCTATCTATATGTTCAAATACTCTATATAGTAACTCTTTAAATCTTCTCTTTTGAGATTTATCTAAAAAAGATATAGATTGTGGGTTATTAATAATTCTTTTAAAGTACCAAACGGTATCATACATAATGAGTCTTGCTATAGATGTTAAAATATAACCTTTGATTTTTAAACTATCCTCTAATAGTTGAAGGTAGCCTTGCTCTATCACTATATCAAATCTATTTGGATTACTCCAAGAGTTATCTAATGTAGATGTCTCGTTAGCTCTTTTTCGATAAAAATATTTTGAGTCAGATGCGTAGCAGATATACTCCTCTTTCATATATAATAGATACTTTCCAGAGAAGTGACCATCTTCAAAGTTTGGTTTAATATTTTCATTAAAGAAGAGACCGTTACTCTTTATTACCGAATATCTATATATCGTAGTAGCTACTGAAGATGGAAGAAATCTAGTATCATCTATATACTTAAATACTCTATTACCTAAACTAAAACGAAAATTTAAAGGGTGCTTTTGTGAGAATTTACCACTTTTTTCTCGAAAAATAATCCATTTACAAGCTATCATACCAATATCTTCAGACTCTCTTTTAGATAAAATAGTGTCTATATTGTAAAAATAGTTTATATCTAAAAAGTCATCAGGGTCAACAAATGTAACCCATTCTGTCTTAACATGCTTTAATCCTACATTTCTAGCAGATGCTTGTCCACCATTCTTCTTTTTTATATAAATAATATTATTTGGATATTTTTTTTGCCATTTTTTGATAATATTAGCAGAATTGTCTGTAGAGCCATCATCAACAAGAATTAGAAAAATGTGTCTCTCAAACTCCAATAGTTGATATACAATACTTTTAAAATATTCATCAAGATAACTCTCTACATTATATACAGCAGATACAATAGTATATTGATATTTACCAATAACTCTCTGTCGAGGAATTAAATATTCAAATTTATATCGTTTTTTAGCTATGTAATCTTTTAAAAATGTGTGTGGTTTTGTTACCAGTTTATATAGACCTTTTTTTGTCATTAATTCTCCCTTTAAAATGCTCTTAAGACTACAGCAGCTCCTACTGCAATTTGATATAATATCTGTGTAACACTAGAGGTTATTTGAATATTTTTACTATCAACTTTACCCAAAACTAAAATAGCATCTCCAGCTTCAATTTTTAAAACTTTATCATTCCACCATGAGGTGGCATTATATGTAATAACCTGCCCACTCTTTTTAACCAGCAAAACCTTTTCTCTATTGGCTCTTGGACTAAATCCTCCACATGAGTTAATATAATCAGAGATAGAGTAATTGGGTACAAATGTCTGTGCATTTGGTAGTGCTACTTCACCCTCTACTACAATAATGTGGCTCTTTTTGGGGATAAATACTCTATCTTCATCTTCTAAAATTACATCAGATAAATTTGTAGCCTTATTAATTATAACTTGACCTTTGGGTTCCACTTTGGAAGCACGACGAATAAAATCTAAAACTAAGGCTGACTCCTCTTTTCTAATCTTTGCCTCTTCTGTGGTAGATGAGCCTGTGGTCATTACTCTAGCCTC
>CAZROY010000140.1:0-3801 GCA_964601885.1 uncultured Sulfurovum sp. | reverse complement strand
TGGTCATTAAAAAGTTTTTAATGAAATTAAAAAAAAGTATCAAAAATCCTTGATATGTTGGTAAAAAGCCATATTGAGTGATAATGCAGTAATTGTTAGTTTTACTTATGTTTTTTTATAAATTCAGTAATAATAATTTATGAAAATAGCGAAAATAGTAAAATTCATGTATTAAAATTGCCTTAAGCCATGATAGTTAGGCTACAACACTTTAACTGCCAATTCTTGTTAAAAGAAAGTTATATATTACACATATATAGCTAGTGAGGTGAAATTGAAGTAGATAGAATATTATTACATTATAGATTGATAATCATTTTCGATATTTTTGTGATTACTATAATTTTCTATTGAAAAAGATACTATAATAAATAACCATAGGACAAAATTAAGATGGTTTTAATGATAGATAATTATGACAGTTTTACATATAATGTAGTGCAATACTGTTTAGAGCTAGGTGCTAATTTAAAAGTTATTAGAAATGATGAACTAACCATAGAAGAGATAAAAGCCTTAAATCCAGAAAAAATTATTATCTCACCGGGTCCTGCTACACCCAATGAAGCAGGAGTCACACTTGAAGTTATAAAAGAGTTTAAAGATACTACTCCAATATTGGGAATATGTTTGGGTCACCAAAGTATTGCACAAGCTTTTGGAGGAGAGATAATAAGAGCTAAAAATATGATGCACGGTAAAACTTCACAGGTGAAGGTAGAGAGTGATACGATAATATTTAAAGATATTCCAAAGGAGTTTAGAGCTACAAGATACCACTCTTTAACTGTCAATAAAGACAATATTCCATCTAATATTATAATCACATCTTATAGTAAAGATGACCAAGAGATAATGTCATTAGAAATAAAAGATAAATTAATATATGGAGTCCAATTTCACCCAGAATCTATTATGAGTGAATATGGACATGAGATGCTAAATAACTTTTTAAAACTATAAAACCTATATTATTTTAATGGGTTATCTTCCCGTTTTTTCTCTTTTCTTTTCTCATAAGCTCTATTTGATGGATTAGAAGTATCAGAAAATAGAAATCTTCCATATAATATGCAACCATAATAACCGGGATTACATTTTCGTTTTAAAAGTCTGCACCACTCTTTTTCATTTTCAAATTTGGTTAAATGTTGACAACCCCAACTACTACTCATTTTTAACTCCTTTATTAATTTTATTTTTTAGAGCGTAAAAGGTCATATACACACTCCATAGGCTCTTTTCCGTTTAACATATTAAAAACCTCATCTGCTATAGGCAGATATATATCTCGCTTTTTTGCAATATTAAAAAGTGCTTCTGTTGTAGGTATCCCCTCTGCAACCTCGCCTAATTCACTTAAAATCTCATCAATACTTTTACCATTAGCCAAACCAACTCCAACTCTATAGTTTCTTGATAGATTTGAACTTGCCGTTAAAAATAGGTCTCCAGCTCCTCCTAAAGAGAGAAAAGTCTCCACCTTTGCACCAAAATATTTACCAAATCTAGTCATCTCAACAAGCCCTCTTGATATAAGAGATGCTCTAGCATTATTCCCAAGTTTCAATCCATCACAAACTCCACTAGCAATGGCAATTACATTTTTATACGCTCCCGCAATCTCTGCACCAATAACATCACCATCAATATACCCTTTTATATAATCTGGTAGAGCAGAAGCGTAAATGTTAGCCAACTCTCTATTTTCAGAACTAATCTTTAAAGCTGTAGGAAGTGACTTTTGAACCTCTAATGCAAAAGATGGTCCTGATATAAAAGCCAATCTATTGGAGTCTATAAATTGACCATAAACCTCATTTAAAAATGCACCTGTAGAGGTCTCTATTCCCTTTGAAGCTACTAAAATATTCTGTTGTCTATCTATAAAATGGGTATTAAGCCACGAGCGAATAGACTGGGTAGGAATTGCCACTATAATATATTGATAACTTAATGCTCTATCTAATGATACAAAATTTTCTATCTCTTTTTTACTTCTTGATGTAATTACTACAATATTTTTTTGACTATAAGCGTGATAGAGTGCTTGACCCCACTTTCCAGCCCCTATAATTGCTATTTTCATACTTTTTCCTTTTTATAAATACTCTCTTATATCATCTTCAGCTAAAGTTTTAATATTTAACTCTTTTGCCTTTTGATATTTGCTACCCACATCTTTACTATATATTAAATAGTCTGTTTTTCTACTTACTGAAGTGGTTACTTTTGCACCTAATGCTGTTAATTTTTCTACTATTTTAGCTCTACTCTCCGACATAGCACCTGTTAAGACTACAATTTTATCTTTGAATAAAGTATCTTTGGCTTTAACTCTCTCCTCTACAGTTGGATTGATAATCTTAAGAAGTTTTAATACACTATCTCTATTAATACGAATAAACTCTACAAATGAGTCTGCCGTCTCTTGACCAACTCCATCAACCTTTATTAACTGTTCCTTTGTAGCATTTACAAAATCTAATCCGAACTCTAAAGCTATATATTTACTAGCTACTTTGCCAATATGCTCTATTCCTAAACCGTTAATAAAATTTTTTAAAGCTTTTTTTCTACTATTATTTATTGCATTAATAGTATTTTCTGCCTTTTTTCTTTGAAACCCTTTAAGTTTTTCTAAATCTTCAACCTTTAGGCTATATAAATCTAAAATACTTCTAATTTTATTCTCTTTTACTAAAAGTTCAACCATTTTTGAACCAACTCCTGCAATATCCATACACCCTTTTTTTGTAAAATGTATAATGGAGTTTATTATTCTATCTGGACAGTTTAAATTTTGACACTTAATTAGAGTTCCATTATCTAGTAGTTTACTACCACAAGTTGGACATCGAATGGGTCTCAATATACTTTTTTCTTTTCCGTTTCGTCTATCTGTTAAAACTTTTGTAATTTTTGGAATGACATCACCAGAACGAATTAATATAACCCAATCTCCGAGTTTTAATCCTTTTCTCTCTATCTCATCAAAGTTGTGAAGAGTAGCCCGTTTGACTATAGCACCATTAATGGCTACCGCCTTAACCTCTGCTATTGGTGTAATAACACCTGTTCTACCAACTTGTAGGGTAATACTATTTACCCTTGTTACTTTTTCTACTGCAGGAAACTTATATGCAGACATCCATTTTGGATATTTTACTGTATAGCCTAATAACTCCTCTTTTTTAATATTATCAACCTTTATAACCATGCCGTCCATTGTAATTGGTATCTCATCTCTTTTAGATATTAAAAATCGATAAAACCTTTCTATTTCATCTACATCTTCGCACTTTGTACTATATGGTAGAGATAAAAAGCCTAAGTTGTATATAAACTCCATTTTTTGAGATAAGAGAGGTAAATTTAAACTATTTTTTCCAACTCCCCAAGGATAAAATGCTAAATATCGTTTTGCTGTAATGGAGCTATCCAACTGTCTTAGACTACCTGATGCCATATTTCGAGGATTAGCAAATAGTTTACCTTCCTTTTTTAACCTCTTTTGATTTATCTTCTCAAAATCATCTTTTGGAATTACAACTTCACCCCTAATCTCAATTAACCCTTGATAGTTTATATACCATGGAATAGAGCTGATAGTTTTAACATTATCTATCACCTCCTCCCCTATCTCTCCATCACCTCTAGTTATAGCACTAATCAATTTACCTTTATCATATAATAAATTCATACTTGCACCATCAAATTTAGGTTCACACAAATAGACAACCTTTCCAATATTTTTGACTATTCTATTTATCCATTGTAACACCTCATCTTTTGTAAACA
>CAZROY010000139.1:0-12739 GCA_964601885.1 uncultured Sulfurovum sp. | reverse complement strand
ATCTTGTAATTCAGTTTTTATATTAGTATCCAATAAATCTTCGCCATTAATGGTTGCCTTAATTTTATCTATTACTTGATTCTGAGCAAATATTTTATCCCTTAATTTAATACCTATCTGTTTATAAATCTCCTCACCTGTAATCTGCTCTAAAAGAGAACTCTTCTCCTTAGGTGATGCTAATAGAAATGCAGAGAACTCTCCTTGTGCTAAGAGTACAGCTCTTAAAAATTGCTGATAATTAAGAGAGGTAATCTCTTCTACCTTGTTGGCTACATCTCGCTTTTTTTCAGCCAATATCTTACCACTACTTAGACTTTTAAGTCTAACACTCTCTTTTGGATTTTTTAATTTTCTTCCTCTTGCCGTTAAAACTCTCATACTCCAAGTTGCTTCATATATCTCCCCTCTTATCTCAAACTCTACAATTGCCAAAGCAGTGGCACTATTATAATTGACTATATCACTCAAAGAACTATTTGTTGTTAATCTTGGTATTTTATGATAGAGGGCTAATGTAATGGCATCTAGGATTGTACTTTTTCCTGAACCTGTGGCTCCAGTAATAACAAACAAACCAGCCTTCTTAAACCTATCCGCTGTAAAATCTATCTTTATAGGTTTTGGCGAACGAAGAGAGTTTATATTTTGTAGTAATATTTTTTGTATTCTCATTTACTCTTCTCTAATTTCTGATAATATCTCATAAAAAATATCTTTTATTCTGCTATTGATAGCTAAATCAAATTTTTCCTCTTTACACTTCCTTTCAAATACCTCTTCAGGTGTTAAAAATGAAAGAGATATAATTTTCTCATTATCTTTCTCCATATAGTTAAACTCTCTCTGATTATCAATAGAGATTTTCAGAATCTCCACATTTAAATTCCTATTTATCTTCTCTAACTCTATACCATTTTTGATAATAATTTCAACCCAAGGTGTTAAATTTGATGAGGTAGCACTTATCTCTTTTAATCTGTTTTGAATTTGATATAAATTACCTTTAATAGTCACTATATCTCTAAATCTGGGAACGATTATCTCTTCTATCTTTATATCTTCTTCTATATTTAATAATATAATCTTAGAGTCTTGTTTTGCCTCACTAAAGCTTAGTGGAATTGGAGAGCCACTATATCTTATATGCTCTTTTCCTCCAACCTTTTGGGCTTTATGTAGATGTCCTAATGCAATATAATCAAAAATATCTGGAAAATCATCTGCTGATATATCTCCAACTCCACCAACATATATTGTGCTTTCGCTATCACCTACCTTTGTACCTGTTGCAAATAGATGTCCCATAGCTATAAAGATATTATTACCACTTATTTTTTTACACTCATCTGCTAATTTGCAATAATATTTAATTAGAGCTTTTCTATATCGCTGATTTATATTATCTATATTCTCATTGGCTATAGCTACTCTAATATCCCTATCTCGTAAAAATGGAATAGGTAGGAGTATAATATTACTATTTTTAATTGGTAAAATCATACTATTAAGCTCATTTTCTGCTTTGGCAAAAATATATATATTTAGAGTTTTTAAAATCTCTTTAGGAGCATCAAGTGTACTTGGTAAATCATGATTTCCAGCAGTTATTATAACAGATTTACACTCTGTATCCTGAAGGGATATAAGAAAATCATAATATATTTTTAGTGAACTATTTGATGGTATCGAGCTATCAAATATATCTCCAGATACTAACAATAGCTCAACTCTTTGCTCTTTTATAAAAGAGTAGAGCCATTGAAAAAAAAGTTTATGCTCTATCTCTCTTGATTTGTCATATAGTTTATGACCTATATGCCAATCTGATGTATGTACTATTTGCATTCAAGAAATTAGCTGTCTTTAAAAAACTTATTAAATCTCTCTTTATATGTTTTAAAATACTCATGCTCTGCTCTTCTTAGTTCAAGAGTCTGTGGTATTGTAGAGTTTGTCTCTCGTCTCCAGATAACAACCATCTTTCCATCTCTTATCTTCATATTGATTTTTAATGTATTCTCATCTTGAACAATAGAGACCTCATCTGTTATTTCTGTTTGAAGATGCTCATCTGATATATTTGAATCTATTGATATATTGGAATCTTTTGTTATATTAGTAGAGTATATAATTCGTTTGAAATATTTATCTCCCTGCTTATGAAAAATACCATACTCTTGTGTAGGTACTAAATTTTCAATCTGCATAGTAAAGTAGTATCCATAATCATCATCATCTAATTTCTCAATAATTAAGTCTGAACTACTAATATTTTTATTAATAGCACTATTTTCATGGTATGAGTATATACCTTTGTCGAGAGTGTAGGTTCCTTCTAAAGTGGACTTTTTTATAATCTTTGGTTGGGGCATAGTCTTTTTAGCAATTGAGGGTACTTCTGTTCCGCAACCTAGAAACAGTAGTCCAATAAATAAGGTAATAATAAGTGGCATTGTAATTCCTATAATATAATTTTATCGATTATATCAAAAAAAAGATAATGATTTTTAAATGAATTATTAATAAACTTATTAAAGTTTAACTATAGTAACACCTAAATTTCCTTTTTTTCCATAAAATGAGTGTAATTTCGGATATGATTTTAAATAATCTGTAATAATTTTTTTAAGAACCCCCGTTCCTGTTCCATGTATAATCTCTACTTCTGAAAACCCATTAACCAATGCATCTGATAAAAATATATCAAGTTTTTCTAAGGCTTCATCTGCAAAACAACCCAAAAGTTTAATAGAGATAGAGCCTCTTCCGGACTTTTCAACATTTACAACTGTTTTTGGTGGTTTGGGTTTCACTTGTGATATTGGAGTTATTCTTTTTAAGTTACCAATTGGAACACGCATTTTAACCCCCTCCACTTCAATAGTTGCCTCTTCCCCTCTAATAGATAGAAGTTCCCCTTTTAATGAACGATACTTTACCCTATTACCAACTTCTAAAATCTCTTCTTTAGACTCTTTTATCTCTTTAACCCTTTTTGAATACTCTTTAAATTTATGTGCATCATTTAAAAGTCGTCTTCCTTCTGTTGACTCTTTTGCCTTTATAGCCTCTCTTGCTCTTTTAGTTGCTGCATTATATCTATTCTCTAGTGTAGCAAGTGCTTTACGATGCTTCTCTTTAAGTCTCTCTTCTACTAACTCTAAATTCTCCTTTTTTTTCTCAATGCTTTTTAGCTCCCTATCTATCTTATCTATTTTTAGACGCATTTCTCTCTCTAGTGAGGTTGATTTTTCTATTAGCTCATTTAACCTCTCTTTATCCTCTCCATAAACCTTTTTAGCCTCAGTTATAATATGTTTAGGAATACCATATCTCTCTGCCGTCTCAAAAGCATAACTTTTCCCTATACTTCCTTGTAAAAATGTATAAGTTGGTTCTCTTTTTGCCTCATTATAGAGAGCTGCAATTAGTTCAACATCGTTATCTCCACTCATAAGAGAGGCCAATCGTTTATGATGAGTTGTAACAATAAATGTAATATCTCTTTTTCTTAACTCACTAAGTATGACTCGAAATAGAGAAGATGCCTCATCACTATCTGTTCCAAGCTCTATCTCATCAACTCCGACTATAGCACCCTCTTTTTTAAATAATTTAGCAAACTCCACCATTCTACCAGCAAAAGTAGATATATCATTTTTAACAGATTGTGGGTCATCTATTACAGCCTCTATAGATTTATAGTGACCTACTACACTTTTGGCTCGATTACATCTAAATGGAAGTAGATTTTTACTCATATATACAGCACTAAGAAGTGATTTTAATAGCATAGTCTTACCACCAGCATTTACACCTGTTATTAACATAATAGATTTATTAAGAGTTATATCTATAGGTTTTGGGTTCTCTATAGCGGGGTGGCAAAAACTACTTAGTTTTATCTCTCTCTTTTTTGATGGTAAAATAAATTGATAGTTGTAACTTTTTGCAAATTTAACTCTAGCTTGATAGTGGTCAAATCTATCAAACTCTCTATTTATAAATCTAATAAAGAGATAATATTTATGCAAAATAGCAGAGAACTGTTGACAATACTTATATATTAACTCCTCTTTTTTTGAGAGTAGATTACTCTCTTTCTCTTTTAGATGTGATATGGTTTGAGGTAATATATAGAAAAACCCTCCCGATGTCCGTCCAACTACCGAAGCTTTAATAATCCTATTAAAACCACCTCTAACAAGTAGTGTCTCTTCTCCATTTAAAAAATGAACCTGTTTATCCACCAGATAGTCTCTAAGTCTTGACGAATGAGCCATTTTATATAGAGTCTCTTTAATTGATGCTCTATTTATCTGAATTGCCCTCTCTATATCATATAATTCTGGCTCTTTTTGAGGATTTAACTCTCCATTATCTGTAAAATATAGAAGAATATTGTTAACCTCATCAGGTATATCTATATCTCTAATCCATCTATTTAATGGTTCGGGAAGAGTTAAAGCCTTTAGAGAGTTAAAGTAGCTAACTATTCTCATAAAAGCATAAAGCTCTTTAAGTCCTAAAGTACCCTGTTTTTTAATACGCTCCAGTTCATTATTTAGATTTGGTACATCTTTAATATTGGGAAACTCTATATTTGATAATGCAGAGATATATCTATAGTGCTGATTTATATCTCCCATTATCTCTATATCTTTATCTCTTGCGTAAAAACTCTTGAAGGTCTCTATAAATCTGTCTAGGTCTAATTTGTCTATTAAGCTCTTTCTCATAGTAGAAATTATATCACAATTATTCACTCTTTTAAAAATAGTCCAATTAAGGAGGATAAAGCAGTAATTAAAAAAAATAGTAATGAAAATGTAACCCCACCATTGACATCTATACCAACTAAACTTAATCCATATAGAAAAGTCAACTCTCTAACTCCAACTCCTCCTATAGTAATAGGTAATATTGCTACAACTGAAGAGATAAGAAAAAGGGTTAAAAATATTAATATACTGCTCTTTATACCGATTGCATAGAGTATAAAAATAGCAGATATTAATTGAAGTAGCTGAACAGCAGAGCCAAGAGTAATAGTTATAAAAAAAATTTCTAAATATCTATTGAAAAAAACTCTATTAATAATATAAAAAATGGGGAAAATAGTAGCTATTTCTACTATAATTAAATAGTCTAACCACATAAGTTGGTTATAAAAATCACTAAAGATAAATAGTATTCCAGCAAAAAAGAGTAGAGGAATAACTCCACTTACTCTATCCAATAGAGAAGCTGTTATAAGAGTTGAGAGTTTTATATTATGAGATTGTTTTAAAAGATATATCTTATATCCATCTCCACCAACTCCACTTGGAAGAAAAAGATTATAAAACATGCCTATATAGTATAGTTTTAAAGCATAAATTTCCGAAATCTTAACACCAATATGGTTAAAATATATATTTAATCTAATTGAACTTAAAATCTTAGATAGATTAAAAAAGAGTATAGCTAACAAAAGATATATCCACTCTGTATTTTGTAATATAGACTCAATCTCTTTAATATCTATCTTTAAAAAAAGAACATATAGGGCTATAGATGTAAATAGTACCTTTATAACTCTCTTTATAATCTTACTATTTAGCTTTACCAATAAACTTCTCTTTAATTGTATATGGTCTCTTGTTTTGAGATTCATAGTATGTTCGCATAATGAGTTCTGATAAAAATCCTGTAGTAATTAGCTGAATTCCTGCGATTATTAGAACTATTCCTAAAGTTAATAATGGTCGTCCCCCTATATCATTTCCAATTAACTTAATAAAAAATAAATATAAATTAATAACAACTCCAGTACCAAAAGAGGCAACACCCAATCCTCCAAATAGATGCATAGGTTTAGTTTTATATTTTTGCATAAATAGCATAAGAAGTAGGTCACTAACCACTTTAAAAGTTCTGCCTATACCATATTTTGATTTACCATAAACTCTTGGGTGATGTTTTACATTCATCTCTACAATTTTCGCTCCATACATTTTAGCTAAAACTGGTATAAATCTATGTAACTCGCCATAGAGTCCCAAATTTTTAGCTACATCACTCTTATATACCTTTAGAGTACACCCATAATCATTTAAATAGACTTTAGTTGTTTTTCTAATAATCCAATTTGCGATTTTACTTGGAATTTTTCGCAAAAAAATACCATCTTGCCTCTTTAATCGTCGTCCTGCTACAACATCACAATTCTCACTCTTTAATCTCTCAATCATTAAAGGAATATCTGTCGGGTCATTTTGCAAATCTCCGTCAATTGTAGCTATAAGCTCCCCTGTAGCCTCTTCAATTCCAGCTGCCATTGCTTGAGTCTGTCCACAATTATGATTAAAAACTAAAATTTTGGTTTTCTCATCCGCTAAGGCTTTCATTTTTGCTACTGTCTTATCTGTTGAGCCATCATCAACCAATATAAACTCATAATCAATCTCTTTTAGTGCTTCTCTTACAGCTTTGAATAGGGGCTCTACACTCTCCTCTTCATTCATCATTGGGACTACAAGCGATAACTCTTTCATCTATTTTTACCTCTGTTTTTTCAAATTATATCTTTATAACCGACAAGAAAAACTTACAAATATCCATAAAATAGTACTAAGAAAATCTGTAAACCTAAACTTTATCGTTTGCAACAATAGTTAATTAATCTCTATTAAAGCAAATCCATTTTTTTGATATATAGTTTTATACTTTTTAAAATCTTTTAATTTTGTAACTTTTGTAAATATGATGCTCCCTTTTTGTGGTTTGTTACTTTTGGTTAACCCTTCATAGTATAGATTAAAAGATGGAGTATTTATTTTATACATTATAATGTTTCTATAACCTCTATTTTTAGCTAAAACTCCAGCCTCTTTAATTGGTTGTTGCATAAGCTCTCCATAGGTAGGAATTACAATAAAGTTTATCAAAATCACCATAACAAGAGCCACACCTAAGATTATAATCTTATCTTTTATATCTCTAAATAGTAGAACAAGTAAAAATCCAATAAGGCTCAATGTAGATGCTCTATACCAAATATCAAATGAATTATAGCTATTTTCAATAAGTACAACTGCTAATTTATCCTTAATATCATCTTTAAAAAAAGTTGCAATATCGGGTAAAAAGAGTAAAATAGTTAAAAATATAAGCAGTGGATATATAAGCCATCTTTTATTAACTCTCTCTATATATATGGTACTAAGTATAAAAAGTGGAGTATAACCATATATTATATAGTGAGGCAGTTTAGTTCCAGATAGTGAAAAGAATATAAAGACAAAAATAAACCATACAGATAGATATAGTTTTAAATCATCTTTGAAATAGCTTCTAATCCCACCTATAGCCTTTATTGCAAAATATGTAAAGGGCATAACTCCAACTATTAAAACAGGAATAAAATAGAATATAGTACCTTTATGGCTCTCCATAACAGAGCTAAAACGATTAAGATTATGTTTTAAAAAAAAACCATCTATAAAGGCTTCTCCTTGAGCCATATATTCAGCTATATACCAAGGTAGAGCTATACCCATAAATATCAAAATACCTATGGGATTAAATATCATCTTTAACCACTCTTTAAACTCTCCCCTTATTATAAAAAATATTAAACTACTCATCATAGGTATCAAAATTGCAATAGGTCCCTTTGTTAATGTACCAAATGCTATAAAAAGAAAGGTTAAATGGAGTACTCTTCTATTATGTCTATTTTTATAGTAGATATATAGAGTAAACATTGAAAAGACTATAAACATATTAAGTAGAGCATCAGCAATAGAGGCTTTTGCTATTATATTGATTTGAAGAGATGAAACCATAAAGAGGGTAGCGAAAAATGCCTTGTTGGTATCGAGTACTCTTTTTGTAAATACAAAAATGGCACAAGCCCAAAAACTTCCAGCTATAGCAGATGGTAATCTAAGAGCAAACTCATTTAATCCAAAAAATTTTACACTAAGAAGCTGTAACCAATATATTAAAATAGGTTTATCAAATCTCAACTCTCCATTGAGATAGGTTGTAATATAATCTCCTCCAACTAACATCTCTCTTGTGGCTTCACTAAAAGCCCCCTCGTCAAGGTCAAATAGAGGTGCAAATCCTAAAGGGATAAAAAAAGCAACTACTATAAATAGTAGTAAAATTTTTGGATAGTTTCTCTCATTAGATACTATTTCTAACATAATTAATCCATTGTGGCATAGTTTTCTGCTCTTGTTTTAGTGTAGTAGGTACTCCATGACCTGTATATAGTGTAAAATCCTCCTCTATCTTCATAGCCTTCTCCAAACTCTTAACCATATCTTCCGCACTAGAGTATGGAAAATCCCATCTACCAATAGAACCATTAAATAAGAAATCACCACTAAGCCAAATATCATCTATCTCTATAATACTATTTCCCCTTGTGTGTCCAGCAAAATGTCTATATTTGATTTTTATTCCATCTATATTAAACTCCTCATCTCCATTAACTAAAATATCTGGTTGACTAGGGGGAGTTCCTTGATTAAACGGGTCATTTTGCAACATAAAAGCATCATCTTTTGGAGTATAGAGAGCTATTTTTAACTCTCGTTGTAACTCTCCATTACTCCATACATGGTCAAAATGACCATGTGTATTTAAAATTGCAATTGGATTTTTTACATTTTTTAAAACCCATTCTGTAGCACCAATACCGGGGTCAATTATAATATCTCTATTATTGATAGTAATAATATAACAGTTTGTCTGATATGCACCCATTGGTTCAAATTTAATTTTCATTAAATAGCCTTTTTTAAAATTTTTATGTATTTTAGCTAAAATTAATTTTTAATATGGATAAATGGAGTCTATAATTTATATACTAAGATATAAATTTATATTCTTCAAGTTATCTTTTAATATTAGAAAAATATAAGTTTTTAGTAACCATATACTACATATCAATATTTGGAGTAGATAAAAATCTAGCTTATATAGACTTAAATCACAAAAATAGTAATAATAGAGTTTAATTAGTCAATTTATACTAAAATATTATAGTAAAATATGATTTTTTAAACCTATTTTATAAATAACATAAAAAAATAGTATAAAATATCTATTGTTTACAATTATATTTAATATTATTCATTGTATAATAGCATGTATAAGATAAAAATATTAAAATAAAGTGAAAAAAGATGGAAAATATAATTGAGTTTTTTAAACCGACTATTCAAGAGAATACGACACATTATGTAAATGATGTTCTCTCTTTTTCTGATAATACGAAAGTCAAAAAATTAGAGAAATCTTTTAAAAAGTTTATAGGTTGTAACTATGCTATATCTACAAATAGTGGAAGCTCCGCACTACATTTAGCTATGTGTGCTTTGGATTTTAAAAGAGGAGATAAAGTTATCTGTAGTATAAATGTTTTTCCGTCAGTTCCGGAGGCTGTAAGACATTTTGATGCAGAGCCTATCTTTGTAGATATTGAAAGCAGAAACTATAATTTAGATTTAAAAAAGTTAGAGAGAGCATTAATTAAAAATCAAAGCAAAAAGTTAAAAGCGATAATTGTAAATCACATGTCAGGAAAACTTGTTGATTTAGATGCAGTTTATGCTTTGGCAAAAAAATACAAGGTAAAAGTAATTGAAGATGCAAGTAGTGCTATGGGTGCCACATATAAGGGCAGAATGATAGGAAACTCCGGTGCAGATATAACAATTTTTAGTTTTGCTCCACATCTGTGTAACTCTATTATAAATGGTGGTATGTTAGTTACCAATGATAAAAAAATCTATCAAAGAGCAGAGCTTTTAGGTTTTCATGGAATGCAGAAAAAATCTTGTGATAATTATGGCAATGTTGACTATATCTATGATGTAATCGATATTGGTTGGAAATATGATATGTCTCAAATTAATGCCGCATATTGTTTATCTGATTTGGAGAAGATAGAGCATACAATTGCGAGACGACAAGAAATAGCATCTTATTATGACAAAACACTATCCAACCTAAAACATGTCAAACTTCCACAAAGAGATGATAGTGATATATGCTCTTTATATATTGTGGAGATTGATAAAAACCGAGACCATTTTGTAAATGAGCTTAAAAAAGAGGGTGTAAAGGTAAGTGTTCAGTTTATGCCTTTACATCTAAGTAAATATTATAAAAGCAAATACTCTATGAAGGTTTTTGACTACTCTGTGGCTCTTGGCTGTTTTCAAAGAGTTATGTCTCTGCCTATCTATCCATCATTAACAGATAGAGATGTGGATAAAGTTTGTGATGCTATTAAAAAAGTATCTGCCGCACATATATGACAAATAGAGATAAAATAGTCTCTTTTTTTGAGAGGCTATTTTTTAAACCTGCCAAATCTGATTGGGTAATAATAGCTCTTTTATCTCCCTTATCTCTAATATATGGAACTATTATGCTAATAAGAAGAGTATTAACTCCAAAAATAGACTACTCCATTCCAATTATTAGTGTTGGAAATTTAACTCTTGGTGGCAGTGGTAAAACTCCATTTACTATAGCTTTGGCATCAAAATACAAAAATGTATATATTATATCACGGGGACATGGACGAAAGAGTAAGGGGTTAGTTGAGGTAAGTTCTAATGGTAAAATTTTAACAGATGTATTTAATAGTGGAGATGAGGCTATGCTTATGGCAAAATCCCTTCCAAACTCCTCTATAATAGTGAGTGAAAATAGAAAAAAGGCTATCGAGTTGGCTAAAAAAAGGGGGGCTAAAATTATTATTTTAGATGATGGATTTAATCGTATATCTATAAAAAAATTTGAAATCTTACTCCTTCCTGCTAAAATAGAGAACTATTTTCCCTTACCAGCAGGAGCTTTTAGAGAGTTCTATTTTACAAAAATATTCGCCAATTTAATTTTAGTTGAGGGGAGGGATTTTAAACGAAAAGTTTATATTAAAAATCCTACAGAGAGAATGTTATTAGTGACTGCTATCTCTAATCCACAAAGATTAGACCCTTTTTTACCTAAAGAGGTTATTGGAAGAGTATATCTTCAAGACCACGCCTATTTTGACAAAAATAATATAATAGAAAAAATCTCTCAAAGTGATGCTATATCTCTACTTGTTACAGAAAAAGATGAGGTCAAGATGGAAGATTTTAAAGTACCTCTTTCTATAATGGAGTTGAGATTAGATATAAACTCATCTATTTTTAATAGAATAGATAAATTTTTGCTATAATCTCATCAAAAAATTAGGACTAAGCATGGATAAGATAAAAATTGGTGTTGTAACAACAAGTGATAGAGCAAGTAGAGGAATATATGAAGATATTTCTGGTGTGGCAATTATGGATACAATGAGAGAGTATCTCCTTAATGAGTGTGAATATGAATATAGATGTATTCCAGATGAGCAACCAATTATAGAGCAGACTCTTATAGAGTTAGCAAGAGACAAAAAGTGTGATTTAATTGTTACAACAGGTGGAACAGGTCCTGCCCCAAGAGATGTCACAACAGAAGCGACAGAGAGTGTCTGTTCTAAACTTTTACCCGGATTTGGCGAACAGATGAGAGCTGTTAGTTTAAAATATGTTCCAACTGCTATTCTATCAAGACAGACAGCTGGGATATGTTATAATTCATTAATTATTAATCTACCCGGCAAACCGAAATCTATAAGGGAGTGTTTAGATGCAGTATTTCCAGCTGTTCCTTACTGTATTGATTTAATTGGTGGTTCATATATGGAAGCTAATGAGTCTGTTATTAAGATTTTTAGACCAAAGGGCAAATAGTGGATATAGATTTTATTGAGAAAAAGTTAGAAGAGATATATAAAAACTTAGAAGATGAAGTTATGGAGATTTTAATGAATGAGGCTTTAGACAAAAAGCAGACAAATCTCCGCATGAAACCCATTACCTCATCAAAAAAAATTTTAGAAAATGCTCTTGAGAGTATAAAAATGGTGGATAGATTAGCAAAAGAGGAGCTAAAGAGGTGAAATGAATAGTTATTTTTAAAAATCTCAAAAAAATATAATCCAAAATCACAAAGTATTACTAACATATAAGAAGAGAAAGGATTAGTATGCGTATAGATAAGTGGTTAGCATCGGTTAATGTAATCAAAAGAAGAACTGTAGCATCAGATATGGTTAAAAGTGGAGTAGTATATATTAATGGTTTAAAGGTAAAAGCGAGTAAAAATGTAGTTGTTGGAGATAAAATAACTATAGAGTATCTAAAGGGTGCCAAAAAGTATGAAGTGCTACAGATACCAACAACAAAAACTATTCCAAAAGCAAAAAAATATGAGTATGTAAAAGAGATATTATGATAAGAGAAAAATTTGATAAACTATTTAATAATGAGATGAGTTTTCAAGAGGGACAAGAGTTTTTAATAGAGTTATATAATAAAGGTGAGAGTGCAGAGGAGATTGCAACAGCCTCCTCCATCATGCGTCAATACTCTATTAAACTTCCTATATCAAAAAAGTTACAAGATAATGCAATAGATATAGTAGGTACAGGTGGAGACAAGAGTGGGAGTTTTAATATATCTACTACTGTATCACTCCTTCTATCATCTTTAGGTTCAGTTGTTGCAAAACATGGAAATAGAAGTATTACAAGCAGTTCAGGTTCAGCTGATTTATTAGAAGTTTTAGGAATTAATCTCAATTTAACCCCTGAAAATCAAGTTAAAATGTTAGAAGAGACCGGTTTCTGTTTTAT
>CAZROY010000138.1:0-18345 GCA_964601885.1 uncultured Sulfurovum sp. | reverse complement strand
TGCCAACCACCCTCTGGTAATGTTTTTGCACCATACTCTAATATTTTACCACCATCTAAAAATTTAGATACATAAGGGTGAGTTTTCCAAACCTGCATAGCACCATGAATATCAAATGAAGGATCTTTATAGTCCAATCCTACTACTAAACCAAGAGCTACTTTATTATCTTTTAATCCATATATAAATCCACCACCAAACTCAGATTTATCTTTTAATGGATACCCAAATGTATGATAAACTGCACCGGCCTCTATATTGCCTTCAGGTACACTCCACAACTCTTTAACACCTAAAGAGTAAATCTGTTCTTTTTTCCCTTCATCTAAATCATATCTATCTATAACTTTCTTAGCTAAACTTCCTCGTGTTCCTTCTGCTAAAATTGTTATTTTTGCCTTTACTACTGTTCCCTCTTGGTAGTTCTTTTCTCTCTCTCCTTTTGGAGAAACACCGGTATCTTTAGTTTTTACACCAACCACCTTACCATTTTCATACACCATACTATCAACAGCAAAGCCTGTATATATCTCAACCCCTTTCTCTTCTGCAACAGTAGCTAGATATTTACACACTTGTCCCAAGGAAGCTATATAGTTACCCTCATTTGACATATATGGTGGGTGAAAAGGGAGTTCTATTTCACTATCTTCATTTAGTTTTACCGTTATATCTGTAGAAACTTTAGAGTCAAAAGGTATCTTATCGAATTCTGCTTGAGTTAATAGGTCTTTAAACACCATAGGTCTTATAACAGCACCTGATAGTATATGTGAACCTATTGAATTTCCCTTTTCAATAAGCATTACTTTTTTGGTCTCACCTTTCTGTTTAAACAAATTAGCAAGTTCAATAGCTGTAGCGAGTCCTGCCGGACCACCTCCAACAATGAGTACATCAGTTGAAATAATATCACTATTATTCATCAAGTCCTCTCCCTATATGTTAAGATTACTTATTAAACATTAATTTTGCTTATAAGCATTATAAAAAATACCTAAAAAAGCTATATAATTACAAATAAACATAGCTTGGATTATCCTAAAAATATCAAGTTGTAGAGAAGAGTAACAGATACATCTCAATAAATCATAATAATATATTTATTGCCCATAACCATTAAGAGTCAAAAAATTTCATCTCATTCAAAGTATTAATCATCTCTTGAACGGAAGCTACAGAATGGGCAAATCTTTTCTGCTGAAGTGGTTTTAGACCCATTAAAATAATATCTTCTGCTCCACCTGCTCCAATCATAACAGGTACACCTGATACTATATCTTTATATCCATACTCTCCCTGAAGCATAACAGCACATGAATGGATTTGATTTGTATCTTTTAAAATAGCCTCCACCATTACAGTTGTCGATTTTGCGGGTGCATAATAAGCTGAGCCATTTCCTAAAAGATTAACAATCTCAGCTCCACCATTTCGTGTCTTTCTAACAATCTCTCCAATCTCTTCAGAGTCCAATAAATCTTCAATAGGAACTCCTGCTACAGTTGTAAATTTTGGAAGAGGCACCATAGTATCACCGTGTCCACCCATAACAGTAGCACGAATTTGACCTGCACCATATTCCAATTTTTCATATATAAAGTGGGCCATTCTAGCACTATCCAATATTCCAGCCATTCCTAAAACTCTCTCTCTTGGAAAGCCTGTTTCTTTTAGAGTAACATAAGTCATAACATCAAGTGGGTTTGATACAACAACAACAATAGAGTTGGGTGCATACTCTTTTATCTCTTTGGCATAGTTTTTTACAATATCTGCATTTTTCATTAATAGGTCATCACGACTCATTCCCGGTTTTCTAGGTGTTCCTGCAGTAATAACTACAACATCAGAACCAGCCATATCTTCAGGTCCTTTAGCTGCTTTTACTATTGTATGTTGTCGTGCCGCATTTGCTGCTTGTGACATATCAAGAGCTTTACCTTTTGCGATATTAATATTTCTACCTCTTAGTACAACATTATGACACACACCATTCATTGCCAATATAAATGCTACTGTTGAACCAAAGTTTCCTGTGCCAATAACTGTTACTTTTTTACCTTTTGACATTATTATCCTTTTTTAAAAATTAGTTAATTATTATCTCTGAGAGTATATATTATCAAATAATAGTATATGATTGAGAAACAAATCTATATTTATTATATCGTGAGAATACAACAAATTTAATATTTTCCTTCTTTATAATATCACATTTGGTTATAATTGCGAATGCTCGAAACACTCTTTACAAAAAATTAAGTTAATTTATAACACAAAATAATCATATTTAAAGATATAACCTATTTTATTTAGAAATAATATCTTTTTTGCTAAGATTACCTACATAAAATATCTTAATGATTATAGATTAAGATGATATGGATAAAAAATAGTTATTAAGGATTAATAAATGCATATAGAAGCAGGTGTCGTACAAGGTACGAAAATGCTGTTAAGTTATGCTACAGCAGTAGGCGTTGTAGGAGTTGGAGCTAAATTGGCTTGGGAGAATATAAGAGATAATGGTATTATCTCTCTATTATTAAAAAGTCTATTGGCTACCATAATAGTGTTTTGTTGTTTTGAAGTTTTGCCACACTATCCTATAGGAGTTAGTGAGGTTCACTTAATTTTGGGAACAACAATATTTTTAATATTCGGAATTGCTCCAGCAATGATAGGTTTAGCTTTAGGGCTTTTAATACAAGGAGTTTTCTTTGCTCAATTTGATTTACCCCAATATGGTATTAATGTAACCACTCTTTTAGCCAGTATGTTAATATTATATGCTAGTAGTAGAAAAATTATTCCTGAAAATATAGCTTATAGAGATATTAGTTATTTTCAAATGTTAAAAATGTCTATAGTTTGGGAAAGTGCTATTATTAGTTGGGTTGGATTTTGGGCATTTTATGGACAAGGTTTTAGTACAGAAAACCTATATAATGTGTTTATCTTTGGTAGTTCATATATATTAGTAGTAATTATTGAACCATTAGTTGATTTAGCTCTATTATCAGCTGTAAAGGCATTTAGTAGTAGAGGTTGTAATATTTTATTTGATAAGAGATTAAATAATTGTATAGAAGAGTAAACGATTAAATTACTAAAGACGGTTGAAGAGATTTAACAACTAAATAGCTAAAATCTCAATCCTCTTTAGGAGTTTTATGTTCGTTGTATATTTTTTGCTCAATAGCTTTATAATGTTTACTATTTGGTTGTCTCCAATTTGTTGGGATTAAATAATCATAATATATATAGTATAAAAAGTTATCAATTAATAAATTATCAACTTTCCAACTATCCAAATTTTTCAAAATATCTAAAATTTCCTCCTTTGAAGATGCTACTTTCACTATACCATCAATAGCAAAAAATGCGTCACCTAAAACTATTACTCTCTTTTTAAATAGCAGTGACTCTATGGCTACACTAGAGTTAATCGTCATGACAGCCAAAGAGTTTTCTATTAAGGTTTGAGTATTATCTGAACTAAATCTTATATTTTTATCTGCTCTTTGATATAGAGAGGTGTAATTACTAACTCTATCTGATGGGTGTTCTTTAATTATAAATGTGGTATCTATTTTTTCTGATAACCACTCTATAATATTAAATAGCTCAAACATACTATTTATCCATGGGGAGTGTTGAATTATCTGTGTATCATAGGCCACCTGAAATGGGACAAATATATATCTATTCGGTAGAGTGGAATTAAATCTCTCTTTTTGATTTATTGGTACTCTAATTTCCAAGTTTTGTGGTAATATTTTATTTTGATATTTAAGATTTCTATAAAACGCTACATCTCTTGGCATACTATTAGAGGCATTAACCCCTTGAAAATCCATAGTTGTACTATTTGGCAGTACTCCATTTTCAAAAAATATACTTTTGATATTTAATATTTTGGCAACCTCCAAAGCTATAGCTTGATGAAACTTTTTACCATTCCATAAAATTAAATAGTTAGGTTTATAATTTTGTAACTCTTTATATATACTCATTATAACCCAAGGTATCTGAAGTTGTAGTAGCTTTTTATATAACGCTCGATGAATTTTAGTACTATATTTGACCTCTATCTCTTTTAATTTTATATCCAAAATTGGTTTTATATTTATCTTTTTCAGAACTTTTAATCCCTTAAATGATAGATAGAGATTTGGAAAAAAAGAGACTCTACTTTGAAATTGAAGGTTTTTAGATAGAGTTTTAAAATAGGTATATTGTCTCCTTGTTAAGGCAAAAAATAGTAATCTCATCTATTGACCTCATAGATATTTGGGTAAAACCCTTTCCATCTTTTATGTACCCAAAACCACTCCTCTGGTCTCTCTCGAATTACATCCTCCATTATTTTAGCTTGGGCTTGTGTCATATTAAATATATCTGCTCTCTTATTGTCTGTTTTAATATGTGGTATTGGTTTATAGAATGTAACTGTATAGTTTAGATAATCATCTGTAGATATATAAGATGGGATAAGTTCAGCTTCAAAACTTCGAGCCATAATTGATGCAGATGGAGAGTGCAACACCTTATGATTAAAAAATTCAACTTCAATTCCACCCTGTTTTGCTCCCAAATGTTGGTCAAGAAGCATACCAACAGCCTTGCCACTTTTTAAGGCTTTTATTATTCCTTTTACCCCACCTTTTCTATATATCATCTCTACTCCAAACTGTTCTCTATTTTTTATAAGGATTTTGTCCATTAAATCAGAATCCAACTTTCTACCAACAGCTACAAGATTAATATTAAATTTAATAGAAATTACAGATGAGAGAAGTTCCCAATTACTATAGTGTCCAGTTATAAATATTATCTTTTTACAATTATCTAAAGCCTCTTTTACAAAATATTCATTTTTAAATGTTATATGTTTTAATATTTCATCTTGATTTTTACCATCTCTTTTTACAAATCCGATAATAGTTTGCAAAAGATTATAAAAAGTTCTCTCTGCAATATTGTCCCTCTCTTTTTGAGATAGATTATTGCCAAAAGCTAACTTCAAATTTGCATTAATAATATGGTTATGTTTTTTATCCACTTTATAGGCAAATTTGCTCAACATTTTTAATAGAAAATCCATTGCCTTTTTTGGTAATATTTTTGCCAAAAAGGTAAAAAACTTATAGAGAAAAAGATATATATAATCTATCATTTGTTAAAAAACTCTAAGTACCAATCTACAAAGTTATCAATCCCTTTTTGAATTGGTGTAGCCGGTTTATAATTTAAATCCTCAACTAAATCGCTCACATCGGCATAGGTGGCTGGGACATCTCCTGCTTGAATAGGCATCATATTTTTCTTTATGGTAACTCCTAATTTAGTTTCAATAGCTTTAATAAAATCCATAAGTTTTACGGGATTATTATTTCCTATATTATATATTTTATATGGTGCTGATGAGGTTGAGAGTTTTCCATTTTTACCATTCCAACTTCTGTCCGCTTTGGCAGGATTATCTATAACCCTTATAACACCCTCTACTATATCATCAATATATGTAAAGTCTCTAAGCATTTCACCACTATTAAATACATCTATGGGTTTTCCTTCTAAACCCGCTTTTACAAATAGAAAAAGTGCCATATCTGGTCTTCCCCAAGGACCATAAACCGTAAAAAATCTAAGTCCTGTAGTTGATATTCCATAAAGATGTGAGTAGGTGTGTGCCATAAGTTCATTTGATTTTTTACTAGCCGCATATAGTGATATTGGGTGGTCAACAGTGTGTTCTGTAGAAAATGGTAACTCCTCATTTAAACCATAGACAGATGAACTTGATGCGTAAGAGAGATTTTTAACTCCATAATGACGACAAGCCTCTAATATATTGGCAAATCCAACTATATTACTCTGAATATAAGCATCTGGATTAATTAAACTATATCTAACTCCAGCTTGTGCCGCTAAGTTGCAAACTGCATCAAATTTTTCATTTTGAAAAAGAGCTATTAGATGTTTTTTATCTTCAAGATTTAATTTAATAAATTTAAAATTACTATTTTTAGAAGATATTAATAATGAGTTATATTCTATATTTTTACCATCTTCTAATTTATCTATAAATCCAGCTCTTTGAAGTCGCCCATATTTTACATTTATATCATAATACTCATTTATACAGTCTAGTCCTACAACTTCATCACCCCGTGCCACCAACTTTTGGGCAACTGCCGAGCCTATAAAACCCGCTGTTCCCGTTACTAATATTTTCATTAATTTTAACTCCTCTTTGCTAAAATATCTATTATTTTTTAACAGGATTATATCGAAAAATGATTATGATTGTCGAGTGAAAGTTACTAAACTCTAATGATAGGAGAGAATGATGTCTTTTAAATATGCTATTGCCTTAACAGGCTCAATTGCAACGGGCAAAAGTTCTGTAGCTACAATCTTTAAAAGCTATGGATTTAATATTATAGATGCCGATATGGTAGCCCATAAGGTTTTAGATGATAATTATATTAAAATATCTGATATATTTGGAAAGGAGTATGTTTTAGATAATAGAGTGGATAGAAAACGATTAGGCACTCTTATATTTTCAAATAAAGATGCAAAAAAGAGGCTTGAAAATCTACTTCACCCTCTAATTTTTAAAGAGATAGAGAGATTATCAATAGAGAGAGATAGATTACAAAAGGTATATATTATAGATATTCCTCTCTTTTTTGAGACTAACCGTTATCCTATCAGTAGGGTTATAGTAGTATATACACCAAAAGAGATACAGCTACAAAGGTTAATAGATAGAGATAAGCTATCTAAGGAGGAGGCCTTAAAGAGGATAAATTCTCAAATTGATATAGAGGAGAAAAAGATTAGAGCAACATATCTTATAGATAATAGTAAAGATTTAAAATTTCTTCAGCAGGAATGTGATAGAGTAAAAAGAGAAATTTTAAACTATTAAAGGGAATTTTTATGTTTAGGTTTATTTTATTCTTAGCTCTATTTTCACTATTGGCTACAGCAGAGTTACAAGAGCCACTCCAAATAGCAGATAAAGTTATTATTAAAAAATCAACTAGAATGTTATATCTTTCAGCAAATGGTAAGATATATAAAAAGTATCACATCTCATTAGGCATACAGCCAAAAGGTGCCAAAGAGGTGGAAGGAGATATGAAAACACCTGAAGGGGTATATACTTTAGACTGGAGACAGAAAAGTAAACTATATAATAAATCAATACATATCTCATATCCAAATAAGAAAGATATAGCAAGAGCTAAAGAGTTAAATGCAAGTGCAGGAGGTATGATAATGATACATGGTACACCATCTAATTGGTCTTTATCTCCTATTGGGGATTGGTTACCTATGCTTTTAGATTGGACGGAGGGGTGCATAGCACTAAGTAATGATGATATGGAAGAGGTTTGGGCGCAAACAGTAAAAGGGACACCGGTATATATAATACCTTAAGAAAATTTTAAAAAAATATGTTAAAATATCGCTATGACTCAAACAACTAATAGTGGTAATCTTCCACCAACATCTAAACATGAGACTATTGTAAATCGTCTAACTTGTGCATCGCTTGATGGACTTAGTGCAAAAGTGATTGAAGTAGAGGCTACATTCACAAAAGGGTTACCAGCTTTTTCTATTGTTGGTTTAGTAAGTAGTGATATTCAAGAGGCAAAGGAGAGAGCCAAATCTGCACTTTTAACCAACAGTTTTAAATTTCCGCCACGAAAAATAACTATAAATCTAAGCCCTAGTGACATAAGAAAAAATGGAACACACTTTGACCTATCTATGGCTCTTTTAGTTGCACTCTATAAAAATAAGATAGAGGAGAAAGAACTATTTGTATTTGGAGAATTGGGGTTAGATGGTAAAGTTAAATCTAGCTCTACACTCTTTCCAATTATTTTATCCCTAAAAGAGCAAGGTCTATTAAGCAGAGCTATTGTGCCTAAAATGGCAATAGAACATCTAAGTTATATTGGAGGAGTTGAATTTATTGCAGTAGATACTCTACAAGAGGCTATTGCTATTTTTCAAAATAGAGACTTTAAAGCAATTACTCAAAAATTTAATTATAAAGCAGATGTCTTAACTATTAATGGTAAAAATTACTACTATGACGATACTGTAGAGAGTGATTTTTATGATGTTAAGGGGCAGAATATAGCTAAAAGAGCCTCTCTTATTGCAAGTGCAGGAATGCACAACTTTATGATGGAAGGTAATCCCGGCTGTGGAAAGAGTATGATAGCAAAAAGGTTAAGAGATATTCTACCTCCTCTTTTAGAAGAGGAGATATTATCCATTGCAAAACATCAATTTTTAGATGGAACAACTCCAACTTTTGTAGCCAAAAGACCTATCCGTTCACCTCATCACACAGCAACAACCTCTTCAATATTTGGTGGAGGTTCTCATCGAGCTAAAATTGGGGAGGTGGCATTAGCTCACAATGGAATATTATTTTTTGATGAACTTCCACACTTTCCAAAAAATATATTAGAGGCATTACGAGAACCATTACAAGATAAAAGAGTAAATATATCAAGGGTAAATTCAAAAATAGAGTATGAGGCTAATATTATGTTTGTATCTGCAATGAACCCATGCCCTTGTGGAAATTTATTGTCTAAAAAAAAGAGTTGTCGATGTAGTCAAAGGGAGATAAAAAGATATAAAAATAGATTATCAGAGCCATTTTTAGACCGTATTGATATTTTTGTAGTTATGCAGGAGATTGCACCAACAGACACATCTGATATTAGCTCAAAAGAGATGCAAGATATGGTAAAAAAGGCCTTTATTTTACAAAAAAATAGAGGACAGATAAGATTAAATGGAAAATTAAATGAGAATGAGATAGATAGATTTTGTAAACTATCACCTTCTGCTAAAGATATACTATTTGTAGCTATTGATAAATTTGCTCTATCCCATAGAACATTAGGAAGCATTAAAAAAGTGGCACGAACCATAGCAGATTTAGATAATTCTGATATTATTGATAAAAAACATATCTTAGAGGCATTATCATATAGAAGAAGATAACAATCTCAATCGAAAGTTATGTTACAATATATAAAAAGGATTTATAATGAAGCAGTTTAGACTATTATCTCTTTTTATTCTTATATTTATAAATAGTTGTGGTACATCTTATAATAGAGAGCCTTTAGATATGTGGTTATATATGACTCCAGATAGAAGTGTAGATGTAACATATGCTCTCTATGAAAATGGTCAAGAGAAGGAGTATTTTAAAGAGACTGTAAAGATTTTCTCTTCAGGAACAGTTGAGAGAGTCAGTGGAGAAGATATTACAAGTTTAGTTCCATATAGTGATAAAATCGTACTACAAGAGGCTAATGGGGAGTATGTTTATATAAAAAGGTTAGTAGAGGTGGGAGATAAAAATGTATTTCAATCAGACTCTATAAAATTTTGCAATATAGACAATTTTTTTGAGATATTTAGGGCTAAAGATATGGAGTTCTATAATGTAATAAAGGTTCACTGTTTAAGTAAAAGTGAAACAATTAGTGATATTTATTATGCCTATGATGAAGGAATTGTATATCTTTATAGAAATGAAAATGGCTTAATTTCAGAGATATTAAAAATAAGAGAGAGTCAACTTGAGTAAATTTCTCTTAATTTTTCAAAATCTCTTGACATCTTAATATTTTTTGATTATAATTGCACTCCTTTTTAAGACAGAGTTGTCTTAATAGAGGTGTTTTCGGAGTGTAGCGCAGTCTGGTAGCGCACCTGGTTTGGGACCAGGGGGTCGAAGGTTCGAGTCCTTTCACTCCGACCATTTAGATATTTGAAATGATATAATCAAATCAAGATTTGATTTGATGGTAGGTGTAGTTCAGTTGGTAGAGCGCCAGTTTGTGGCACTGGTTGTCGCGGGTTCGAGTCCCGTCGCCTACCCCATTAATAGACGGTAGTACCCTGACATGAAGAGCGCTAGTGGCTCAATTGGATAGAGCATCAGACTTCGGATCTGAGGGTTAGGGGTTCGAGTCCTCTCTGGCGTACCACTCTTGTGACTAGCTTTTAGGAACTAGAGATTTATTATTATATTGTTGCACTCGTAGCTCAGCTGGATAGAGCACCCGCCTTCTAAGCGGGCGGTCTCAGGTTCGAATCCTGACGGGTGTACCACTTTTTTAATATTATGCGGATGTGGTGAAATTGGTATACACGCTAGACTTAGGATCTAGTGCTTCACGGCGTGGAGGTTCGAGTCCTCTCATCCGCACCATCTTGACTTAAAATCATATAAAATAAGTATTTATTACTGAATAACTGCTCTAATGGCATCTATCTGTCTAATTAATTTTTGTAAATCATTAAGTTTTATCATGTTTGCCCCATCACTTAAAGCTATACTTGGGTCAAAATGGGTTTCAAAAAAGAACCCATCAACACCTACTGCACTGGCACCACGAGATAAATAAGGAACTAATGAACTATCTCCTCCACTTATAGCCCCACCTGATGCTGGTTGTTGAACAGAGTGTGTTGCATCAAATATTATAGGAGCAAACTCTCTCATGATTTTTAATCCTCTCATATCAACAACCAAATTTCCATATCCAAAACTAGAGCCTCTCTCTGTTAACCAAACTCCATATTTTTTAGAATTTTTATAAGTAACCTTTCCTTTAAATCCTCTGGTCCGTAAAACTTTTGCTACAGAATGTTCCATAGCTTGTGGGGCAAGAAACTGCCCCTTTTTGATATTAATCATAGCTTTTGTTTTTGCACTTTCAACTAAAAGGTCTGTCTGTCTTGATAAAAAGGCTGGAATTTGTAGTACATCAACCACTTCAGCCACTATTTTAGGTTGAGTATAATCATGAACATCGGTAAGTAGCTTATATCCAAACTGTTCTTTTACCTCTTGGAGCATTTTTAACCCCTCTTCAATACCCGGACCTCTAAATGAATCTAAACTTGTTCTATTTGCCTTATCAAAACTGGCTTTAAAATAGAAATCTTTGGTACAATCATTAAAATAGGGCATAAGCCCTTCAGCAATTTTCATAACTATATCACGACTCTCTAAAACACAAGGTCCTGCAATAAGTATCATCTTTTTTCCTTAGCTTTGAAGTAATCAGTGAGATTATATCTAAAATTATGGCATTAAAAAGATTTTTGCTATCTATATTTGCTATAATTGTATAAAAGATAATCTCTTAAAGGGAAAAATAATGAAAAAATCATATAAAATTGCTCTGTTATCAACTTTATTGATTATAACAGGTTGTGAAACTGGAGTAAACAATAAAATATCAAGTAGCTCGAGCTATAATGACTCTACAGAATCCGGTATTGTATCGAAAGGCTCAAAAACATATTCTAAACCATATTCACCTAAAAGCTCTGAGATAAGAAAAATATATTCAACATCGGGAATACCCGGGTATTATATTCAAGTGGGATATTTTAAAGAACATCAACCAACAGGGGAGTTTATTAATCGTATGGAGTTTTCACAACTACCATATAAATTACTAAAAAAGTATAAAGATGGTAAAGTTGGATATTATGCATTAATTGGACCTTATATATCATATCATAAAGCAGAAGAGATAATAGGGAGTGCAAAAGATTTTGTAACATCTAAGGCTTTCATAGTACAACTAGTTAGACCATAATATTTGATTTTACACTATTTAGCTTGACAATATTATATTTTAATAGAGTCTCTATATCTTTTTTAGTAAAGAGTATGCTGTGTTCAAATTCACTATATAATTTATCCTCATTATAAAGTTTTACCCATCTTTTATAGTGGGGACCCATACTGATTTTCTTGTTTTTTTCTAATAATCTTTTTCTATTTTTAATATTCTTTTCAAATTGAGCATAACTTCTAATTGGATAGTGAAATACCTCAATATGTTCAAATTTTTTAATTTTATCATATCCTGAACGAAAATAATCTTTTATATTTGCAATATGAAGTGCTTTATGGTTTCCACCTCTTAAATAGATAAGTCCGTGTGGATTTATGATTGTCTTTGGTGCTATTTTGGTTAAGATAATAGATAGATTTTTACTAGATAGCTGTTTTGATTTAGAGTAGAAAATTGGATTTTCAACATGATAAGATGAATTAAACCACTCTTTCTCTTTTTCAAGTAGCATATTGTATCTATGCACACTCAATACACTACCCTTAAAAGCTAAATTCTCTTTTAGATTTAAACCATTTTTAGGTATCCAAAACTCATCTGCATCATTATTAATAACCCAATCTGCCTGTAATCTATCCTTTGCAATATAAGCTAACTCTCTCATCCATTTAGCTTGATTGTAATCACCTTTTTGGTCTATGATTAATATTTGATACTCTTTTTGAAGTTTAGATAAAATCTCTCTTGTTCCATCAGTAGAGCCATTATCCATAACCACAAATCCATCAATTCCTAAAGAGGCATGAGTTCTAATATTAACCTCAATAATATCAACCTCATCTTTTACCAAAATAGTCATTATTAATCTAAAGCTATCTTGGTTAAAAGAGTGTAGAAGATAATCTAACATATCTCTATTTTAGCTTATTTAACATATTATTAAAAGAGTCCTTAAAGGCTTGTAATCCATCATCTAATAACTCTTGATAAATTTTATCCATATTAAAACCGTTATCTTCAAGGTTCATAAAATACCCATTTAATATCTTATCTTCTATTGGTAAAGCTATTTTCTGCTTTCCTGTCTCAAGATATGCCTTTATCGTGGTCAGTGGAGCAGTATTAATTGAGTGGGGAGCCATTAACTCTGTAATATAGTAATTGGCTGGAAGGTTATTTCCTTTTACACTTGTACTTGCAAATAGAGTTCTAATATTTGATATACTATTCTTTTCAATCATATTATAGATTTTGGCAGAGTTATATATACCTGTTTTTGATGGAGTTATTCCACTATTTTCCAATTGAGTATCCAAGAGTCTATCAAAACGACTAACAAATACGGATATAACCCCCTCAACTTTACAGCTACCATCTGCCTCCCCTTTTGCTATACCCTTTGTCATTGCCTTAAATGAGGCTCTTGCTTGTTTTGGAGAGAATACTAAAGTAGCATTAATAGATATTCCTTCAGCCATAAGAGAGGTCATCGCCTCATATCCGGCTTGGGTTGCCGGTATTTTTATCATAACATTTGGCTCACCTATACTCTTAAATAGTCTTTTAGCCTCAGTTATTGTTGCTTTTGTATCATTAGATAGAGAGGGGTCAACTTCAATTGATATATATCCATCTCTACTTTCATTATAAAGTGGTCTAAGAAGTTGGGCAGCCAATTTTATATCTTCTATAGCCAATGCTTCATACTTCTCTTTTGCACTTTTACCCTCTAAACTCTTTAACTGCTCTTTATAAGCAGATGAGTTTGAGATTGCTGATGCAAAAATAGATGGATTTGAGGTAGCACCTGTTACTACCCCTTCATCTAATAACTTTTGAAACTCATTTTTAAGATAGTTTCTCTCTATAAAATCTAACCACAACGAAAAATTCATATCCCTATTTGACATAATAAATACTCTCTTTTTATTAAATATATCTACTCCACTCTGACCATGAACCTAAATCAGTAGGTTTCTTCAGAGCCTCTTCTAATTGGTCTAAAAACTCATCACGACTTATTAATCTAGCACCTAAACTTATAAGATGTGGAGTTTCTACTTGACAGTCGATAAAATCATAACATTTTTTAATAAAAATATTACTTAAGACTCTTAAGGCTACTTTTGAGGCATCAGGCATAAGTGTAAACATAGACTCTCCAAAAAATGCCTTTCCAATAGATACACCATATAATCCACCAACAAGTTTATTCTCATAATATGTCTCAATCGAGTGGGCAAACCCCATATTATGCAGTTGAATATACGCCTTTTTCATCTCTTCTGTTAACCATGTTCCATCTTGTCCTGCTCTTGGAACCATGCTACAGTGGTCAATTACAGCTTTAAAATTTGTATCAAACTTAATCTTATAACCTCGATTTCGTATAACTCTTCTTAAAGATTTACTCTCTTTAAACTCATTGGGATATAGAACCAATCTTGGATTTGGCGACCACCACAATATTGGGTCATTTTTATTAAACCAAGGAAAAATCCCCTCTCTATATGCAGTTAAAAGTCGATTGGGATTTAAATCACCACCATAAGCTAATAAACCATCATTACTAGCCTCTCTAGCATTTGGGAAGATATGTGGCATTCCTATCTCAGTAATGAAATAGTCATCATCATATATTAAAGACAAAATCCAATTTCCCCTCTTGATATGTTACATTTACACTGCCACCATTTTTAAGTTTTCCAAATAAAATCTCATCAGTTAACGGTTCTTTAATGTTTTGGTCAATCACTCTTGCTATCTCCCTTGCTCCATAAATGTTGCTATATCCCTCTTTTGCAATATACTCTTTTGCTTTTGTATCTAATGTAATGGTTATATTTTTTGTAGCCATCTGCTCATTTAGTTTATCTATTTCTGTGGATACAATTTTAATAATAACTTCAAAGTTTAATTGATTAAATTCAACAACTGCACTTAATCTATTTCTAAATTCAGGTGAAAAGAAATCTTTTAAGGCATTATTAGTTTTGCTACTGTCATTTTTGGCAAATCCCATAACATTCGCCTCTTTGGTGCCAAGATTTGATGTCATTATAAGAATAACATTTTTAAAATCACTTACCATTCCATTATTATCTGTTAATTTTGCTCCGTCCATAACTTGAAGTAGAATATTCATAATATCTGGGTGAGCCTTTTCTACCTCATCAAGTAGTAGTACAGTGTGTGGGTTCTTTTTTATCATCTCTGTTAATAATCCACCCTGCTCATAACCAACATATCCCGGAGGTGCTCCAATTAATCGGCTAAGAGCATGTTTCTCCATATATTCACTCATATCAATTCGTTCAAAATGAATATCCATGGCTTTAGCCAACTCTTGACTTAAGGCGGTCTTTCCAACACCGGTAGGACCTATAAATAAAAATGAACCTATTGGGCTGTTCTCTTGATTTAATCCGGCATAAGAGCGTTTAATGGATTTAACAATTGTATCTATTGCCTTATCTTGACCGATAATTTTTTTCTTAATATTGGTAGATAACTCTTTGAGTTTAGCTGTACTATCTGTCGATATTACAGTTGAAGGGAGTTTTAACATTCTAGCTACACTCTGTTCTATATCTTGACTAGTGATAGTGATATTTTTTGTATCTTTTAGCATAAAATGTGCCCCAACCTCATCTATAATATCCATAGCCTTATCTGGCAGAAATCTATCATGTAAATATTTGACACTTAGTTTAATTGCACTACTTAACGCTTCATCTGAAAAGTGTATTTGATGATACTGCTCATATTTATGTTTAACACCTTGAAGTATCTTCATTGTATCTTCTACACTTGGCTCATCTATATCTATTTTAGAAAATCTCCTAGAGAGTGCCTTATCTTTATCAAGATGGTTTCTAAATTCACTATAGGTTGTTGCTCCTATACATTTTAAATCTCCTCTGGCTAAAGCCGGTTTTAAAAGGTTAGCAGCATCCATACTACCACCACTTGTTGCACCTGCCCCTACTAAAGTGTGTATCTCATCTATAAAGAGTATTGAGTTTTCTACAGTTTTAAGTTCACTTAATACCCCTTTTAATCTCTTTTCAAAATCACCTCTATATTTTGTTCCTGAAATCATTGAACCCAAATCGAGAGCAAATATTTTACTACTTTTTAATATTTTAGGTACAGAGCCTTCTGATATTTTTAATGCTAGTCCCTCTGCGATTGCTGTTTTTCCAACTCCCGGTTCTCCAACTAAAAGAGGATTATTTTTCTTTCTTCTACATAGAGTCTGCATTACTCTATCTATCTCACTAGCTCTTCCTACAACAGGGTCAATTTTACCACTTTTAGCAATTGAGACCAACTCCAATGTATAAGCTGTTAGATTTGGATACTCATCTTCTTGTTCATCTATCTCTTCAATAGTTTTATCTTCAATTAAACCTAAATGGGATATAACTTCTAAAATATCAACTCTATCTATCCCTTCAGCTCTCATTATCTCATAAGCATAACTCTTATCTTGAGTAAAAATTGATGCCAACATATCGCCTATTTTTGCCTCATTTCTTCCTGAGCTATTAATATGCATCATCATATCATTCATTACATGGGATAGGGCTACAGTCTCATAAGGGTCGTCAACCTCTCCCTTCTCGTTTAGCTCTAATATAGGCACATTACTAAGGAGATAAGTTTTTGTTAACTCTTTCATATACTCAATATTACCACCAACAGCAGATAATATCTCTACCCCCTCTTTACTATTTAATATAGATAAAAAGATATGTTCAAGTGTGAGATACTCATGTCGATTCTCTTTGGCATACCGAACAGACTCTCTAAATACATTATTTAGTTCTATACTTATCATTTTTTATCCTTTTCTTTCTGTTATGCATTACGCCTCTTCAAGGGTTGCAAGAAGTGGAAACCCATTACTCTTTGCTAACTGCTTAACTTGATAGACTTTTGTTTGGGCTATATCATAAGTATAAACTCCACACACAGCTTTACCAGATGTATGAATTTTTAACATAATCTGTTCAGATTCAAGCATACTCTTATGGAAGATAGCCATTAAAATCTTTACTACAAAATCCATTGTTGTATAATCATCATTATGCAGTAGCACCTTATACTTTGTAGGTTCATCTAACATCAGCGACGATTTTATCTCTTCTTCTATTTTTGGCAATCTTAATCCTCAATTATAATATACAAATAAGTATATCTTATTTTATGTTACAATCGTATTTAATTACCTATATAGAAATTTATATAAAGATTGGAGATTAATTGTGAAATTACTTTTTGTTACAGCAACAAATACAGATATTGGCAAAACTTTTACTACTTTAAAGCTAATTGAAAACATTGGAAAACATAAAATAAAAGTAGGTGTTTGTAAACCTATTGAGACAGGTGTAGATAATGAGCCAAAAGATGCCAAACTTTTACTAAAAAAAGTCCAAAAATATAATAACAATTTTAAATCTTTAACCCCAAAAGATATTACAGCTTACACCTTTTCACTTCCATCTGCACCATTTTGTGCAGATATAAATCAAGAGATAAAAGTAGCAAAAATCAAAAAAAAGATAGAAGAGCTATCTAAACTTTGTGATATTTTAATTATCGAGGGGGCTGGAGGTCTATTTGTACCAATTACTAAAGATTATATGATGATAGATTTAGCAGAAGAGTTAAATGCTAAGGTGCTTTTAGTCACACCTTCAAAGCTTGGTTGTATTAATGATACTATGTTAAGTATTGAGGCTTTAAAAAGTAGAGATATAGATTTTGACTGGTGTGTTAATTTATACCTCAATAGAGAAGATTTTAATATAGTTACAAAACCTTTTTATGACTCATATTTTACAAAATGGTGGATTTTAGAAGATAGGTTAGATGATTTTATCAAAAATTTTTACAACTATTAGTTATAATGACAAAACTACTAGAAAGGGAGTATATGCAACATCTAATAGATACTAATGATTTGACCGATAAGCAGATAGAAAACATTATAGCAGATGCAAAAAGCTTTAAAAAACAGTTACCACCTGCTCTTCTAAAAAATAAACTCTTAATTACACTTTTTTTTGAGAATTCAACACGAACTAGAAGTTCATTTGAAGTGGCAGCCAAACGGTTAGGTGCAATGGTAGTTCATCTTGACCCTGCTAAAAGTTCTACTAAAAAAGGAGAAACATTAAGTGATACATTTGAAAATCTATGTGCAATGGCTCCGGATGGGGTTATTATTAGACATAAGTATAATAATACCCCTAGAAAATTAGCAGATAAGGAATTAACCTCTGTAATTAATGCCGGAGCGGGAAACTATGCACACCCTACACAAGCCCTACTTGATTATTTTACAATGGTAGAGGAGTTTGGAGACAATCTTCAAAATAAAACTATTGCAATAGTAGGAGATATTATTAGTTCAAGGGTAGCTAGTTCTGGAATTAGACTATTTAAGAGAATGGGAATGAGGGTAATTCTTATAGCTCCAACTCCATTTATGCCTAATAATGATTTAGAGAAGTATGAAAAGTTGGAATATATTATTGATGAGGTTGATATAGTTATGTCTCTAAGGGCCCAATTAGAGAGACATAAAGCTCCAATTTTTGAAGATTATGATGAGTATGCAAAGGAGTACTGCATTACAAAAGAGAGATTTGGAAATAGGGATATAATGCTT
>CAZROY010000137.1:0-15499 GCA_964601885.1 uncultured Sulfurovum sp. | reverse complement strand
GGACAATGTTTTACAAAAGCTTTTTTCCCTGCAAAATATACTACTACTACAGAGAGGGTATTAGTTAGTGAACCGAGTGAAAAAGTAGAAGTAATTCCTGCAAAATATGGTTGGGTAACTGAAAAAATCAAAGTGAGTGATGGGACAGAAAGAGTAATTACCTCACCACCTAGATATAAAACTGTTTATGAAAAAATGTTGGTTAAACCTGCACAGCAGACATGGAGAACAAGTCTTAGCCCTAATGCACCAGAGGCTTCTGATACATGTGTTCAATCTGCAGGGGCAGCCGGTATGGATATTAGTGGTGCAAGACCGGGAACATGTTATTATGAACACTATATTCCAGAGAAATATACAACAATTACCCAAAAAGTTTTAGCGGCGGAGGCTACTGAAAAAGTTATTGCAGTTCCTGCTAAATATAGAACGGTTACTAAAAAAATTTTAGTTTCAGAAGGAACAGAGAGACTTGTTAAACAACCAGCACAATATAAAACTGTAAAACAGAAAGTCTTAATTGCACCGGCTAGAACAGAGTGGAAAAAGACTAGATGTGCGGATAGAGGATGTAATCAGTCTGAGGTTGTCTGTTTAGTAGAAATTCCTGCTACATATAAAACAGTTACTAAACAGGTTGTAGCTAAACCTGCTAGAACTAGAAAAGTGACCACTCCACCTGTATATAAAACAGTACAAATCCAAGAGTTGGTTCAACCAGCAACTACTAGAACAATTCCTGTTCCTGCAAGATATAAAACTGTAACACAAACTAAAAAGGTTTCTGATGGTAGATATACTTGGTCAGATGCTAGTGGTAAGAATGCGAGAACTCGCGCTACAAATCAATGTAATAGAATATGTTTAGTTGCACAACCGGCTGTTTATAAAAAAGTTCCTAAGCAAGTAGTTGCTAAACCTGCAACGACCAGAAAGGTAAAAACTCCTGCTAAATATACCACTATTAGAATTAAAAAACTTATTCAACCTGCGAGTGAGAGAAGAATTGCAATTCCAGCTACATATAAAACTATAACAAAAAAGAAAAAAATTGCAGAGGGTTATGCTAAATGGGTACCAATTGTATGTAAATCTAGTATTAATAGTACAATGATTACACAAGTTCAACGAGCATTAAAAGAAAAAGGGTTCTATAGTGGTCCAATTGATGGTATTTGGGGTACAGAATCAAGAAATGCTATAAGAGCTTATCAAAAAGCTAAAGGATTACCAGTTGCTGGTCTGTCAATGGCTACAATGCAATCTTTAGGTGTATATTAATTTAAACTTCAGATAAAAAGAGAGACTATTTCTCTCTTTTTATTAAAATAGGCAAACTGTTTTCAACTAATCTTAAACTTCAACTCAATATACTTGGCAAAATTATTTTATAGACTTGTGTAGTCTAAATAGTAAAGGATTTGATGATGGCTCTTTATAATAGAGATTACAACAATAGTACAATTACTGCAGGATATACCCAAGGGGTAGAGAGTGTAAGTGTTGATTTTATGAAAAAAACCTACCAACTTTTAGCTGGTAGTATGGTGGCAGCCGCAGTTGGTGCCTATGTGACTATGCCTTATGCGACAACTGTAATGGAGTATAAATGGTTTATATTTGGATTTGAACTATTTATGCTATTTATCGGTTTAGGTATGACAAGAAATAAACCGGGTCTTAATCTCATGGCTCTTTTTGTTTTTACCTTTACAACAGGTGTTTCATTAGTTCCATTACTTGCTAGATTAATAGGAATGGGAAGTGGTGGCACAATTGGTACGGCATTTTTAATGACATCTGTACTATTTGGGGCATTGAGTATTTTTGCAATTAACTCAAAAAGTGATTTTTCAAGTTGGGGTAAACCGCTATTTATTACACTTATAATAGTAATTATAGCTTCACTTGTAAACTACTTTATACTTAAAAGTCCAATGATGCATATTATAATTACGGCGGGAATTCTACTTCTATTCTCTATATTTACCATTTATGATACTCAAAATATTGCAAATGGTGCTTATGATTCTGAAGTTGATGCAGCAATCTCTCTATATTTAGACTTTCTAAATATGTTTACAGCAATATTACAACTATTAGGTTTATTCCCGGGTGATGACTAATAACAGTAAACCAAATAAATCTTTGGACGAAATAAGTCCGAAGATAGAGAGACTTATTGATGCTAATCTGAACCGTTTAAAAGAGGGACTTCGTGTTGTTGAAGATGTATGTAGATATATCCATGATGATAGAAATATAACCTCAAAAATCAAAGAGTTGCGACATCAACTACAAGGTATGTATAGCAAAAAAAGGCTACAGTATCGTGATATTATTGGTGATGTTCAAAAAAACTCAACAAAGAGTGAACTATCTCGAAAAACTGTTGAGAGTGTGATTATAGCCAATTTTTCAAGAACAGAAGAGTCTGCTAGAGTGCTTGAAGAGATGTTTAAATTGAAAAATATTGAGTATAGTAAACGGTTTAAACAAATTCGATATGAAATTTATGAGTTAGAGAAGAACTATTTTTTAAATTACTCTCTATAATTTTTAGAGGTGGCATTTATAAATAGGACTTCAAACTCTAAATAGTTAAGTGGATAGTGTTCTAAAATTTTTTTTATCTCTTTATAACTTAATCGTTTTTTCCCCCCACTTACTCCACTTCGCTTAATATATCTTAACATTTTATGAACATTAGAAAATTCTAATTTATAATCTACTATCTCAAATGAAGCATTAAAATATTTTCTAACAACACTTTTTATGGTATCCTCTGCATAGATTGGTGATTTAATACCTGCCACTTTATGAAGAGAAAAGAAGGTGTTAGATGTAAAAAAAGAGATATAAAACCTATTTGAGAGTTTACTTATCTCTTTTAAACTCATATCTAAATCCAAACTCCACTGTAGAGCAGAAGAGGATATAACACAATCATATCTATTTTGTTTAAGATTTAAAAAATCGTCTCTATTATTAAAATTAAAATGAAGTTTTTTAATTTTTGTAGAGTTTGGGTGAATGTTTAACATCTCTTTTGAGAAATCAAGAGCTATAAAATTTTCAAAATAGAGACCACATTTTATTATCTCTTTATATATTAAACCACTACCACAACCCATATCCAATATGCTATTATAATTTTTATTATCTATCATAGATACGACTTTTTTTGCTACCTTACTCTGTATAATATTATAGGTATCATAAAGATTTGCAAATCTCGAAAACTCATCAATCACATTCATAGTACTATTCATTTACCTCTATTTTAATTAGTTTAGGGTATAATCGCCCAAATTATATCCAATTTGGAGCAAAATCTCCAACGATTAAAAGAGGAAAGTATGACTTCAACCCTATTAGTTATTCAAGTTATCTTAACAATTGCTATTATCATTACTGTTTTATTACAAAAAAGTTCAAGTATTGGTTTAGGTGCGTATAGTGGTAGTAATGAATCAATGTTTGGAGCAAAAGGACCAGCAAGTTTTTTAGCAAAGACCACATTTGTATTGGCGATACTCTTTATTATTAATACATTAGCAATGGGTTATCTATATAATCAACAGAAAAATAAATCTGTAGCCGATACAATATCAACCTCAACAGCAGTTCCAACAGTAATAGATACAAATAGTGCTAAGAAATAACTTTTATGGAGGTATTGCCTCCAAGCATAAATCTATATTTTAAACTCATTATCAAGCAAAAAAACGGTAGAATTCACTATTTAAAATTAACAATAAGGAAATTATAATGTTAAATGAGATATATGATGATGCAAAAGAGCATATGCAAAAGAGTATTACCGCTTTAAAAAGAGACTTCTCTACATTGAGAACAGGCAAAGTGACTACTAATATTGTTGACCATATTAGAGTCAATTACTATGGAACACCTACTCCTTTAAATCAAGTAGGAAATGTATTAGCAATAGACGCCACAACTATCTCTATTACTCCTTGGGAGAAGAGTATGTTAGCTCCAATTGAAAGAGCAATCCAAAGTGCAAATATAGGTGTTAATCCTAATAATGATGGCGATTTTATAAAATTATATTTTCCTGCAATGACAAGTGAACAGAGAAAAGAGATTGTTAAACAGGCAAAAGCTATGTCTGAGAAGGCAAAAATAGCAATTAGAAATATTAGAAAAGATGCCAATAATGATATAAAAGAGTTGGAAAGGGCAAAAGAGATAAGTGAAGATGAATCAAAAAAAGCTCATACTAAAATTCAAAAAATTACTGATGATAATATAGCAGAGGTTGATAGACTCTTATCGATAAAACAAGCCGAGATATTAAAGGTATAAAAATGAATATAGAGGGAATATATAAAGAGGCAGATGCTCTATTGGAGGGTCATTTTATTCTATCTAGCGGTAATCACTCAAACCGTTATTTGCAGAGTGCAAAAGTGCTAGAAGAGCCTAAACGAGCAGAAATGTTAGCCTCTGCCCTAGCAGATATAATCAGAAATAGTAAAATAGAGATAGATACTGTCTGTGCCCCTGCACTTGGTGGAATATTAGCAGGTTATGAGTTAGCACGAGCATTAAATGTTCGCTCCATCTTTGTTGAAAGAAGAGATGGGGTTATGGAACTTCGTCGAGGATTTAAGATAAAAGAGGGAGAAAAAGTTCTTATATGTGAGGATATTATTACAACAGGAGGCTCTGCAATGGAAGCATTTAAAGTGATAGAGAGTTTAGGTGGTACAGTTGTCGCTTTTGCTTCACTTGCAAATAGAGGATTTTGTAAGCGAGAAGGGAGTAATATAATATCTAAAAAAGAGTGCAAACTTCCATTGGATATACCTTTGTTTGCATTAGATGATTTTATATTTGAAATGTTTAAGCCAAATCAGTGTCCTATGTGTAAAAAGGGTAGTATAGCTATTAAACCGGGTAGTAGAAGCAATTAATTTTCACAATTAATTAACAATAATAGATTATAATTAAATAAAACAAGGAATAGAGATGAAGAAAAAAATATTAACTCCTATTATTGCTACGACAGTAGCTATTTTTATGGTAGTAGGTTGTACTGCACCACAAGGTGGCACTGGGAGTAGTGGAATGAATAAAACTCAAATAGGTGCAATTGCGGGTGCATTACTTGGTGCAACAGTAGGTGCTGCTACAGATACTAAAAGAACAAGTAGAGGCAGAAGAATGGCAATTGGTGCAGCAAGTGGTGCAGCTATCGGTGCGGCTATTGGATATAGTCTTGACCAACAAGCTAAAGAGGTGGCACAGGTCTTAAATACAAATGTTGATAATAGTCCAACTGCGGAAAAAAATCCAGATAAAGATTTAGTCGTATCAAATACAGATAAATTTGTAAAGATTATGTTCCGTTCTCCGATGATGTTTGCAACAAATTCAGCTACTCCTACACCATCAGCAAGAGCAGAAATCCGAAATATGTTATCTGTATTTAGAAAATATCCAAATATGATAATTCAAACTGTAGGGCATACAGATAATAGAGGTGGATATGAATATAATCAAAGATTATCTGAAAATAGAGCTATATCTGTTGGAAATATATTAAAAAATGGAGGTATTCCAAACTCAATTTTCTCAAAAGGGTGTTCATATTCAAAACCGTTGGTTCCAAATACAAATCCAACAAATTGGGCATTAAATAGAAGAGTGGAGGTTTACCTATATCCTAATGAACATGCTGTTATTGACCCATGTATTTAATAACTAAATAGCTGAAATCTCAATCGTCTTTAGCGTTTGGGCTGAAAGCTATAATGTTTTTTGTAATAGTTAATTAACTTTGATTTTGAATATAGTTCCAAATTGGTCTGGAGTTGTTTCACCTATTGAACAGATAAAATAGTTATCACTTCAAAGATTTTTTTCTGTTTGCTAAACAATTAGAACAGGCTTTAATGGTATTTTTTTCTATTATAATATGCAGAGCTTCCATATTTACAATTGTAACAATATGATTTTTTATATTAATAAAGTTTTTCTTTTTTAATTTTCCTAAAATGCGAGATAATGTTTCTGGTGTAATATTCAATATCGAGGCGATTTCATTATTCTTTATACGATTAAATATATCTATCTCATTTAAAATAAGGTCCACAACTTTAGCCTCAGAAGAGAGAATTGTCTCTTTATGAACTAAAGATGAAAGCATCATTATTTTATTTGTCATAGATTTCAAAAGTGCTAAAGAGAATTCAGGCTCTTTTAGATACTCTTTAACTTTATTAAAATGCAACATTCCTATCTTTCCACTACTAGATATAAATTCACAAGTGGCAGGAAATGCTACTTGTTCTAAACAGGCATATTCTCCAATAGTGTCGGGAGCATTTAATCTATGTAGTTGTATCATAGAGTTTTTGTGTGAAGTTTTATATAAACGAACTTGACCCTCTAATAGGATATGTAAATAATCACTACAATCCCCTTCATAAAAGACAATCCCATTTTTTGAGAATTTTCTAACATATATATTCTCACGCAATTCATCATGAAATTTTTTATTTAGATTACTAAATAGTGGTATATCCTCAACTATAATCATCTCTTAACCTTCTTTGGAAGTTTTGATTATACATTAAAAAATATTAATTTCCATTTATTATTATGAATTAATAAATAAATTTAATATATACTTATTGTTGACCTCTTGGCTATTTTTGCTATTTGCTCTCTTTTATATCCAATTAACAAAATAAGAGATAGGACGATTAGTACTGTATCATAAAATGTAAATTTTGGAATTCCTGTTCTAACCCATGTAAAAACTTTTGTCATGACAAAAGCATAGAGGATAATAAATTTAGGTGCATAACTTATAACATTATTAAAAAAGTAATCTATTTTTTTAACTAAATAGCCAGATATAAAAGCTACTATTATAACTCCTGCTACACTTAAATTATAAAATCCAAATGCCACAACACCGGGAGGAACTATTGCCTCTTTTAGATTATAGAAGTAGTAAGTGTTTGTAAAAATGGTATTTTCATTCATATTTGTTAACCAAGATATAGGTATAAGTTTACCACGCAAACCGGATATAACACCTTCAAAATATATAAAATCATAATTTTTATTTAATGCAAACTCTAAAGAGGTTTGGTCAAAATTGAAAAAAGTTAACATATTTAATATTGCTTGAACAATATTAGAGGCATCTGATATAACAAATTTCCCTGTATCAAGATAGCTCTCCAGTGCGGGAATAAAAAAAACTGCTAAAATAAAGAGTATGCTAAAGTGAAAAAGATAGCTTTTCCTATTTTTAAGTGATATGTAAAAAAGATATAGTAGTATTAATTCAATAATTGCCTGTTTACTTTTAAATAGGAAAAATCTCGAAAATAGAGCAACTCCAAACCCAATCCACACTATTAACCATCTCCAAAATCCTCTATTATCCTTGAGTAAAAAAAAGATAATAATTGACAAGATAGAAAAAGGGATAAAACGGTAAACAAAAATATACTTTTTATTAATCCAAAACTCATCACCATGACCAGACCTAACCGCGTCAGCTGCCTCTATCGCTCTTTGCATACCTCCAAATTGTGAAGCGTATATAAAGATTGAAGCAAGTGATAAAAAAGCCAAAAATAGACCTATTGCTACAAGTATATTATACTCTTTTGATAATATTTTTACTTTTCTCTCTTTAAGAGTGTATTGTGTCATCTGAACATTTTTAACAGATTTAACCCCCAAAAAAAATATAGCAATAAAAATAGAGACAACTGCAAAAGATTTGTAGCTATAAAATCTATCGATACCGTGATTTTCTACATAGAGGTCTAATAGTTTATAATCAAGAAAGAAGATTGTATCATTTAAAATCATACTTAAAGGGATAATAAGATACTCAATTGTCCAAAAGAGCAGAAATACAGCTACCATACTCCACCCATCTTTAACTATATATAGTATATATCTTGATATATAGATGAATAGAGATAGATAGAGTATAAAAAGTATCAATGTATTTGTCTGCTCTAACATATAAACTCCAACTACTTTAATAACTCCTTAATATGTCCCATATTAGGAAGTTTAGGATTTCTCAAAAATCTCTTTATCATAGCTTTTTTATTATACAAAGCTAACCTTTTATTAAAACTCTTATCTGAATTTGGTAACCATTTAGGTATTGGAAATCTATTCTCTTTTACAACTATACCATTTAACTCTACTGTAAAAAAATCCACCTCTAAATTACTATCTAATGTTACGACAATTGACCTACGATGTTCAATCTCCTGTTTTTTTATTCGTCTAGCTGTAAACTCCTTTCCGTTCCATCTTGTAGGAGTATCTAAATTGGGAAATATAAAGTTTCCAATCCCATAAAATATATATCTATTTTTATAGATTTCAAAACTCTGTATTACATGTGCATGGTGACCGATAATAAGGTCTGCACCCTCATCTATTAATCTATGTGCTATCTCTCTATCTGAAAATTTGGGAAATGGTATCTCTTGAATACCCCAATGTGGTTGTATTATAATAAAATCAACTTTAAGTTTAAGATAGTTTATATCTTTTAATATTCTATCTATATCTAACTTTGCACTTCCATTATTATTTTTATCTCCAAAAATAGAGTGGGTTGATGGACAGCTATACCCCAAAAGAGCTATTTTTTTATCTGCAAACTCTATAATAGTTGGATTATTAAAATTTTCACTCTCTAAACCAGCACCAAAATATGGGATATTGTGAGAAGTTAATATCTCTATTGTCTTTTTAAAAGCCTCGTCTCCAAAATCCATTATATGATTATTTGCTAAAGATACAGCGAGTGGTACTTTTTTAAATGTCTCTTTTATATATGACCTATCTTGACAGATATTCACCTTAAATTTAGCCGGAGTACCTTTACAAGAGAGTGGAGTCTCTAAATTAAAAATAAATCTATCTATTTCAAAATCTATTTTATAGACTCTATCTAATACTGTATCTCCAAAAAAGCTTAATTTCATTATACTCTCCTTTTTTTCACTATTTCTCTATATATATAGTACATGACACCCATATTGTGAACTACTCCAACAGCAACAAATATTATTAGGGAGATTATATATGAGTTGTAAAAATAGAAACCTATATATATTGACAATACTCTCATAAGCATAGTTATTATCTGAATAAGTAATCTAATTTTCTGAAGAGAGTATATATTAAACATTACTGTAGTGGGTGGTGATATAAATCCAAAAGCAAACCAAATAACAGATATTTGAGCAATAAATCCAGCCTCTTTCCACTCATATCCAAAAAATAGGGTAAATATCTCTTGACCAAATATTAAAATTATAAAAAAAGGTATTATAAATAGTTTAACCAATCCTAATGTTGTCTTTTTATATAGAGGAAAAATATCTTCCCCCCTAGCATACATTTTAGATGCCTTTTGATAATATACACTTCTTGTAGCATTTGATACTAATAGTGTTGGTGTTTGCATAGCTCTATATGTTAAAGCGTAAAATCCTGATATAGCAGGTGAGAATAGAGTAGAAAAGAGAAAAAGAGGTATATTATGAGAAAAAGAGTTGATAAGAGTAGATGCTGTCTGATATTTTGGAAAATTTTTATGCCGTTTCATATTGACTCCTAATCCTCTTTTAGATATATATTTTAATTGTAGAGTCTGTTTTTTTATATGAAAAGATATAAGCAGAAGTAGTGCAAACATATCAGATAAAACTTTTCCCAATACCAATCCATTAATATTAAAAATATATCTTGAGCTACTTTGTAGAGTAACTGTTGCAACAGATGAGACCATTTTGGTAGTAGCAATTTTTTTATAAAACTCTTTTCTTGTTGAGTAGGCATCAAAAATTTGCATTAATCCAATAGTAAGTGTAGCAAATGGTAACAGCCATATCATGTAACTGTTATGGTTAAAATAGTTTAGAAAAAAGTTATAAAAGACATATAAAAATATAGCCAATACAAAAGATATGATGGTAGATATAATAATAGATACAAAGACCAAAACTTGGGCATTTCGATTAGATTTTGGTAATAAAATAGCCTGTTCATAGTTTAAACTTGATACCATTCCAACCATACTTGCTACTGCAAAAAAGAGAGAATATATCCCAAATTCACTTGGATTATAGAGTCTAGTTAAAATTGGAATAGAGAGTAACATTACAATCTGTGCTATTAGAGTACCCGAAATAAGCGTTACAATCTGTAGCAAATAGCTATTATTTTTTAATTTCTTTATAATTTTATCCATTAGAAACTTCTTTTTAAAAAAATATTATCATAATTATATCTATTTACCCCTTTATGTTTTATAATATTATATATCATTATTAATTTTTTTTTATTTTTTTTTAAAAAATTAAGAGTAAATTTATCCGAATTAAATTATAATTACAACAACTAAAAAATAATAAGGAAATAAAATGGCAACAGTAACATTTAAAAATGATATAATTTGCAATTTAGCAGGAAATGAGATTAATGTAGGTGATAAAGCACCAGTTGTAACAGTGCTAAATTGTAATCCAATGCTTCAAGATGAACAGATAGGTGGTGAAGGCAAAGTTCAACTAGTAATAGCAGTTCCGTCATTAGATACAGGTGTGTGTGATGCAGAGACAAGAAGATTTAATAGTGAAGCATCATCTCTTGATGGTGTAGAGGTGATTACAGTATCTATGGATTTACCATTTGCATCTGCTAGATGGTGTGGTGCTGCTGGAATTGAGAATATTAAGGTCTGCTCAGATTTTAGAAATAGAGATTTTGCTAATGCGTATGGTGTGCTTTTAGCAGATGGTCCTTTGGCTGGAGTTTTAGCAAGAGTTATCTTTGTAATAGGAAAAGATGGAAGAGTAACCTATAAACAGGTTGTACCTGAAATTACACAAGAACCAAACTATGAAGAGGCACTTGAAGCTGCAAAATCGGCTCTTTAATAATTCATAGAAATCTTAAATCCTCTTTATTAAAAATTATGATATAATCTAATGTTGAGGTTTGATAATTTCATTTAATTTTTTATGAAGTTTATCATCTTTAAAGTTTATAAAATATATACTATCAACCATCTCCTTTATTGTTGCTATCTCTCTTGAGATGGCATCTATTAAAACATCAGCAAGAGCTTCATCTTTTGGTATTGTGATTGAAAATAGTTCATCATCACTAAGATGAAAATATATTCTATTGTTACTTTTAATAATATTTAAACTCTCTTTTCTATTTAAACTATTATATATATATAGTAAAACAAGTGTGAAAATAGTAGTTGATATTATTGTTATAATCAATAGATTTTCTGTTATAAGATACAACATAGTTGTTATTAGAGGTGTTGCAATTATAAAAATATGGTTCATAACTCTATTCCTTTTTTATCTATTATTCTGCATAATATACAATATCTATTTTTTGTGTAAAAGTTGAGAAATTTATAGTTTAATAAGCCATTTTTGTAAATAAAATTGGCAGATTAACTATTTTTTTAGAGAGTGTAAAACTATTTTACATAATAAATAATATTTTTAGTTAAATCGATACTTTTAAAGGTTTTAACATCGTACGAATAAATCTTCTGCCTCTTGGTAAAATATACCCTTTAAGATTTACCATATATCTATATAGTTTATGATTAAAATAGTAATCTTGTTCCTCCTTTAACTCCTTTAGAGTCTGTTCAACTTCACAAAATTTATTAGTTTTAGGAGATATATATCTAGGGTATAGTATAAGTGCGACAGCCACAAGCTCATCTAATGATACTCTTCTAGTTCTTCTTTTACACTCTCTATAGTCTGTTGTTAATCCCCAACCAGCATAAAATGGCATACCATAGGTAAATACACTTTTATTACGAAGTAGGGCATCAAATCCTGCACCTGAAGTTAAGGTGTGAACCTCATCACACGCTTCTATTGCACTATCTATACTAATATTGGTAACGACCCTATTGGTACATTTTTTAATAGTTTCGTTTGATACTTTACCTATCCTATTTCCAGATAGTACATCAGGATGAGGTTTATAGATAATATAGGCATCTCTATTTTTTTCTTTTACTATTTCCAACAAATCGCTATTATTTAAACCAAATGCACCATATTTAATAGACATATCATCTTCTACTTGACCTGTAACCAATATAACTTTACTATATTTCTCTCTATCTATATTCAGGTTTACATGTTCTAAGTAGTTATATTTGGAAAATTTAGAGTTGAGTATCATTTCTCTTACCTTTTTGGCACGAGATATTAAATTTGAATTGAATTGATAGTTTTGAAGTAGATACTCTAAATCTGAAACTTTACTTGGGTCAAAATAGACTCCCCTTGAGTCTATTCCTAAAGAGTACGGTCTAGCAAATCCGGACCCCAGTGCTACAGAGCGAATAAAAGCATCTTCTATTCTATATATAGTTATATTATGTTTTTTTGCATACTCTTGGAGTTTTGGAAACTTTTTAATCCCATATATAAATATATTAGATTTACTATCTAATCCTCTATTTAATGCATCATCTAAATCTTTGCATATAAATTTTTGATTATTTGGTGCGTAGAAAAAAGGCTCAATCTGTATCATTCGCCAAGGGGAAAAGTTAAAAAAATATAATTTTCCCTGATTTGAGGGGTATGTAATATGAGACATTATAGGCGTAAATCCGTTCAAAAAGCTTAGTATTTTATAATCTTTACCATTAAAGGCGGGGCAGTTGTAAAACTGCATCACTTAAAAGTGAATGATTATTTTGAATAAAATTTTAACAGAAATTTTCTTAATATTTATATTTTTTATCCCAAAAATAGTATTACTAACATGTACTTGAAACAATAGAAAATGATTTAAAATAATAATAAACAATCTTATGCTATAATATTACTATGGAAAATCATATATAACTTTAAGATTATGTAAAAAACTATTGAGTAACATATAGAGTAATATGGCAGTACAATTCTTTTGTTTTAACCGTGGAGTATATATTAAAAAGGAGATATTATGGAAACTTCAACAATAGACAATAAAATCATATTATTAATAATAGCTATGCTAACATCGACCAATGAAATTATGGCATTTGATATGAAAGGTAAGGTTGGTCAAAATGATGCAAAATTGCAGATGTTTGGATTTGCACAGCTTGAAGCCCGAGGAGGAGATGGTGTAATTGATGATAATGAGAATGCTGATATTAAATTTAAAGCTCAAAGAATTCGTTTAGGTTGGAAATATAGTGCAGGGCGAGTTAAAGGTAAAGTATTTTTAGATTTTAATCAACCACATGATGATAAATCTGGTGTAGGTGTTCCAAATATGATTAAAGATGCTTTTGCAAGTTATAAAGTTGATAATTATCTAGTAGTCAAATTGGGAATTTCAAAAATGCCAATAGGTATGGGGTTTACAACGCCGGGTTGGAATTTAGATGTTGTAGAAAGAGGTTTTGATAAAGCTTTGGCTTTTGAAAGAAGTATGGGTATTACTTTGTCAGGTCGTGATATAGGATTTGGAAATAATGCAAAGGTTAACGGTTTTGAGATGGGGCATGAGAGACCTTGGAAAGGTTTTGGATATGACATTATGATAGGAAATCAGGCGGGACGAAGTGGTGCTGTAGTAAATGCTCATGCAGGAGATGCTAACTCTTATGCTATGAGAGTTATGTTTGATTGGGGAGAGATTTTTCACTCTGAACTATCTTATGGTGTATCTAACAATGCAGGTGGAATTGCAGGTGTTACAGATAAGGTACTCAAAGATACAGAAAATTATAAAGTCTTAAATGTTGGTATAGATAGTCATCTTGGAAAGACTAATATAAAAGCTGAATATTTTAATGCTCAAAATATTAGAGGTGTTGATGGTTGGGACGAGTCAACTTTTGCTTTAACAGGGACACACTATGTAACCAATACTTTGGAATTTGCTACAAAACATATTCAAGGGAGTGCGTCTAAAAATAGTATTGATACCGATTTAGGTAATACTTATATAGGATTTAATTACTATCTTGAACCTGCAAATAGTAAAATGGATAGAATGAATAAGAAAAAGAGAAATCAACATAGAATACAGGTTAATTATGTAGTGGCTTCAGGAGATAAAAAAGATTGGAATGGTTTAAAAGGGTATAAAGATGATGCTATTTTAGCACAATATCAGTTTAAATTTTAGTTTTTTTGAAAAAAAAACTATAAAAACCCTTGACATTGATTGATTTTTTGTCTATAATGCGACTCCATTTAAAGAATGACTTTAAATGAGTGGTGCTGATGTAGCTCAGTTGGCTAGAGCAGCTGATTTGTAATCAGCAGGTCGGGGGTTCGAGTCCCTTCATCAGCTCCATTAAAATTTTATCAGTGTTTGACCAAAAAATAGTATAATAGTTAAGTTGGTGAGTTACTCAAGTGGCCAACGAGGGCAGACTGTAAATCTGCTGACTATGTCTTCGAAGGTTCGAATCCTTCACTCACCACCATATTATATTTAGATATTTAAATGCGGGAGTAGCTCAGTTGGCTAGAGCGTCAGCCTTCCAAGCTGAGGGTCGCGGGTTCGAGTCCCGTCTCCCGCTCCATAGTATCGCGATTTGGGAGCTGATGTGAGATTTTATTTTTTATTACTTCACATTACTAAGACTTATTTGTAAAAATAATCAAACACTTATAAAATTTTATTGAAATGCCCATATAGCTCAGGGGTAGAGTACTTCCTTGGTAAGGAAGAGGTCGTGAGTTCAAGTCTCATTATGGGCTCCATATAGTTTGTATGGATAGGAATGTTATCAACAATGACATTTTTATCCATATTGTTATGGTATTAAAGCAATATATAGATATTCCTGATATAATGTCAGCGAAAATTAGAAGTAATAAATTTAGGAGAAAACCAGAATGGCTAAAGAAAAATTTGAACGAACCAAACCACATGTAAATATTGGTACAATTGGTCATGTTGACCACGGTAAGACTACACTAACAGCTGCAATTACGGCAGTACTTGCAACAAAAAATGACTCAAAATTAATGGATTATGACCAGATTGATAATGCTCCAGAGGAGAGAGAGCGAGGAATAACAATTGCTACTTCTCATGTTGAGTACGAAACAGATAAGAGACACTATGCACATGTTGACTGTCCGGGACATGCTGACTATGTTAAAAATATGATTACAGGTGCTGCTCAAATGGATGGAGCCATTCTTGTTATCGCTGCTACTGATGGACCAATGGCTCAAACTAGAGAGCATATTCTTCTCTCTAAGCAAGTAGGTGTTCCTTATATTGTTGTATTTTTAAATAAAGAAGACCAACTTGATGATGAAGATAAAGATGAGATGTTAGAACTTGTTGAAATGGAGGTTAGAGAACTTCTTGAAGAGTATGAGTTCCCGGGTGATGATACTCCAATTATTTCTGGTTCAGCATTTTTAGCTCTTGAAGAGGCAAAAACAGGTAAACTTGGTAA
>CAZROY010000136.1:0-5516 GCA_964601885.1 uncultured Sulfurovum sp. | reverse complement strand
CTATCTGAAAATAGATTAGCAGATAAAACTAAAAGAAACATAAAAATAAATGATGAAAAGAGAGACCACCAAACCATAGGCTCTCTTGCCATTTCAAGTCTTGCTTGATTTATCATATTTCCCCAACTATACATAGTAGGGTCAACTCCAACCCCAACATAAGATAGTACGGCTTCAGCCAACACCAAACCACTAAAATCCAAGACAACTGATATTAAAATAATATGCATAAGATTTGGAATAATATGTTTTCTAATAATTGTGAATTTACTGACCCCAAAAGCTTTAGAGGCTGTTACAAACTCTATTTGAGATATTTTAAGAGTCTCTGCCCTTAAGAGTCGGCAAAGTCCTGTCCATGAAGTTACTCCTAAGATTACTACTAAAAATAGTAGTCTTAAATCTGACCTCTGCTCTACTGTCTCAAACCATTGTGGATTGTTATCCATAACAACCTGCATTAAAAGAACAGTAGCCGCAATTAGTAGTACACTTGGAATTGAGTTTAAAGTTGTATAGATATATTGAATAATATCATCAATCCACCCTCTAAAGAAACCAGCACTAACACCTAAGGCAACTGCCATAGGCAACATAACAAGAGTTGTTAAAACTCCAATTAAAACACCTGTTCTAATACTCTTCAGCGACTGATATAAAACATCACCTCCAACCTTATCTGTACCTAATACATGATAATCAAAACTCATAATATATAACCAAGTAAATATATTAATTAGTATAAAAACTGTTATATAGGCTACATGCCAAGCTATTTCACTCTTTAATGAGCCTTTTCGCTTTCGCCAATATATATGTATCAATATGAGAATTGTACTAATCACTCCACCTATAACTAACGCTTTTAATGAATTTAAAGCAATATTACCACTATGAACAAACTTTAAAGGTCTATATATTTGGGTACTATTTCCGTTTTTATCAATATATATATCTTTTACATACTCATTGAGTGCAAATGGTGCAGAGTAGGTTCTTTCTCTATTTTTTATTCTATGTTCAAATGCTATATCCAATAGAGTTACCATTCCACTTTGATAGCCATTAGAAGAACTTTTAATCCTAAAATGGATAGAGTCCAATAGGGCAAAAAACAGATAGAATATAAGTATGATAGATGATATTAGAGCAGTAGATGATTTAAAGATACTCTTCCACTGTTTTTGTACTTGTGGCGAACGAGATAAAATCCGCCCCCAAACAATAATAGCAAATAGTAAAATCCAGACCATAATATCTGTCCATAGTAAAGTTAACTTCATAAATTTACCTTATTTAATTTGAGTCTAGTCTAACTCTAGGGTCAAATAGTGTATATGAAATATCTGTTAAAATAAGTCCCACTATATATAGTACAGAACCCAAGAATACCATAGCTTTAACTATACCAAAATCTTGTGCTTTAATAGCATCTATAGTGTAACTTCCAAGTCCGGGTATTCCAAAAAAAGATTCCATAATCAAACTTCCCATAAAGAGTGAAGGAATTATAACCACAACCCCCGTCAAGATAGGTAACATACCATTAGGAAGAAGATGTTTAAATAGGATAGAAATTTCACTAAGCCCTTTGGCTCTAGCTGTTCTTATATAATCTTTATTTATCTCCTCTAAAAATATACTTCTATACCATCTAACATTTGAGCCAATTCCAGCAAAAACCCCTATTATAATGGGCAACATCACAAATCTAATAGCGTTAAAACCACCATCATAACCAGATATTGGAAACCAGTGCCAAAGTTTAGAGAATATAAGTTGTCCTGCTATAATATAAAATAGAGAAGAGATAGACATAATCATAACAGCCACTATCATCATAGAAGTATCTAAAATTGAACCACGAAACATAACCAAAAGAAGAGCCAAAGAGATATTTGTAATAAGAGCTATAATAAATGAAGGTAAAGCTATGGCTAAACTTGGAAACATTCTCTCTTTTATATCCTCTTTAATATTCCTATTTGCATCAGAGTACCCAAAATTAAAACTAAATAGTTTTAGAGACTCTTGTACAAATAGAGTATCTGTTATCTTCTCTATTCCATCTCTTTTTTCATTGATAAAGAGAGGTCTATTATAACCCTTTTTCTCTTTCCACGCCTCTATCATTGCAGGAGTTACCTGTTTAGCTCCAAGTTGACTTCTTGCCATATCATCAGGACTATTTACCATAAAAAATAGCATAAATGTGATGAAATTAACCCCAATCAAGATTGGTATAGCATATAGTATCCTTTTTATTATATATTTCAACATCTCTCTATCTAAAATTATAATATCTTGATGGATATTTACCTTTTAATAAAATCTCATTTGTATAAAAGGTAAAAATTGGTTCTCTATTTTCCTCTAATGAAATTGGTATCTCTTTATCCTCTGTAATATTAATTTTTTTAATAATCTTTTTTAGTACCTCTTTACTCTTATCATTATTAATATTAAACTCATTTCTTAGTAACTCATAAGCGTCTCGCTGGTCTTTATTATATTTATAAACTTTTGGAGTTAAAAAAAGAGAGTTATCCAATTCACTATTACCTCTTTGGGAGAGATATATAGCTATATCACGATTTCTATCTTGTAGCTTCATTGCACTCATAACAACAATAGAAACAAGAATAACAGAGATAATTACCTCAATAAGGGTAAATCCTTTTATCATCTATTAATCCCAACCTTCTTGAAAGAAATTTTTTCAAAATTTAACGCTATTTTGAGTAAATCACCCTGCTTTTCGTCAAATGGATTATATCACAATATTACTTATATCCTTGCTCTTAACAGCAAGAGTTAAATTTCAATTTTTAGTAAACTATTTATGATATAATTTTATCTTAAGAATATTATTTAGTATATAAAATTAAATTTATATTTATTTTAGTGATAAATCGTGACAATTTAATTGCTTTTTAAAATTTTATTATATATAATAATGCGTATTAGTACAATGTTTTAAGGGGGCATTAATATAAAAAAATAGATGAGGTTACCATCTAACATATAGGAGTTTAAAATGGAAATTAAAGTGATTATAGGTTTAGTTATCTTTTTGTCAGTCCTTTTTGTATTTAAACCGAAAAAAAAGGTCTCAACGATTGGTATAAGATTATTAAAACTTTAATATGAATTAGCTAATCTCTCAAAAAGATTGAGTTTACTTGCCTGATTATCTAAATGGATAAAGCTTGATTATGACTTACTCTTTTTGAGAAAGAGTATTAGAAGTTTTACTAAGAGTTTTAAATTTATAAGGTTTTGCTCTCTTAATAGAGGCAATCCATAATCCGTTTATAATAAAATAGATTATAGCAGAAACAAAAACAGAATAGGGTATAGTCCCAACATAAAGAGGGAGTAGAATGTTATCCCAATTTTCACTAAACCAACTTAGTGTCAATTGAATATCCTCTAATCCTTGGCGACCTAATATCAAATTGCCCGTTTGATACTCCATATAGTACATAAAAGGCATCGTTAAAGGGTTGCTTAGCCAGACCATAGATATTGCAATGGGAACATTAAATTTTAAAAATGGTGTTATAGACAAAACAGCTAACATCTGCATAGGCATTGGTATAAAGCCCCAAAATAGTCCTATAAAGATACCTCTGGTTATTGATTTACGGTTTACAGATAGATACTCTCTTGGTATTTTATACTTTTTAATAAGTTGGTCTATTTTACTATTTGTCTGTTTTTTTTTAAATATTTTTCTAATCATTGGTATTTTGCTATTTAGATTTAATATATTGTAATCTTAAAAACTTTATATATGATTGAAATATTGAGAAATTTCTTATATAAAATATCAAGATATAGACTAAAAGTAGCTATATTCTCTTGACAAAGAAGAAATTATTATGTATAAATATATTAATCAAATTAAATTAAGGAAAAGCAAATGCTTCCATTTTCAGATGAAGAGTTAAAACCCATTGTTACAGATATTTTAGATAAAGCCTCTGTTTGGATTAAACAAGATGGTGGAGATGTGAAACTAATAGATATAAGAAATGGAGTTGTTTTTGTACAACTTCAAGGTGCATGTGTTGGTTGTGGAAGTTCAGGCACAACCATCAAATTTGGTATTGAAAGAGAGATGAAGAGTTTAATTCATCCAGATATAACGGTTATGAATGTTCCCCACGGTTGGGAAGATAAATTAGAACAATTAGGATAAAATGATGAGAAAAGTAAATATCAATCGACTATTAACTAGAGCAGAAGAGCAGTTTGCACTTGGACAATATAAGAATGCGTTAACAACTTATGGATTACTACTTAAAGAGTACCCATCTAATGGCGATGCTAAGATAGGTGCTTTTCTCTGTGATATTGGAATGGAAAGTGGTGAAGAGGCTCAAGCACTTTATGATTATTATCAAATTATAAAAAAAGAGCAAGAGGATGCCGGAGAGATTATGACAAATCTTATATCAACCCTAGATAGTACAAAAAACCAAATAGGACAACTCCTCTCACCAGTCGAGGATAAAATAGATTATCAAGATGGCATTAGATATAAGGATTTCTTAGCATTTGTTGAGAGTAGAGGCGATTTTAGTAGAGCTTTTGAAGATGTAATGTTCTCTACAAAAGTTATTCTAAAAGGCAAAGATGAGTATATAGACTTTATCTCACAACTCATCGATAGAGGTCAATACGATTTGGCAGAGCAGTTTTTAGACTCGATGAGTAGTGCATTTGGACAGAGTCAAGATATATATGAGTTATATTATAAATTAGATTTAGATAAAGATAAAGATAAAAAATAGAAAAAGAAGATATAGGTGAAATTAGATTATAATTTAGATGGCTATAGCTATTTAACAGATGATACTTTAGAAATATCTGAAGATACACAATTTCTGTTAACAGCTCAAAACCGAAAATATTTTAAACAACTTAAGGAAGCACCCTCTTTTATAACACCAAAAGATTTAATCTCTAAATGGGGGCTAAACTCTATAAAAGTAGTTGGTGTTACAGGAACAAATGGAAAGACTACAGTTACAGCCTCCATTTACTCATTTCTATTAGATTTAGGTGAAAAGGTTGCACTTCAAGGAACTAGAGGTTTTTTTGTTAATGAGGAGAGGGTTCAAGAGAAAATTATGACTACACCCTCTATTTTAGATACATTAAATCATATTAAAATCGCAAAAGATAGAGGTTGCAGATATTTTATTATGGAGGTTAGCTCCCATGCAATAGACCAAAATAGAATAGAAGATATAAAATTTGCACTTAAAGTTCATACAAATGTTACAAGTGACCATTTAGATTATCATAAAACTATAGAAGAGTATAGAGCAGTTAAAAGCCGTTTTTTTGCTGATGAGTCTCCAAAGCTGTTAAATAAAGATGATATTCAAAATATCACATACAACCCTATTAATGCCCAAAGTTATGGAGTTGATAATCCTGCAACCTTTAAAGTTCAGGCATTTTCACTTAAAGAAGGAATAGTTGCAAATATTAGACACTTGAGT
>CAZROY010000135.1:0-8405 GCA_964601885.1 uncultured Sulfurovum sp. | reverse complement strand
TATAGATTTATCTTTAACCAAAGGAGATACCACTCTTGATATGAGGGGTGGAACATTAAATAGTGTCGATGTATATAGTTTAGAGGATATTATATCTTTGCAACAAGAGGGGATTACCAATAAAGATGCAAAAGAGTGGATAAAAGATAAAATTACAGAGCTTTATAATAGCAACTATTTATATACAGGAAAAAACAATTTTGCAATAGCAGAGGGTGTAATTATAGAGAATATAACTACAGGTAGTGGAGATGATACTATTATAGATAATATGGTTGATAATATTATCTCTACAGGCTTAGGAGATGATAAAATATATATTGGTGCAGGTGGATATGACCATATTAATGGTGGAGAAGGGAGTGATAATTTATATATAAATTTACTACAAGAGCAGGTAACTATTGAGCAGATAGATAAAGAAACATATAATATAATTACAGATAGTTTTGAAGTAGAGATTATTGGTGTAGAGAGAGTCTATTTTACTGATAATAGTTTTGTAGATTTATAAATAATGGAGAGTAGATGATAGAGATAAATAGCCCCAAAATAGATAAAAAGCTATTAAAAGAGGAGATAGATAATATAATTAATAGGTATAAAGACAATCCCAAAAAAAGTAGCCCAAAAAAAAGGAAATCTAGGAGAAGAGAGGTTGATACCTATCAGATAGAGGATTTTACCAAATATCATGATATAGAGTTTATTAAAAATCTATATAGAACCATTTTACAAAGAGAGGTTGATGAAGAGGCATTAAATAATAGATTAGAGCTTTTAAGAAGTGGAAAACGGTCAAAAACAGAAATATTGGCAATGGTCAGGTTTTCAAAAGAGGGAAGAGAGAAAAATATTAAAATTTTGGGAATTAAAAAAAGATATATTATGACCATTTTATATAGAGTACCAATTATAAGCTTTTTTACAAAACTTATAATGCTCCCTAGAGTAATTGAAAGAGTAAATAGATTTGAAGCTCACTACTTTTTAGAAAAGCAGGAGCAAAATAGTAAAATAGATAATTTAAAAAATAGTACAGATAGAACAGATAGAAAAATAGATAATTTAAAAGATAGTATAGATAAAAAAATTGATAATTTAAAAAATAGTATAGACAGAACAGATAGTAAAATAGATAATTTAAAAGATAGTATAGATAAAAAAATTGATAATTTAAAAGATAGTACAGATAGAAAAATAGATAACTTAAAAAATATTACTAATAATAATCTAAAAGAGTTAGAGTTTAAAATAAAAGAGATACAGAGAGCAAAAGAGGCATTAAAAGAGATAGATATAGGTTTAAATAAACTTCTCAATAATATAAAAGATAGACAAAAAGATATTAAAATAGAAGAGCTTGAAAATGAGAGACGACATCTACTAGATACTCTATATATCTCTTTTGAAGATAGATTTAGAGGTTCAAGAGAGGATATTAAAAAGAGACAAAGTTACTATCTGCCTATGGTTCAATCTGTTTTAAAGAATATAGATGGAGAGATTATTGATATTGGCTCTGGCAGAGGTGAGTGGCTAGAACTTTTAAAAGATAACTCAATAGATGCTATCGGGGTTGATTTAAATAGATTAATGGTTAATGAAGCAAAAAGATATGGATTAAATGTTTTATGTCAAGATGCTTTAAAATATCTACAATCAAAAGAGGAGAACTCTATAGCAGTTCTTACAGGGTTTCATATAGTAGAGCATTTAGAGTTTGAGGTTTTAATATCTCTTTTTGATGAGGTTTTTCGTCTGCTTAAAAAGGGAGGCATGATAATATTTGAGACACCAAATCCTGAAAATTTAATGGTAGGCTCATGTAGTTTCTATACCGACCCAACACATATCAATCCAATCCCACCGATAACTTTACAATTTTTAGCAGAAAATAGGGGTTTTTCAGATGTAAAAATTCATAGACTCCACCCAATTAAAACTCCCTCTTTTATAGATATACCAAATAATCAAGATGTAAATAACCTTATTTTTGCATCAACAAAAGAGCAAGACTACTCAATTATAGGATATAAGAAGTGAAAAAAATATCAATACATCAATTCTCACCATCAGCAGTAAGAGGGGACGGAATTGGCAATGGAATGTTCTATCTCCAAAAGATACTCTTAGATTTAGGCTTTATATCAAACATCTATGCTGAGAATATAGAGAGTTCTTTAAAAGGAGAGGTAATATCTTACAAAAAAATAGATAAAAAAGATAATACCCAAATACTACTAATTCACTACTCAATCTATTATGATTTTTCGCAATGGATAGATAAATTAGATATGCGAAAGATTATGATTTATCACAATATTACTCCATATCAATTTTTTAAAAAAGGGACAATACTATATAAGTTGTGTAAAAAGGGGATAGAGTATCTTCCAGAGCTATCAAATAGAGTAGAGGGTGCTATTGGGGATAGTAATTTAAACTCAAAAGAGTTAATAGAGCATAATTTTAAAAATGTAAAAACAATTCCACTCTTAATAGATACCAAAAAGATATTAAGTTCCAAGTGGGATAGTAAACTATTTGATAAAATAGCAGATGATTTTAATATTATATTTATAGGCAGAGTTGCAAAAAATAAAGCCCAACATGACCTAATAGAGATAGCCAATATATATAGAAAAATATCAGATAGTTTCAAACTATATATTATAGGTGGAGTTACAGACTCCCGCTATAAAGATGAGTTAGAGAGCTTAATATTAAAACATGGTTTAGAGGAGCATATAGTTTTAACGGGAAAAGTATCTGATGAGCAACTCTTTGCATACTATAGGGGTGCTAATCTATTTCTATGTATGAGTGAACATGAAGGGTTTGGTATTCCACTTATTGAGTCTATGCTTTTTAATCTGCCTATTATTGCATATAATAGCAGTAATATAAAAGATACTCTAAATGGTGGAGCTATTCTATTTAATAAAAAGTCCTATTCAGATATAGCCGCAACCATTCACCTCATCAGAACAAATAGAGCCTTTAGAAGGGCAGTTATTCAGACACAGATAGAGGCAAAAGAGAGATATAGCCATAAGAATATAGTTAAAGATTTAGTAGAGTATCTAAAATCTATAGGTGTTACACCACCCAAAGAGTATAAAGTAGTAGAAAAATCAAAAAGAGTTAAATATCAATTTGAAGGACCTTATGATAGTTCATACTCTTTAGCAATATTAAATAGATATTCAGCTCTAGCTTTTAATAGAAAGTATCCAAATCAGGTATCTCTATTTGCTACAGAAGGGGGTGGTGACTACACTCCAGATAGCAAATTCCTATCTCAAAATCCAGAAGTTCAAAAAATCGCAAATCTCTCAAAAAAGTATATAAATGCCAAAGTGGTATTTAGAAATCTATACCCTCCAAGAGTTGCCCAGATGAGTGGAGAGTTAAATATCTTAAACTCTTACGGTTGGGAAGAGTCATCTTTTCCATTGGAGTATGTTAATAGTTTTAATGAGAACCTAGATGGTATTACAGTTATGAGTCATTATGTAAAAGAGGTTTTATCTCAAGCTGGAGTCAAGAGACCAATAGAGGTGGTAGGTTTAGGTGTAGAGCATATATTAGAGGCTAAACCTAAAGAGGTAGAGTTAAATACAACAAAGGGGTTTAAATTTCTACATATCTCCTCATGTTTTCCAAGAAAAGGGGTTGATATTTTACTACAAGCCTATATAGAGCAGTTTAGCAACCTAGACGATGTAACACTAATTATAAAAACATTTCCAAATCCACATAATAGAATAGAAGATGAGGTCAAGAGGATAAAACAGGACTCAAACTCACCAGAGATTATATTAATAAACCAAGAGCTATCAGATGGGGAGATTGCATGGTTATATAAAAATAGTAATGCTCTAGTAGCTCCAAGCAGAGGAGAAGGGTTTGGATTGCCTATGGCAGAGGCTATGTTATTTAAATTACCTGTAATCACTACAGCCTTTGGTGGGCAGATTGATTTTTGCAAACAGGATAACTCATGGCTTATAGATTACTCATTTGCCAAGGCGAAAACTCATTTTAATCTATTTAACTCATATTGGGTAGAGCCAAATATAGACCATCTAAAAGAGATTTTGGGCGAAATAACTCTTTTATCTAAAGATAAAATAGCAGAAAAGACTCAAAGGGCATACAGTTTAATCTCCAACCACTTTAGGTGGGAGGATTATAGAGCAAAAACAGAAAGGTTTATAGCCAAGTTAGAAAATGAAGAGGTTTTTAGTTCACAAAAGATAAATTTGGCATGGGTTAGCAGTTATAATACAAAGTGTGGGATAGCCACCTATTCAGAGTTTTTATTAAGTAAATTAAGTAGTAAATATAGTGTTAATATTTTTGCAAACTACTCAAATAGTCCAATTTGTGACTCTAAGGAGAAGAATATTATTAGATGTTGGGGAAATAGATTTGACAAAGATAATACTCATTTAATCGAAAATATTATTACATCCAATTCAAAAAGGGTAGTAATTAATTTTAATTTTGGTTTTTTCTCCACCAGAAATTTAAAAGAGATAATAGATAGGTTAACTCTAGCCAATATTAAAATAGTTATTATATTTCATAGTGTAGCAGATGTAACAATAGAGGGGTTAGAGGCATCTTTAAAAGATATACGGGATAGTTTAAAAAAGGTTTATAGATTGTTAGTACATACTATAGATGATTTAAACTTTTTTAAAAGTATGGATTTAACAAATATAAGCCTTTTACCTCATGGAGTTACCAATAGAGATAGAGATATAGTTAAAAATAGAGAGATTAAAACCATCTCATCTTACGGTTTTCTACTTCCACATAAAGGGATATTGGAGTTAATAGAGGCTTTTGCTTTATTAAAAAGAGATTTTTCACACTTAAAACTGTTATTAGTTAATGCAATCTATCCCATTCCCAAATCCAAAGAGTATTATGAGAAAATTTATCAAATAGCAAAAGAGTTAAGGGTTTTAGATAGTATTGAGTTTCAAACCGATTTTTTAGAAGATAAGCAGAGTTTTAAGTTATTAGATAGTTCAGATTTAATTGTTATGCCATATAGACAAACTAACGAATCTGCAAGTGGAGCTATTCGATATGCCTTATCTACTCTAAACCCAATTCTATGTACTCCACAGCCAATATTTAATGATGTTGCAGATATTGTCCATTTTACAGATGATTTTTCTGTTAAAAGTATAGCAGACTCTATAAAATATCTCATCAAAAACCCTAAGAGTCTCTACTCCAACCTAGATAGACAACAGAGTTGGATAAGAGAGCATGATTGGAGCAATATAATAAAAAGATTAGAGTATTTTATAGGCTAAATAGTGTTTGGGTATCTCCGTCTTATTTTGGCTATTTTAGTAATGTTATCCCATTTAGGCATTAGAGTTAATGGTTTAAATATAGGTGTTATAGCTGTTGTTATGTTTTATATATTAGCAGGGTATGTGGTATCTTATATATATACCATATATAAAAACTATACTCTTTTTATAAGAGACAGGATAAAACGAATTTTCCCTCTATATCTCTTTATGGTAGGTTTGACTACTCTATTTCTACTTATTACAGATTTTGCCAATCCACATTTTACTCTATTTAATATATTTACAAATTTAACAATTATACCGTTAAACTATTATATGTTAATAGATAATGCTATACTCTCCACTCCACATTGGTGGTTAATTCCTCCTGCTTGGTCATTAGGAACGGAACTCCAAGCCTATATTCTCCTACCATTTATACTACTCTATCCAAAAATCAAATATATATCTATATCTATCTCTTTTCTAATATATCTATTATCTGCCTTTCTTTTAATTCAGCCAGACTATTTTGGATATAGATTAATCGTTGGGGTTCTATTTATATTTATATTGGGAGTTTCAATTAGAAACAAAACTCTATTTGACAAACTATTTTTGTCTGTTATCTGGATAACAAGTTCTCTTTTTTTAATATTTCATATTAATAATAGTGCCTATATAAGAGAAACATCAATAGGTATTTTTATTGGCATACCTTTAATATATTGGCTATCAATTATTAAAGTTAAATTTCCACTTAATCGTCTATTGGGTTCTCTCTCTTATGCTATCTTTCTAAGCCACTTCTTAGCAATTTGGATATTGGACTATTTCACCCTAACAGAAAAAGGCTCATTAAAAGAGCTTCTATTTACTTCATTACTTGCTTTCGCCATTGCTATTGTGGGGGTTTATTTTGAAAATAAATCAAAAAAGTGTAGAAAAAATGTAGATTAAAAAAAAATATTTTTTTTTAGTATTGCTTTAAGATTTTTGTGTTAGAATAATGCCAGAGTAAAAATTATTCATTTAAGAAAAGAATTATTTACTTGAAAACTAAATTTTATTTCTTACAAGGAGAAACACATGGCATTAACAAAAACGGAAGTTTCACAACTTTATGTTGCTATTTTTAATAGAGCATCTGAGGGAGAAGGAAACAAATATTGGCAGACAAATCAACCAGATATGGCTACAACTGCAAATGTAATGTTAAATACAGATGATGCAAAAACATATTTTGGTTCAAGTCTTGATAGTGACCAAGCATTTATTGAGCATATATATAAAAATACATTAAATAAAACAGTTACAGATGACCCTGATGGTATTGCATATTGGGTAAATGAGCTAACTAATGGTAAATCAAGAGGTGAAGTGGTAGCAGCTTTAGTAACTGCAGTGGGAGATTATAAAGATGCTACAGATGCAACTACAAAAGCAGCTTATGACCAATTTACAAATCGTGTAGAGGTTTCTAATTATACAGCAGACCATTTACAAAAAGCTCCATCAGATTATGCTACTTCATTAAATTTTGGAGCTGATTTGGCAGTAACTAATGATGCTAGTACAGTAACAAGTGCAGAGTCAAAAGTAGATAATATTGTTCAAACTGCCTCAGCAAAAATGTTAACTGTTGAGCCTGATAATCTTTATGGTACAAATGGGGATGACCTATTTGATGGTTCAGTTGTTCAAAATACAATTAACGGTAACAATGTTAATACATTTACCAGTGAAGATAGAATTGATGGTGGAACAGGTAATGATACACTAATTATTCAACAGGTAGGAGATAATACTAACATGCCTACTGTAAGTGGTGCTGTTTCAAATATAGAAAATATTCAATTTACAGCTTTTGGTAAAGTGAAATATGATATGTCAAATACTACAGGTGTAACAGATTTCCTTAATCAAAATTCAGTAGCTGATTTAACTGTAACTGGTGCTAATGAAATGAATATTGGTGTAAAAAATGTAAATAATAACAATACATCTATTGAATTTGATGGTACTGTTTATAATACTACAACAGATAGTACAACTCTAACACTTGAACATGTTACAAATCAAGCACAAGTTTCGTTAAGTGGAAATACTATTGAAACTCTTAATATTGAATCTAAAACAGCTAATAATAAAGTGGATTTAGGTGGTACAGCATTAAATAGCACAACTAAACTTGTAATTACTGGTGATAAAGATTTAAGTATAGATAATAGTTTAAATGGTACTAATGCCATGAATACTATTAAAACAGTTGATGCTTCAGCATTTACAGGTGATTTAGATTTAGACTTAAGAGCAGGTACAGGTACAAATAAAGTAAATATTACTGGTGGTACTGGAGATGATAGAGTAATTTTAGATGATTTTACAAAAGATGATGTAATTGATTTGGGTGATGGGCAAGATGCATTGGGTATCGTTTTAACTTCAAGTGTTACAACAGCTGCATCTTTAAAAAATGTAGAGGATATTGCTTTCCGTACAGATACTGATAATTTAACAGTTAATCTTGATGGTGCAACAGAGCTTGAGAGAATTGCAGTAGAGTTAGGTGGAGAAACTGTTAAGGTTAAAAATGTAGCTGCTTCTGTAACAGAACTTGACTTTTTAAGTCTTAACAATAAAGTAAGTGCAACATTAGATGATATTAACTTTAGACTCAAAGACTCATCAGGTACATCTGATTCATTAACTCTAAATATTGTAAGTGTAGATAGTGATGGAAGAGCTGTTCAAATGAATGATGAAGCTCTTTTAACAATATCTGATCTTGTAGTAAATAATATTGAAAATCTTACTATCAATACTGCAAATCTTGGAAAAGATAATGCTAGTACTACAGATGATACAGAAGGTGGATTATTAATAGCAAATTTAGATGCTGATAGTGTAACAAAATTAACTATTGTAAGTGATACAGAAGTTGATTTAAATAATGCAACTGATAATTTAAGCTCTACAATAACCGAAATAGATGCAAGTGCTGCAAATGGTGGTGTATTATTAGATTTAACAAATGTAGCGGACTCAGGTGATTCTACTGCACCATCAGTGACTGTAACT
>CAZROY010000134.1:0-4092 GCA_964601885.1 uncultured Sulfurovum sp. | reverse complement strand
AAGCCAATAGTTCATCATGGAGAATATCCCTTTTTTTATCTCTCCACCATACCATGTCCCACCAATAATAGACACATTCTCTTCTATATTGAAACACACATATACATCAGAGTTTAAACCATGTTCTTTCCATTTTCTATTAGTTGTTTTACACGCATTATATACAACAAAATCTGGTTTGAAATGCTCTAACTCCTCTTCTGTTGGACGAATAAACATATTTTTTACAAAATGTGCCTGCCATGCAATTTCAGATACAAAGCGAATAGATTTCCTACTCTCTTTACTAGCTCCTGTAAAGACATCCATTACATAAATATCTTTGCCAGAGAATTGATTTTTAGTGAACTTTAATAGTTCATTAAATATCTCTTTGGTAATCTTTTGATTAATTTCTCCCCAAGATATATGCTCATTTGATGGAGCTTGGTCAACAAAATATTTATCTTTTGGGCTTCTCCCAGTAAAGATACCTGTATCACAAATGGCTGTCCCTGTCAATGAAAGTTTACACTCATTTCTATTCGTCTCATGGATATGAAGTTCATCATAACTTAAATTATAATAAACATTACCAATATTTTCAAGTCCTAGTTCGTCAAGAGCATTTGGTGCCTTGGTACTCATCTCTTTTACCTTTTCTGTATAAATAAGTTATTTGCCTTATGGCAAATAAAATAAGATTAAATAGTTTCTAATAATCTTATTTTATTTGATATAAAAGATAGCATAATCACAATAGTAATTATGCCATAAGTTACCTCTATTTAAAAATAGAAAGTAGTACACCAGCAGCAACTGCTGAACCAATAACCCCTGCCACATTAGGACCCATTGCATGCATTAAAAGAACATTACCCGGTTTCTCTTCTGAACCAACTTTACTTACAACTCTAGCTGCCATAGGAACGGCAGATACTCCAGCCGCACCTATCAGTGGATTAATAGGCTCTTTTGAAAATTTATTCATTATTTTACCCATAATTACACCAGCAGCCGTTCCCACTGCGAATGCGATAAGTCCAATAATCATAATTCCTAAACTCTCTAATACTAGAAACTTATCGGCTGCCAATTTTGAACCAACACCTAATCCCAAAAAGATAGTTACAATATTAATTAGTGAATTCTGCATAGTATTACTCAATCTATCTATAACACCTGACTCTTTAGCAAAGTTACCAAATGCAAATGCACCAATTAACGGAGTTGACTCTGGTAAAATCAAAATAGATAGCATAAGTACAACAATAGGGAAAAATAGTTTCTCTAATCTATGCACTTTTCTCTGAACACCCATTTTAATTTGTCTCTCCTCTTTAGTTGTTAAGGCTCTCATAATTGGAGGTTGAATAACAGGAACTAAGGCCATATAGGAGTAAGCAGCTACTGCTATAGCCCCCAACATATCAGGTGCTAATCTATTGGCAATAAAAATAGAAGTTGGACCATCTGCACCACCAATAATGGAGATTGCACTAGCATCTTGTAGGTCAAAACCTAACATAACAGCACCAACAAGTGAACCAAAAATACCAAATTGGGCAGCACCACCCAATAGTGCAGTTTTAGGATTTGCTAAAAGTGGAGCAAAGTCTGTCATTGCCCCGACACCCATAAAGATAAGTAGAGGGAAAAACTCATTAGCAATACCCATATTATAAATAACTCCCAACATTCCGTGAGGTCCCGCAATATGAGCTAATGGAATATTGGCTAATAGTCCACCAAATGCAATAGGTAAAAGTAGAAGAGGCTCAAACCCTTTAGCTATTGCTAGATAGAATAGTAAAAATACAATACTAATCATAATTATACGACCAATTGAGGACTCAAAAGCGGTCATAGGTCGCTCTTTTGTAGCACCAGCAGGGTCAGATGTCATCTCTCCATCATCTGTATCAAAAATTGCATTAATACCTGTAGTCTCCCAAAAGCTACTTGCTAACTCTGTAACTGTCTTTGATACATAAGGCTTCTTCTCTGCACTCTCAGAGTGAGATACTCCATTATCTGTTCCTATATCTTCATTTGCCATAGAGAGTGAACTCATAGCAACTAAAGTAAATAGTAATGAGATGAAAATTTGTCTAATTTTCATGCTCTTACTCCATTGTAGCAAGTAGCTGACCGTCTATAACAGCATCATTCACTTTTACATCAATTGATTTAATAACTCCAGCTCTTTCAGCTAGAATATCAATCTCCATCTTCATAGCCTCTAAAATCATAATCTGCTCACCCTCTTGAACAGTATCACCTACAGATTTTATAATTTTCCAAACATTACCCGGAGTTTGAGATTTAATCTCTAATGAGCCTTTTCCTCCATCTGATACTCTCTTTTCTGGTTTTGGTGCTTCTACTGAAGTTGATGCAGGAGTTACTTGAATATCTGCATCACCCTCTGCCACTTGCACACTATATTTTTTACCGTCAACTATTACTGTATAATTTCCACTCATTTTTTCTTCTCCACTATTTTGTTGATTTTCTTTACCTTTTCTTACCATCAATGGGCTTTCACCTTTTAGGAATGATATACCTTTTCTATCACAAGCCGCAGCTATAAATATATTCTCTTCTGTTGTCTCTAACTCTTCATCTTCAAGCACCTTTGTCCAATATGCAATTGATTTTGTAACCTCTTTATCTGCTAAATCTAAAGGATTTTCTTTTGTTGGTTCTAATTTAAGCTTTTCAGATGCAAGTTTAACTATCTCTGGGTCAGCAGGGACAGGAGTTTTACCAAAATATCCTAAAACCATTCGTCCATAACCCGGTGCTATCTGTTTCCATTTACCAAACATCACATTTGCATAAGCTTGTTGCCAATAGAATTGACTTACAGGAGTTACAGATGTACCATATCCTCCTCGCTCTACAACCTCTTTCATTTCGACAATAACCTCATCAAACTTATCTAAGTTGCCACTATCCCTCATCATTTGAGTATTGGCGGTTAAAGCTCCTCCCGGCATTGGAGAGAATGGAATAAGAGGTGAAACCTGTGTAGCCTCTGGTGGTATCATATATTCAGCTAAACACTCTTTTAATCTATCTTCATATTTTAAAATTTTACCAAGTTCTAAATCACCAAGATTATAATTTGTCCCTTTTGTAGCATGGAGCATAGTTAAAATATCTGGTTGACTCGTTCCTCCACTGACAGGTGATGCTGCCATATCAATACCATTTGCTCCAGCTTCAAGAGCCGCCAAGTATGATGCCACAGACACACCTGCTGTTTCATGGGTATGAAGTCTTAAGTGAACATCTTCACCCAAGAGTTTTCTAGCCATAGAGATAGTTTCAAAAACTTTATTTGGATTTGCTGTTCCACTTGCATCTTTAAAACATAAAGAGTCAAACTCAATTCCTGCATCTAATATATTTCTAAGAGTTCTCTTATAAAAAGCTACATCATGAGCTCCTCTACAACCGGGTGGCAAATCCATCATGGTAATAACTGCCTCATGCTGTAATCCATGTCTTTTAATACACTCTGCACTATAAGCTAAATTATTGACATCATTTAAAGCATCAAAATTTCTAATGGTTGTAGTACCATGTTTTTTAAACATTTTTGCATGAAGGTCAATTAGCTCTCGACTTCCCGTTTCTAACATAACTGTATTAATTCCACGAGAAAGGGTTTGAAGATTTGCTTCAGGTCCGACTATCTCTCTAAATCTATCCATCATCTCAAAAGCATCTTCTTGAAGATAGAAATAGAGACTTTGAAATCTGGCTCCTCCACCAAATTCAAAGTGATTTATACCTGCATTTTTAGCCGCTTCTACTGCTGGAAAAAAGTCATCCATAAGAACACGACCACCAAAAACGGATTGAAATCCGTCTCTAAAGGTTGTATCCATCACATCAATATATTTCTTTGCCATTGTTTACCTTAATTATGATTTAGTTTTACGAAATTCTAATACTGCTGCTATAATGGCAGCTACTCGTTGCTGTTCATCTTCATTACTACTATTTGCCATCGGCGTAGCAGGTACTTTTGGAGTCTCATCTGGAAAATATTTTTTTATAAGAAAAGCCTGAAGTTTGACGCACTGTACAAGTATTACGAGG
>CAZROY010000133.1:0-6394 GCA_964601885.1 uncultured Sulfurovum sp. | reverse complement strand
TGTGGCAGAGGGTACTAAAGAGGGTAATTATAGTACAGAAGCTTTAGCAAAGGCAAAATCGGTAAAAACTTCACTAAAAACTAAAGGTCGAGGTTTTCAAGGTGGAATGAAACGACACAACTTTAGTGGAGGACCATCAAGTCATGGTCATAGATTTGGTAGAAGAATTGGTTCAATTGGTAATGCAGAGTGGCCGGGTCGTGTTCAAAAAGGTAAAAAAATGCCCGGACAATATGGAAACACTCAAGTTACAGTTAAAAATGATGTTATCTCGTATGATGCTGAGAATGGAATATTAGTATTAAAAGGTTCAATCCCGGGTCATAATGGTGCTAGAGGATTGGTAAGGATTGTTAAATAATGAGTACAAGAGTAATTAAAGCAGATGACATTCCAAAGTCATTTTTAGAAGTTCACCCACATAACCTTTACCTATATTGTAAAGCTTATACGGCAGGACTTAGAGCAAATACAGCTCAAGTTAAAAATCGTTCAATGGTGCGAGGTGGTGGTAAAAAACCGTGGAGCCAAAAAGGTGGTGGACGAGCAAGAGCTGGTTCTCTTCGTTCTCCTGTTTTTGTTGGTGGTGGTGTTGCATTTGGTCCTCAGAATAATAGAAATTATAACCAAAAGGTAAATAAAAAACAGAAAAAATTGGCTCTACATAGAGCATTGGCAGACTTAGCCATTAATGAAAAACTTTTTGTAGTTGATAATATTACTATTGAGACAGGTAAAACAAAAGATGCTAAAACATTTGTCAATACTATTGGAGAGAGAGATGTATTAATTGTAAAAGAGTCAATTGATGATAAAACATTTCTTGCATTTAGAAATCTTCAAAATGCATATTTAGTAGAGACTAATGAGCTAAATGCTTACCTTGCGGCCGCTTATCACTCTGTGGTAATCGAAAAAGCTGTTTGGGATAAATTGATAAAAGAGAGCTAAAATGGCAGATATTACAGATATTAAAGCAATACTATATACCGAGAAGTCTCTTGAACTTCAAGAGAGGGGTGTTATCGTTGTTCAAACTAGCCCGAGAATGACTAAAAATGGTCTAAAAGCAGTTTTCCAAGAGTACTTTGGCATTAAACCTTTAAGAGTAAATTCTATGAGGGTTAGTGGTAAAGTAAAGAGATTTAAAGGTGTTGAGGGTAAGAGAGCAGATTTTAAAAAATTTTATGTATTTTTACCTGAAGATGCAAAAATTGAAAGCTTAGCAGTATAGGAGAGATAGATGGCAATTAAATCATATAAACCAACCTCAGCTGGTCGTAGATATATTACAAACCTTGATAATAGAGATATTACGGCAAAAGCTAATGTGAGAACTCTTCTTAAAAAGCTTCCAAGAAGTGCTGGTAGAAACTCTAACGGTAGGATTACATCTCGCCACAGACAAGGTGGAGCTAAAAAGTTATATAGAATTATAGATTTTAAGAGAAATAAGTTTGGAGTTGAGGGAACAGTAGCTACTATTGAGTATGACCCATATAGAACTTGTAGAATTTGTTTGGTTAAATATAGAGATGGCGATAGAAGATATGTTCTCCAAGCTAAAGGTATGAAGGTTGGAGATAAAATTATGTCAGCGGAATCTGGACTTGATATTAAAACAGGTAACGCTATGAAGCTTAAAGCAATTCCTGTTGGAACTTTAGTTCACAATATTGAGCTTAATATTGGTCAAGGTGGAACACTTGCAAGAAGTGCTGGTGGATATGCTCAAATTATGGGTAGAGATGGCAAATATGTATCTCTTAGACTTCCATCAGGTGAGATGAGGTATGTACTTGGTGAGTGTATGGCAACTATTGGAACTGTTGGAAGTGAAGATTGGATAAATGTTGTTGGCGGTAAAGCTGGACGACAAAGACATAGAGGAATTAGACCTCAAACTAGAGGTAGTGCAATGAACCCTATTGACCACCCACACGGTGGAGGCGAAGGTAAAACTAACTCTGGACGACACCCAGTATCACCTTGGGGTATGCCTACTAAAGGTCACAAGACTCGTAAGAAAAAAGCTAGTGATAAATTAATTATCTCTAAGAGAAAGAAGTAAGGGTAAGAGATGGCAAGATCAACTAAAAAAGGTCCATTTATAGATGAACACCTAAAAAAGAAAGTTCTAAAAGCAAAAGCAGAGGGGTCTCATAAACCAATTAAAACATGGTCGAGACGCTCTGTAATTTTTCCAGAATTTATAGGTTTGACTATCAATGTTCATAATGGCAGACAGTTTATTCCTGTATTTATTACAGAAAATCATGTAGGTTATAAACTTGGTGAGTTTGCACCAACTAGAACATTCAAGGGTCATAAAGGCTCTGTTCAGAGAAAAGGATAGTTGTTATGAGTAGAGCATTATTAAAATTTACAAGAGTATCACCTACCAAAGCTAGATTAATAGCAAGAGAAATTCAAGGTATGAATGCAGAATTAGCACTTGCCTCATTGGAGTTTATGCCAAATAAGGCAGCTAGAATTATCTCAAAAGTTATTGCATCTGCTGTGGCTAATGGAGATTTTGAGCCAGAAGATGTGATAATTACAAGTTGTAGAGTTGACAAGGGAGCCGTAATGAAAAGATGGAGACCAAGAGCTAGAGGAACTGCAAGTAGAATATTAAAACCAACAGCTCACATCTTGGTAGAAGTAGCAGAAGCAGAGGAAGCATAATATGGGTCAAAAAGTAAATCCTATAGGTCTTAGACTTGGAATTAATAGAAATTGGGAATCAAGATGGTTTCCAAAGAAAGAGAGAACAGCAGGTTTTATTGCAGAGGATTATCAACTTAGAAAGTATCTTAAAAAAGAGCTTTTTTATGCAGGGGTATCCAATCTTATTATAGAGAGAACTGCTAAAAAGATTAGAGTTACTATTGTAACTGCAAGACCCGGAATTATTATTGGTAAAAAGGGTGCAGATATTACCAAGCTGAAAGAGAGATTAAGTAAAAAGTTTGGTAAAGATATATCTTTAAATATTAAAGAGGAAAAGAAAGCTCAGGCATCAGCACAGTTGGCTGCCGAAAATGTGGCTACTCAACTTGAGAGAAGAGTTGCATTTAGAAGAGCTATGAAAAAAGTCATTCAAGGTGCATTAAAATCTGGTGCAAAAGGGATTAAAATTTCCGTTTCAGGTCGTCTTGCCGGAGCAGAAATGGCAAGAACTGAGTGGTATCTTGAGGGGAGAGTTCCTCTTCATACTCTAAGAGCTAAAATTGATTACGGTTTTGCAGAAGCACAGACAACTTATGGAATTATTGGTATTAAAGTTTGGATTTTCAAAGGCGAAATTCTTGCTAAAGGTATCCAATTAGAAGCAAAAGAAGAGAAAAAAGGTGGCAAACGACCATCAAGAAGAAGAGGTGAATAGTTATGTTAATGCCTAAAAGACCAAAATTTAGAAAGGTTCAAAAAGGAAGAAATAGAGGTAAATCTTTTAGAGGAAATAAGATTGAGTTTGGTGAGTTTGCATTAAAAGCTGTCTCTGCTGGTCGTATTAACTCTCGACAGATTGAAGCAGCTAGAATTACCATGACTAGACAGATGAAGCGACAGGGAAAAAGTTGGATTAGAGTCTTTCCTGATAAGCCCCTTACCAAAAAACCTTTAGAGACAAGAATGGGTAAAGGTAAAGGTGGTGTTGAAGAGTGGGTTATGAATATTAAACCGGGTAGAGTTCTATTTGAAGTAGCTGGTGTTCCAGAAGATATAGCTCGTTCAGCTTTAACTCTAGCGTTACATAAGTTTCCACTAAAATGTAAAATTATCTCTGCAAAGGATAGTAATGAAATATACTGATATTAAAGACAAAACTATTGAAGAGTTAAATGTATTGTTAAAAGAGAAAAAACTTGAACTATTTACTCTTAAAGCAAAGCAAAAAACAATGCAACTTACAAACACAAGTGAGTTAAGAGTAGCGAGAAAAGATATCGCTAGAATTAAAACAGCAATTACTGCTAATGCGTCTAAATAAGGGGTAAAAAGTATGCCAAAAAGACAAATAACTGGTAGGGTGATTAAGATGGCAGGTGAAAAAACAGCTACCGTTTTAGTAGAGAGAAAAGTTATTCACCCAAAATATCATAAAACTGTAAAAAGATTTAAAAAATATCTTATTCATGATGAAAAAGGTAGTGCAAAGATTGGAGATACCATCTTGGCTATTGAGTGTCGTCCAATATCAAAAAGAAAGAGTTTTAGACTACTTGAAATCCTAAAAACAGGAGAAGAGTAATGATACAGGGTTTTACAAGATTAAATGTAGCTGATAATAGTGGTGCTAAAGAGATTATGTGTATTAAGGTACTTGGAGGCTCTAAAAGAAGGTATGCAACAGTAGGTGATGTAATTGTAGCTTCTGTAAAAAAAGCACTTCCAACTGGAAAAGTTAAAAGAGGAAAAGTGGTCAAGGCTGTTATTGTTAGAACACATAAAGAGATACAGAGAGAAAATGGCTCTTTGATTAGATTTGATGATAATGCGGCTGTAATTATTGATGATAAAAAACAACCAATTGGTACTAGAATTTTTGGTCCTGTAGCTAGAGAAGTTAGATATTCAGGATTTATGAGAATTGTATCACTTGCTCCAGAGGTGTGGTAATGGCGAAAAAATTTAAAATTAAAAAAGGTGATGAGGTATTAATTATTGCCGGTGATGATAAAGGCAAAATAGGTGAGGTTTTAAAAGTTCTTACCAAAAAAGACGCTGTTATTGTAAAAGGTTGTAAAATAGTCAAAAAAGCTGTAAAGCCAAGTGAAGAGAATAAAAATGGTGGTTTTTCTGATAAAGAGATGCCTATCCATATTTCTAATGTAAAAAAAGTAGAGGCATAATCTATGAGCAGAATGAAGCAAAAGTATAATGACATTACACCTGCTCTACGAGAAGAGTTAGGGATAAAAAATGTAATGCAGACACCTAAGCTTGAAAAGATAGTAATATCTGTTGGTGCAGGACGAGAAGGTAAAGATAATAAACTTATTCAAAATATGACAGATACCATCTCTCTAATTGCAGGACAAAAAGCGGTTATTGTAAAAGCTAAAAAATCAGTCGCTAGTTTTAAGGCAAGAGAAGGTAGTCCAAGTGGTATTAAAGTTACTCTAAGAGGTAAAAATATGTATAACTTCTTTGATAAACTAATATCAATTGCACTTCCTAGAGTAAAAGATTTTAGAGGAGCTCCTAGAAAAGGTTTTGATGGACGGGGCAACTATAATTTTGGTCTTAATGAGCAGTTAATGTTTCCAGAGGTTGAATTTGATAATATTATTAAGACTCATGGTATGAATATCACTATTGTAACAAGTACCAATAACGATAGAGAGGCATTTGCTCTTTTAGAGAAACTTGGTATGCCTTTTGCTAAAGGAAAGAACTAATGGCTAAAAAATCAATGATAGCAAAACAGAAAAAACCCGCAAAATTCTCATCAAGAGAATATACAAGATGTAATATTTGTGGACGACCACACTCTGTATATAGAGACTTTGGAATTTGTAGAATTTGTTTAAGAAAAATGGCTAATGAGGGTTTAATCCCGGGCATGAAAAAATCAAGTTGGTAAGGAGAAGTTAAAGATGATGACAGATATAATTGCAGACTCTCTTACAAGGATAAGAAATGCTGCACAGAGAAGATTAGATGTAACAACACTTCTTCATTCAAAAACAATTGAGGCTATAGTTTCTATTTTAGTTAACAAAGGTTACCTTGAAAGTTTCAAAGTAAAAGAGAGTGACAATAAAAAGAGTATTAAAGTTGTATTAAAGTACGACGAAAATGGTAATAGTGTAATCAATGAGATAAAAAGAATTTCAAAACCCGGTAGAAGAGTCTATCAAGGTGCTAATGAAATTAGAAGTTTCAAAAATGGTTACGGAACATTAGTAGTATCTACCAACAAAGGCGTAATTGCAAATGATGAAGCATTTAAGTTAAAGGTTGGTGGAGAAGTAATCTGTAGTATTTGGTAAGGGATAGATATGTCAAGAATAGGAAAAAGACCAGTAACTGTTGCAAGTGGTATTGAGGTATCACTCAATGGTACGACTCTTATTGCTAAAAAAGGCAAATTAGAGAAGAGATTAGAGACTTATGGACGAGTCGGTATTGATATTAATGGTTCAGAAGTTGTATTTTCAAGAGTGGGTGAAGATAAAGAGAGTTCTGCTTTTTGGGGAACATATAGAGCCTTATTTAATAATATCATTATTGGACTCGATAAAGGTTTTGAGAAATCTTTAGAGATTAATGGAGTGGGATATAGAGCATCTATTCAAGGAAAAGTACTAAACCTACAACTTGGGTTTTCTCATGATATTAATTTTAATATTCCAGAAGATGTAGATATTACACTTACTAAAAATAT
>CAZROY010000132.1:0-19926 GCA_964601885.1 uncultured Sulfurovum sp. | reverse complement strand
TCTAAGTATTCATAAACAGTAATCGCTTTTATGGCATAAAACTTAGGAACTAAAACTTTAGCCACAAATATAACAGCCAAAAGGGCAGATAGATAAAACCCTAAAAATGTTAAATCTTTTCCAAAAGAGTACTCTGGTCCTCCCAAAAAAGTAGCTGCAGATTGAGAGGTTGCCAATACAGATATAGCCACTGCCAACATAGGCATCTTATTATCACCTGTAAAATAGTCTCTTGTTGTTTTTATACTACTTTTACTTAATATGAGAGAGGTTAATATTAATATTAAAAAATATAAAGCAAATATTATCCAATCTAAGCTACTAAATAATGAGTTCATCTTATACCTTTTTTATCTATATTCATTTATTTTGGAGACATCGCCATTTATAGCAGTGAGGAGAAATAATCAGCTCTGCTGAAAATTAATCCATTATTGACATTCTATCATAATTTGTATATAATCACTGTATGAAAACTATAATACTAACTCAAAATAACCAATTCACCCTTGAGGGTGGGGGGAGTAACGAAAAACTATAAATGTATAAAGAAGAGTTAAGAGATAAAAAGAAATTAATTACTACTAAAGATGGTACAAAAACTCTGTTCTCTATGGAGTTTAATGAGGCTTATCACTCAATTAAAGATGGGGCATTAACTGAATCTTTAGAGAAACATATAAAACCTGCCTTGTCTCTACAGAAAAATAAAGAGAAATTGGTTATTTTGGATATATGTTTTGGATTAGGATATAATACCCTTAGTACACTCTATTATATAAAAAAATATAATCTGGAAACAAAAATAGAAATTATATCTCCTGAATTGGATATAGGCTTAATCAAGTCTCTTAAAACATTTGAGTATCCAAAAGAGTTTAATCAATTTCAAAATATTATAAATGAACTAAGTAGTAATTTATATTATGAGGATACTCAATTTAAAATAGAAATTCTAATCGGTGATGCAAGGAATATAGTTCCACAAATAGACAAAAAGATAGATATTCTATATCAAGATGCTTTTAGTCCAAAACATAATCCACTACTTTGGACAAAAGAGTACTTTGCTGATATTAGAGCTTTAAGTAAAAAAGATACTATTATTACAACCTACTCTGTAGCCTCTGCTGTTCGTATGGGACTCTATGAAAATGGATATAATATATTTTTACTAAAAGGGAAAAATGTTCGCTCATCGATAGTTGCCTCATTAAGTATGTTAGATTTAAAATCTATTGATATTGAGGTGAAGTACCCAATCGCTAAACATTTAGTTATTAAAAAAACGAAGAAATCCTAATGCCAAAACTCTTTAAATAGCTTTATTTTGAAAATTTATATCATAACATGCTAAATTGATGCTGTAGCAATATCCTCTAATTTTCGGAGGTATTTTGAAAACTCTACACCTCTCTTTATATTTTTTTGGTATTGGTTTTTTTATATAAGGGGAGATAAATATGATATTGTTACTTATTTCAATAGCCCAAATTCCACCAATAACTATAGAGTTATTATTTTTTATCTCTTTTCTTTGTGAAGATGAGAGAAGATAGCCCAATTTTTTTAGATATTTATCTATAAGACGCACCTTTATGTGGCTATTTTCCATTTTCAAAATATAAAGCTTTTTAAAGACAAAAATCTCTTTATATTCACCTATTAAAATATCTTTATCTTTTTTTAGGTAATTAAAACTTTTTTCTATGCCGTTTTTATATCTCTTTATAAGTTTATTTGCAAATTCTTTCCTAAAATAGTTTCTTTCATATTTTGGATTGGAGTTACTGCTATCTATAAAATATTTATATCTATTTTTATTTAAATAATCTAAAAGTTCCTCTTTAGAGTGGTGGAGAATTGGACGGATTAGAGTATAGTTGTCTCTAACTGATATACTCTCTAATCCCAAAAGTTCAGGTAATCCAGCCCCTTTTACTAAACGCATTAAAAACCACTCTAGTTGGTCATTTAGTTGATGTGCTGTTATTAAATTGGTATATTTATATCTATTTATTAAGGTTTGGAAAAAACTATATCTAAAATCTCTAGCACTCTTTTCAAAATTATTATGAAATTTTGGAGCTTTGATTATATAGGCTTGAAGATTATATTTAGTAGCAAGAGATAGGGCATACTCCTCCTCTTTTATACTCTCTTCTCGTAATCCATAGTTTACAAGAGCAATATCAAACTCTATTTTATTTTCTATAAGAAGAAAAAAGAGTGCAGAAGAGTCAATACCTGCTGAAAATGCAAAGAGATTTTTACCTTCTTTTAATCTATCTTTACAATTAAGTGACAGCATTAATAATCTCCTCGAAAACAGAATTTTTAGCTCTATTTATCTCATTTTTTAGATAAGCTTTAATTTTATTAATTAATTTTTCATATAACAAATAGTGCAATATAAAAAAATATTGATATAATACTACTAAAAACTATTAAAAAAGTAGATACCTTACCAGATTTTTTATGACTTGTAGTATATAATCCGGGTAATGCTCTTCTTTGACTATCTGCTATTGCAAATTTTATTGTATAGTACCATACAATTATTGTAATTACTTCTATAACTATATAGAATATGGTAAAATATTTAATTATATTGCTATCTATATAGCTATTTTGAATATATTGATAGAACTCAATTTGATATAAATTATATACAGAATATACTAATACCATAAGTGTTGTGAGAAATAGTATAATCTGAATATTTCTATGAATTATGTGATACTCTTTTTTTGCTATCCAGATGGCAAGAGCTAATATAAAAGGTATTAGTCCTATAAATATTACAGCTATATCTATAAAAAAGGGGGCTTTCGTCCCCAAGAACCCCGATTGAAACATATGCTCCATCTAAATCTCTCTTTTTCATTAATTTTCGCTTAAAGTATAGCATAACTTTGTTTTGAATTAATAAAAATTTTTTAATAATTCTTAGCAGAAATTCTAATTGCCTAAACTTATTTAGCAGTTGAGTAGTCCATAATAGATTATTAACAAATTACTATACTCTTAATCTCTGTAAACTCTTCCAATGCCCATTTAGGACCTTCTCTACCAATTCCAGATAGTTTACTTCCACCATAGGGTTGAACATCAAATCTAAGTGTTGGAATGTCATTTATGATTACCCCCCCACACTCAGCATCATCTATAAATCTTTGTGTTAGTTGTAAGTCATTTGTAAATATAGAAAACTGTAACCCATAAGGAGAGTCATTCATTTTCTCTATAGCCTCTTCATAGGAGCTAACTTTTATAAGACTAACAATTGGAGCAAAAACCTCTTCACATACAATATTCATACTATCAGTTACATTAGCCATAATAGTAGGAGCAAAACTACCATCTATCTCTTTGCCTCCTACTATAACTTTAGCACCTGCACTTTTTGCACTCTCTACCCAACTTTTAGCTCTATTTAAAGACTCTTTATCTATAAGAGGACCCATAAAAGTATCTTCATCATAGGGTGAACCAACTTTTAACTCACGACTCTCTCTAGCAATTGAGTCTGTAAATTCATCATAAATATCCTCATGCACAAAAATTCTCTGTAATGAGATACATACTTGTCCACTATTTACAAAAGCTCCAAAGGTACACCTTTTTGCAGAATAACAAATATCAGCACTCTTATCAATAAAAGTAGCTGCATTTCCACCAAGCTCTAAACTTACCTTTTTAATTCCAGCCTCTTTTGTAATTAGATGTCCTACAGGAACTGAGCCTGTAAATGATAAGACTCTAGGAATTTTACTCTTTACAAGTGTTCTACCTACCTCTACATCACCATAAACCACACTTAAAGCATCTTTAATAGCATATTCTGATACAATAAATAGTTTTGCTAATTTATAAGCTGTAAGTGGAGCTTCAGGAGTAGGTTTAAGTACAACAGCATTTCCAGCACCAAGAGCTGGAGCAATTTTATGAGCTATAAGATTTAAAGGAAAATTAAAAGGTGTAATACAAGCTACAACACCTACAGGAACTCGTTTAAAATAGGCAATACTTTTTTTACCACTTGGGGCTATATCTGTTGGAATTGTCTCTCCATGAAGTGCTATTAACTCTTTAGCCGTAATCTCTATAGTCTCAATACATCTGTCAACTTCAACTCTAGCAAAGGCTAATGGTTTGGCTACCTCATCAACCAAAGTTAAGGCTATATCTTCTTTATATTTTTTCAGTTTTTTAGCTACATCTTCTAACCATGCAACTCTTTGAGATAAAGGGGATTGTGCTATTTTTTTTGATGCTCTTTTTGCAATTTCAAGTGCCATTTGTGCATCTTCTGGACTACAGATAGGATACCTAGAGACAACTTCACCACTATAAGGACTCTTTCTCTCTTTCAGTTTATCTTTACTTTTTTCAGAGCTTCCTATAAAAATTTTAGCATCATTTATTTTGTTTCGATTTTCAAAAATTCCAAACATAATCAAATTACCTTTTTGGAATGATTATAACAAAATAACTGTTAAGAATAATTTTGTTTAGAGAGGTAAATACACCTCAAAAAGAGGTGAGAAGGAGATGTAATAGCTATTTTTTACCAATTTTAGTTGCAATCTCTTCAATATCAGCATCACTTAGTTTTGCTACTTGACCTTTCATCATACCTTTCATTGCTCCACCATACGAACCATCTTTATATCCTTTAAGAGCTTTTACAATATCTGCTTTTGTCATATCTTTTACAATTTTAGATTTTCCAAGAGCCGCTTTTTCAAAATTTTTACCATGACAACCTGTACAAGCTGCTGTATTTGCTGCTGCATATACTGCTGGTGATAAGAGTCCTGCGACTGCTATTATTTTAATAATTGTTTTCATATTGTTATGTCCTTTAATGTGTTTTTTTATTTTACAACCGTAGTATAAAAACATTTTGTGTATTAATTGTGTTTTTATGAATTTATTCTTATTATCAAAAAGAGGTTTTATCTTAAAACCTCTTTAATATAAAAAATTACTTACCAATTTTATTGGCAATAGCCTCAATTGTTGCATTATCAAGAGATGTTACTTGACCTTTCATTATACCTTTCATTGCTCCACCATACGAACCATCTTTATACCCTTTAAGAGCTTTTACAATATCTGCTTTTGTCATATCTTTAACAACTTTAGATACACCCATAGCTTTTTTCTCAAAGTTTGCACCGTGACAACCTGCACAGGCTGTTATATTCACGGTAGAGCTACTCTCTTTTACTTCAGCCTTTTTCTCCTCTACTTTTGGAGCTTCCTGTTTTACTTCAGCCTTTTTATCCTCTGCTTTTGGAGCTTCCTGTTTTACTTCACTCTTTTTTTCTACTTTTGTTTCGGTCTTATGTGCCTTTTCACCTTCCATATCTGCTTTAGCCGACGCTCCCGTTGATGAATCAACACAACCCCCTAAAAGTAGTGCAGATAGTGACAATGCCATTAAAAACTCTTTGTTAATCATATCTATTCCTTTCAATTTTATTTTATATAATATAACTATTTAACTTTTAAATTTTTATATATATTCCATTTTTTTGATTATAAAAATTAATAATGTCTCTTTTTAACCCTAATTTAGTTAAAATCAGCAATTAATTTTTGCACGGAGCAACAAAATATGGATAAAGCAGAATATATCTGGATGAACGGAGAGTTAATCCCTTGGGACGAAGCCAAAGTTCATGTATTAATACACACACTACACTATGGTAATGGTGCAATAGAAGGAACGAAAGCATATAAAACAATTGATGGACGATGTGCTATTTTTAAACTAAAAGAACATACTCAAAGACTTATAAACTCGTCAAAAATGACGCTACTAAATGTACCCTATACATTAGAAGAGTTAAATAATGCTCAAATTAAATTACTACAAGAGAATAGACTATTTGATGGTGCATATATCCGTCCATTAGTATATTTAGGTTATGGAGTTATGGGTTTGTATCATAAAGATGCACCTGTTGAGGTTGCAATCGCTGCTTGGAAATGGGGTGCTTATCTTGGAGAAGAGGGTCTAAAAAGAGGTATTAGATTAAAGATTTCATCTTTTACAAGAACACCAAATACCTCAAGTATGGGAAAGGCGAAAGCTGTTGCCAACTATCTAAACTCTCAAATGGCAAAATATGAAGCGGTTGAGGCTGGATATGATGAGGCTCTTCTAAGAGATGACCAAGGGTATATTGCAGAAGCTAGTGGAGCATGTTTTTTTATGGTACGAGATGGGAAACTTATATCTCCACCTAGTGATAATACGCTAGAGTCTATTACCCAACAGACTATTATAGATTTAGCTAATGATATGGGTATAGAGGTTGTGAGGCGACGAATTACAAGAGAGGAGATATATATAGCAGATGAGGCATTTCTTACAGGAACTGCAGCTGAACTTACACCTGTAAGAGAGGTTGATGCTCGAATTATTGGAAGAGGGTCTCGTGGAGAGATTACAGAGAGATTACAATCAGCATATTTTAATGTTGTAGCAGGAAATAATCCTGATTATATTCAACACTTAACATACATAAATTAAATTAAAGGATTTTAATGCCAGCAGATATGAACGATTACTTTAAAAAGAAACAGCCAAGTGGCAATGGAGACAGTAAAATATCAAATCTAAAACAAGTATCAGATAATAATGGAGATGGTAGAGGCATACATACCCCACAATGGATATTTATTGGATTAGCTATTATTATAGCATTTATCTTTTTAAAACCTTTTACCATTATTAATTCTGGTGAGGTAGGCATAAAGGTTAGAACAGGAAAATTTGACGAGACTCCACTTAAAGCTGGTCTCCATTTCTATATTCCTATTTTAGAGAGAATTATTCCTGTAAATACAAGAATTAGACTTATTACTTATAGTGATACGCACAATAGTGCAATTGGTGATAACTACTCCACTTCTCTATCAAAAGGTGGATTTGAAGGTGGGCTGAGACGAAATCCTGCCATTCAAGTATTAGACCAAAGAGGACTAACTGTAAGTATTGATATTGCAGTGCAATACTCTCTTAGAGCAGAAACTGCCCCTAAAACTATAGAAAAATGGGGTTCTAGTTGGGAGGAGAAGATTATTAACTCTAAAGTAAGAGAGGTAGTAAGAGATGTGGTCGGTAAATATCCAGCGGAAAAACTCCCTGAAATGAGAAATGAGATAGCTAGTGCAATTCAAACAAAGGTTGCTGAAAAGGTAAACTCCTTACAGGGACAACCTGTAATATTGTCCTCTGTAGAGCTTAGAAATATTGTTCTTCCTCCTAAGATTAAGGCAAAAATAGAGCAGGTTCAAGCCGCAAAGCAAGATGTAACAATTGCAGAACAACAAAAAGAGAAGGCAAAACAACAGGCACAAAAAAATGCAGAGATAGCAAAAGGTGAAGCTGAAAGAAATAGAATTGTAGCACAAGGTCAAGCAGATAAAATTAGAATAGAGGCAGAAGAACAAGCAAAAGCAAATAAGTTAATCTCTGACTCCCTTACACCTGAACTAATTCAACTAGAACAGATAAAGGCACAGATGAAATTTAATGAGGCTTTAAAGGTAAATAGAGATGCTCAAATATTCTTAATACCCGGTGGGGCTGTGCCTAATATTTGGGTAAATGCTAAGGGGAAAGAGCAACAAACTATCTCTTCTCAACAGTAGTAAAGGAAAAAGATGGATATTAATTGGCACAAAAATCCTTTAATTCCTGCCATAGCACAAGATTATAAGACAGGTGAGATATTGATGTTGGCATATATGAGTAAAGAGTCATATAACCTAACATTAAAAACAGGATATGCCCATTACTTTAGCCGAAGTCGTCAAAGGCTTTGGAAAAAGGGTGAGAGTTCTAATCATACTCAAGAGATTAAGGATATATTAGTAGATTGTGATGGCGACACTATAGTATTAAAAATTAAACAGAATGGAGTAGCCTGTCATACAGGGCGTAAAAGCTGTTTTTTTACATCTGTATTAAATAATAAAATAGTATTAGATAAAGAGATTAATACAGATAGCATCTATGGGATAATTGATACTCTATATCATACAATTTTGGAAAGGAAAAATAGTAAAAATAGTAGTCATAAATCGTGGACTAAAAAGCTTTTAGAAGAGAAGGATTTAATGCTTAGTAAAATTAGAGAAGAGGCTGATGAATTCTCTTATGCAATAGACAAAGAGAGTGATGAACAGGTAATTTATGAAGGGGCTGATTTACTATATCACGCTTTAGTTGGTTTAGGATATAGAGATATTGCTCCAGATAGAGTGAAGCAGGAGTTGGTTAGAAGATTTGGTACAAGTGGAATAGAAGAGAAAGAGAGTAGAAGAAAATAGATATTTAACTAAAATTATTAAAAAAAACATCTTTATCTATATTAAATTATATTTTTTTATGTTATAATTATAAATCTTATTATTTAAAGGATTTATTATGGATAGAGAGGCTAATAAAACTCTTTTTGATTTTTTTTTGTATCATAAATGGTTTATTTTAACTATAGTAACTCTATCTCTTGTTTTAACTTCAATTTATTTATATTATACACCCAATATTTATAAAGCATATACTATTATAGAAGTTAAAGATGATAATAACCATATTAGTGGAAGTGATATTCTATTATCTGTATTAACAGGTTATACATCAAGTAGTGTAAATAAAGATATAGAGATTTTAAAAACATTTGAGATAAATAGACATGTATTAGATAAAATTGATTTCAATTTAAATAATGAATATATAGATAAAAGAGATATTTTTGATAAAATTATTAGCAAAAATCTTCATATTTCAAAAGTTAGCAAAAACACATCTTTGATTAAAATAGAATTCTTAGATGTAAATTCTAAGAGAGCTACAGATTATGTAAATACATTGGCTCAAATTTTTATTTCACAAAATATTCATAATAAAAGTGAACAAAATAGTAGGGTTATTAATTTTATAAATAGAGAATTAAATAGAACAAAATATGGATTGAAAAAAGCAGAGCAGAAATTGGAAAATTATCAAGAGTTACATAAAGTTATAAATCCATCTGTTCAATCAAGTAGTGTTATAAAAAAGATAGGTGATATTGAACTTAAACTTGCAAATAATCAATTAAAAAAAGAGTTAATTAATACTATTGCAGATTTTATTGCCTCTAATAGAGATATATCATCTATTGCTCCTCTTCTAAAATCTTTAAAAGAGAGACCAACTTTAAATTTAATCTCAAAATTAGAAGATAATCAGATAAAGCTTAAAGAGTTATCAATAGAATATACTTATAGACACCCAAAAGTAATAGAGACTATTAAAAAGATTAGAGCATTAAAAAATAAAATTAAGAGTAATATTAAAAATTTACAATGGAGTATCAATCAAGAGAATAGAACATTAAAAGTTACAAAATTGAAATATGAAAAAGAGTTAAAAAGTTTTCCTGAAAAGGAGAAGTATATTATAAATATGAAAAGAGATTATGAGGTTAATTCCAAAATATATAAATATCTTTTCGAGAAAAAATCTGAAAATGAGATTATTAAAGTGGCTATTGTTTCAGACTATAGAATAGTTGAGAGTGCATACATTCCTAAAAAACCGGTTAGTCCTAAAAAGGTTTCTTTTATATTGGTATCAATTATCACAAGTTTCCTTTTTGCAATTTTTACACTTTTAAGTATAAATAAATTTAATAAGGAGATTAAAACAGTTTTTGATATAAAAAATATTAATAAAATTAAACTCTATGGAATTATTCCAAATTTTAGAAAAAATAAAAAAGAGTTTATGGAAAGTTGTAAAAAAATATCTAGTAAACTACAACTTCTTCCTCATAATAGCAACTATTCAAAAGTGATATTAATCTCTTCTATGACAGATAATCAAGGTAAAACCACTTTCGTTACCACTTTAGGTGATATTTTTAAAGATATGCATGATAAAACTATTATTATAGATTTTAATATTAAAAAAGCCAATATAGATAAAATTTTTAAATTAAATAATGATATAGGATTAGGTACTTATTTAAGTGGAGGGCATAAAATATATGAGATTATTCAACAAACAGCAAATAAAAACTTAGACATTATTACTCTTGGAAAAACTCCATCTAATGCATCAAAATTAATATTTTCAGATAGATTTCCTATATTATTAAAGGAACTAAAAAAAGAATACAATAATATTATTATAGATACAGCTTCAATAGAAGTATCTTATGAAACGCTACATTTAATGAAATATGCTAATATAAATTTATTGATTTTTAGAATGGGTATATCAAAAAAAGAGTCTTTAAAAGATTTAAACTCTCTTATTAACGAGCATAATATAAAAAATGCTGGGATTGTTTTAAATCAATTTTAATAACTTTTTCCATCTTTATTACTTCAAAAAAATTTTAAGATAGAAAGATAGAAATTTTAATGATATACCCCTTAATTCACTTAATTTTTTAATTTTAATATGATTTTTAATTTGAATAGATTATTTATTACAAGTATCATGACTAACTTTTAAATAGTATGATAATCCTATAAGTAGAGCTGTTACACCAAACATTATATAGACAGCATATAGTAGTTTACTTGGGTCATTTAGTGCAAACTTAAATACCAACATTAGAGCCTCAATAGATAAAGCGATAATAATTGAACCTAAAAATCTAACCATAGTTTGATGAGTATCTCCATCACTATGTCTTTTCTCTTTTCCTAAAACTTCTTCTTCAAAAATTGCTTTTACTAAGTCAACTATGGCTAGTGATAAAGTAAGTAGAATGGTTGATTTAAACATATCATTAATTTCCACTTTATGGAAATCCAAACCGTACCCAACAAAGCTTGTAATTCCTTTTACAAATAGGAGCATAGCAACAAAAAAAAGAGCTAGAGAGAATACTGAATAGATTGCTTTACCTCCACTACCAAATAGAGAGTCCACAGAACTAGGGTGTACTATTCTTAAAATGTTTTTAAGACTAATCTCTACACAAATAATATATAGAAGATTATCCTCTGTATCATATATTGGGAAACTGGCTGTAACTATTAAATGCTTACTTGCCATTGATGGATATGGGTCGGATATTTCACATCTATGTTGTGCTTTTGTATTATAATAATATGAACGATTACTTCTATCTTTGCCTTTATTAATACCATTTAACTTGGCAAACTGTGAAATATTATTTGTAATTTGGATACCATCTGCATCTAATACATAGATTACTTCACTTTTTGGAATTGCCCTCTTTAACATAAGCATATTGTCAGCTAAACTATTCTTAGTTATATTTGCACCATAAGATACATTACTACTTATAATATAACATAAGTAAATTCTAGCCTTCTCTTTAATTGCTCTATACTCTTTTAACTCTTTAATCAACATTAATTTTTTTCCTATTTTTTATGGATAAAATATACTGATTTAGCTTAAAAAACTCTTAATAAATTATCTAGTAATCTGTAATCTTCCATGATTATTAGATGATTTTCCGTCTTTGATAGTGTGAGTTTGATTTTTTTTCTTATCTTTTTTATCTGAAAAACGGTGATATGTTACATGGGCATTATCTCTGGGCTTTCTATATCTATATTCATATCTACTATCTCTTCTATATCCTCGTCTATAATCATCTCTAAAAAACTCATCATGAAAAAACTCTATATCTCTATCTCTATAATATGGTGGTCCATCTCTATAATAATCTCTTCCTCGCTCTTCCCGTATATACTCCTCTCTTACATATCCCCCTCTACTATCTATTGGACGGTATCTCTCTTCATAATAGTGACCATATACTATCTCATTAGGTTCTCGATAGTGGTGAACTCTATTCCAGTCATTATCATGATAATATCGGTATCTTCTATAGTGGTGACGATATGGTTCAAAATATCCTCTTCTGTGTAATCTATCATCATAGGTATATCTTGAGTTATATTCAAAATAGATATTATTAAAAAAGTAACCTCTTCTATCAAAATATCCAAAATATAATCCATCACTATTATAATAACCATATCTATCATAATCAAAATCTCTATATCTTTTATCATAACGGTGGTCGTCTTTTTTAAAAGTGTTGGAACTTTTAATCATCTTTTTGGGCTTTTTATTATTATTATTATCAATAGTTGAAGTTCTCTCTTGACCATTACTAATTGAAACTCCCAAAGAGACATCTGCAAGGGCTATGGTATTTATTATAATTGAGCCTATTAATATACCTCTTAACATAAAATATCCTTTTTCTTTTTAATATATATATTAGTTAATTTTTGTGTATTATTTGTTGTTGTAATTTTGCTATAATTATAATAAAAGTTTTAGGAAAAAAGTTTAAAATGATATTGGCGGATATAGGAAATACAAGAGTACATATATATGAAAAAGGAAAAGTTATACATCTATCATATCAAGAAGCTATAGATAGGTATCAAAATCAAGATGTATATTATATTTCAGTTAAATCGGAACTAAAAGAGAAATTAGAAGAGTTAAATAGATGGGTCAATATATCAGATAGAATTATTTTAAAAGGTTCTTATGCAACTATGGGAGTTGATAGAAAAGCTCTCTGTTTATCTAAAGAAGATGGAATTTTTATTAGTGCAGGTAGTGCTATTACTGTCGATATTATGGAGGCTGGAGAGTATCAAGGAGGATTTTTACTTTTAGGTATCTCTCAATATATTAAGAGCTACTCTTTAATATCACCTCAATTAACAACTACTCTAAATAGAAAAATCAATGTTAATAAACTTCCAAAATCAACTCAAGATGGGATAAGTTATGGAATAATAGGCTCTATTCAAACAGTAATAGAGAGACATCAACAAGAAAAAAGAGTATATATTTCTGGTGGAGATGGAGAGTTTTTATCCTCTTTTTTAAATAATGCTATATTCGATGAAAGTTTAATTTTTCAGGGAATGATAAAAGCATATAATATCAAATTTGTATAAAAGGTAAATATTATGGAAACAAGATTAGATACTATTGACCTACTTTTAAAACTATTAAGTAGTAAATCTATTACCCCTGATGATGGAGGACTTTTAACCTATATTCAGAACTATCTATTTGATTTTGATGCCACTTGGATTAATAAACAAGGGGTTAAAAATCTATTTTTAACTAAAAAATTCTCAAATGGAGACCATTTCTGTTTTGCAGGACATATAGATGTTGTTCCAGCTGGAGAGGGGTGGAATAGCAATCCCTTTGTGCCTATGATAAAAGATGGATATATTTATGGCAGAGGAACACAAGATATGAAGAGTGGAGTTGCCTCTTTTGTTCAAGCTTGTAGAGATATAAAAAAGTTTAATGGGAGATTATCTCTACTCTTAACCTCTGATGAAGAGGGTGATGGAACTTATGGTACACAGATAGTCTTAAAATATTTAAAAGAGATAAATCTACTACCAAATTGCTGTATTATTGCCGAACCAACTTGTGAAAAGAGATTTGGAGACACTATTAAAATAGGGAGAAGAGGCTCTATAAATGGATATTTAAAACTAAAAGGGAGACAGGGACATGCAGCATATCCTGAAAAATCTATTAATCCCATTCACAATATAGCACCTATATTAAGTAAAATTGCTAATGTCAATTTAGATAATGGAGATAACAATTTTGCTCCAAGTAAATTGGTAATTACCGATATTCGCTCTGGTATGCAGGTAACTAATGTAACACCTAATGAACTTAATATGATGTTTAATGTTAGAAATTCAACTAAAACAACAAAAGAGAGTATAGAGAAATATATTAATCAAAATTTTGTTGGATTAGATTATGAATTAAGATTGGAACAGAGTTCGTTTCCATTTGTAACAGATTTAAACTCTTTAGTTGTTAATAAATTAACAGCTGTAATAGAGGAGATAGTAGGGATTAAACCTAAATTATCAACAGCAGGAGGTACAAGTGATGGGAGACATATAGCCCCTTATGGAATAGATGTTGTGGAGTTTGGTGTAATAAATGATAGAATTCATAGTATAAATGAGCGAACAACTATCAAAGAGGTGGAGACTCTTTATAAAATTTTTGTTAAGATATTAGAAAGATTGTAAAAGGATAAAAAATGACACAAGAGATTAAAAAGGAAGATAGAGTAATTGCGGAGTTAAAGCAGAAAATTGAAAAACTGCTAGAGACCTATCATGCAAGAAAAGAGGATCTTCAGTGGGCTGAAGATGATTGGGAAGTTGGTGAAATTCAGGAGGATTTAGATGGATATGCAAGGGAGATTAAAAAGTTAAAAGCGAAAATAAAAAAGTATCAAAAATTGCAAATTAATGTATGAGAGACCATCATTAACTCAATATGTTACAGCTAGACTTGTTACTATAACTGTTTTTGTAACAGTTATGTACTCATTAACTATTGCTATAGTTCCTCATAAGTATCAAAATAGTTGGTTTCATATTGGACTTTTTATATTGTCTCTTTTTCTTATTCTATTTTCAGTATATATTGGTGCAAAAAAGGTTAAAAAAGAACTTAAAATAGTTGAGAAATATTTATCTGGTATTAACCGTTTTAATTCTAGTAATCCAAAAGCACAATTTTTTACCTATGAATTTGAACAGATTAATATTAAACTTATTCAAATCTTAAAAAAAATAGAAAGAAGTGATAATAAAAAGAGAAAATATACGGCAAAACTAAAACTTAAAAATAGGGAGCGTTCTAATATGCTCTCAGCTATAGCTCATGAGTTTAGAAATCCAATATCTTCTATTATGGGGTACGCTCAAACTATTAATGATGATGAAAATATACCACCCGCTCTTCGTAAAAAATTTTTAACTAAAATATATAAAAATAGTGAAAAGGTAGAGGAGTTACTTAGTCGTCTTCTTTTATGGAATAGATTTGAAAGTGGAGAACAGAAGTTACAACTTAGTAAATTTGATATAAAACCTCTTATAAAAGATGTAGCATTAAATTTAGAAGATAGATATAAAAATCGTATAATTAATATAGAAGGGAGTAATTTTATTCTTAAAGCAGATAGAGCATTAATAGAGATAGTAATTAAAAATCTAATTGAAAATGCACTAAAATACTCCAAAGATGAAGTTAAAGTCAAAATCGAAAATCGTACAATCTATATTATTGATAAAGGTATAGGTATAGCACCTGAAAATATAGATAAAGTAACCAAAAAGTTCTTTCGCACTGATAAACACAGTTGGGATAACTCTATGGGTTTAGGACTTGCAATTGTTAAACAGATATTGAAACTTCATAATAGTTCTTTACATATCAAAAGTCAAGAACATAATGGCTCTACATTCTTTTTTTCTATTTAATATAAATAACTTAAACTACCACCTATTTAGGTGTAGCAAGTTATAGGGAATTATTTAGTAGTTTAATTAAACCATAAGGAACTTTATCAAAACTAAAAACTCTACTACCACCCTCTTTTTTAACAAACTCTTCTGCCTCTCTCTTAGTAGCAAATGCGGGTAAATCATCTCCAGCAGGAGAGATTACACGACTTCCATATACAAAAAAGGCATCTTTTGCATTAATAGCTTTTAGAGTATTAAAATCTGTCACTAATATCTCCTTAAAATCACTCTCTTTTCTTACTCCTATATCATACCATTTAACCGGTCTAAAATAGAACTCGAACATAGATTTTGGACTACAGAAATAGACAACTTTACCATTTTTAACTGTAATCTTAGCCACCCATTTTGGATTTTTATATAGCTTGATATGTCTAACTAAACATGTAGTATTTCTATCAAAATCTACCATATATTCTTTTTCTATTTTTTTACTTTTCCATACACTATTGTTATTCTCATTTGCAAATAGAATTGATAATAGTATCAAAATTGATATAGACAGCTTTTTTATCATCTCAACTCCTTTAAACTAAATCTTTTTTTCTAAATATTTTAAAGCCTAAATAAGCAAAACCAAAACCAATCAAAGTAGGATATACTATAGAGAGTAGCACAAAAACTATTTGTGAAATATTATCTAAAATATAAAATGCGACAGGTCCCATTACTGTAAGTTCTGGGTCGAATAGAGAGATAGCTCCAACTCTAAATATCTCCATAGGATTTAATAGAGCAATTGTGATAATTAACTCCTCATTAAATCTATTTTGCATCATAAGTGAGATTAGAGCTATATCTATAAAAGCTAAAAGAAATATCCATATAAAAAATGCAACCCCTAAAGCTATCTCTGATGATTTTACAAATGATGAGATGAAAAATGCAACTCCTAAAAAGGCAAAACTGAGTGCAAATAGAAGTCCTATATATAGAAAAAAGATAGCCCACGGAATATCTGCACCTTTTAAAGCACCATATATTATGGCTATAATCATAGCAAATAGTACAGGAATATATACAGTTATAAATCTACCTATAACCTTGCCCCAATAGTACTCTTGTAAAGATATAGGAAAAGACAACATATACTCCAATACATGGCTATCTCTATCTCCGGATATAGAACGAACCGTTGTAATTAGTATAAATATAGGTAAAATAATAATAGTAATTTGTATATACATTAAAAGCAGACGACTTAATCCACTAAATCCCATAACTTGAGACTCTGTAACCCCTGCAATAAAAAATAGTGCAATAAGTCCACCAAAAACTAAAGCGTAAACTAAAAACCATCTAGCTCTAATTGACTCTTTTAGGTCTAAATAGGCAATTAACCATAAATTTTTCATCTACTCTCCTAATATCTGTTTTCTAATTTTTGGATTTCTCATAGTCTCTCCTCTTAACATTCTAAGTCTCATATCTTGAAAATCTATAGCCCCTTTTTGAGCCTTTTGATAAGCTGTAAAGCCATAACCCATTGGTGTTCTCTCGTTTATTGTATAGTGTGCATCTGTAGCTTTAATATAGATTTTAGCATCTTTTGCATATACCATCACATTATCTAAGTTACTATTGTGTGCTTTTGTCCATAAAATCATACAACCTATATCATCAAAATAGACTTTTTTGATATATGAAGTGTTCTCTTTTTTATTCTTATCTATGACCATTTTGCACTCTGGACATATTAAGTTTGTAGTAGTTGTATCTCCGCACCCCAAAAGAAAAAGAATAAGAGAGAAGAGAATAAATTTAAAGTTTTTCATCTGATACAACTCCACCTAAATCCATATAGATTTCTCTATTTACTAAACCTTTAACCTCTTCTACTCTATGCGTTACAAATAGTAAGATTTTATTTCTCCCTCGTCCCTCCAATAACCTGTAGAAATCGGCTCTTGCCTTTGGGTCAAGATTGGCTGTTGGTTCATCAAATATCATAATACTACTCTCTCTTGCTAAACTAATTGCAATTAGAAGTTTCTGTTTCATTCCTCCTGATAGTTTAAAAAAAGATTTATAAATATTTGATTTAATATCGAGTTTCATCTCATTAGCATAGTATAATATCTTTTCTCGCTCCACATCTGCACTCTTTTCAACATAACTTATAAGCTCATCAAGATTTAATTTAATTGGCGGAGGCAGTTGAGGTACAAAACTAATATCTTTTAAAACCTCTTCTCGCTGTTTACTTGGATTAAACCCATTTACCAATATAAGACCGCTAGTTGGGTGATAATAGCCTAAAATAGAGCGAATAAGTGTAGTCTTACCTGCTCCATTTGCCCCCATTAATGCTATTGAGTCATCTCTATTAAATCTAAGAGTAACACCATCTAGTGATAGAGTTGAGCCAAATTTTTTAGTTAGATTATCTATTTTTATCATTCATATCCTTAATGACTATAATAAAAGTTATTATACTAGAGTATAGTGTGTTATTTTATGATTTCTATCAAGGATAAAATTACATTACTCTATTTAAGTGCCACCAATTAAGCACTATTGTCAGAATATAAAAAATACTATTGATGTAAGGTTGTATCTAATTCAAGAAGCACTTATCTATATCTCCCCTTTTTCTCCTCTTCATCTATCACTTTTTGCATTCTATTTTGCAACTCTTGATACCAATTTTTGTTATTTTTATTTACCTTAAACTTATCTAAGTAGTTTATATATACTGTAGTCCTCTCCCCTGTTAAGTTGTGTTGATTTAAAAGTTTTTTACTATTGGTAATAACAATCGGTTGAATTACCAACTCCAACTTCTCTGCCAACAATTTAGCTCCACTCTTAAATTTTTTTAATCTCTGTTTTTGATTTCGAGTACCCTCTGGAAAAATTGCTAGAATACGATGAGGTTTCCCATCTTTTGTCTCTTTTGCATCTCTAAAGAGCTTTACTAAACCTATTTTATTTTCTCTATCTATACTTATCATATTGGATAGTTTTACTAAATTACCAAACCAAGGAACATCAAATAACTGTTTTTTTGCTACCCACCTAATATTACTAAGCTGTTCTGCCTCCATTGCTATAATATCTATAATACCTTGATGGTTTATTATAAACATATCAACGCTATTATCTCTTTTTCCTCTACTCTCTATCTTTGCACCAATAAGTTTCATAATTAAACCGTTGTATTTATGTAGTATATAGCTAGTTCTATCTCTAAACAAGAACATAAGAGGTATCATAATACCTCCAGCTACAACTGTTATAATAAACGCCTCATAATAAAATCTAATTCTTGCAAATATCTTCATCTTTTACCCACCCAATCACTCCTCGCCTATACTCTATTTTATGATACTCTCCTCTCTTAAACAGCTCTGTAGTCTTAATCTGATGGTCTATATATCCACTAATTGTACTATTATAAGTTGGAATTATATATATTGGAGAACCTGCTCTAACACATATTTTAGATAGAGGTGTAAAAAAAGTTAAAAGCACAAAAGATGCAATAACAGCCACAATTAAATAGAATACATCTCTTTTCCAAATAAAAAGTAGTAAAAAGAGTATGACTATTCCTGTTAGTGTATATTTTTTCAAAAGTTCAAAACTGTCATCTTTGGGATTTAGGTCGGTTTGGGCAGCAACTGAACCATCATCTATACTTATCGGCACACTTTTATTAATAAAGCTATTTTTTATAGTATCAAAATATGAAAATGTAAGCTTTTTCTGAGTTGATGGTAGTACTATATAGTAGTTTCCCTCTATTTTTGAGCCTGTCCTTTTTAATTTTTCTATACCGTCCTTAAGGGCATCAGGAACATATATATCTTCTAAATTTGCATCGTGTGCCTCAATTGATATAGCAATAAGGTTTGTTTTTTCATCATATATAGAGGCTTGATAACTCTTTATTTTTAAACCAGCCGCAATGACACCACAAAAGTTTGCTTTTTTAGGTAAAGGCTCAACCGGTATAGATATACCATCTAACTCTATCTCCTTGCCACCTATATTAACAATTACATAAGGTATCTCAAAAATGGACTCTGTGGTCTTGAAATAGAATGTGTAAAATGTCTTATTTCCATTGTTAATAACAACAGCATGTCTTAAAATGGGGCTTTTCCCAACAAAACCAAAAGATATACCATCTTCAGGTTTAATTGTACCTAAAAAGCTAATTGGAAAAACCTGTCTCTTATATACCTTTTTAGGAACAAAACTATACTCAATCTCTTCTGACAATAGATTAGTTGGAAGTATAATAGAGCATATGATCCATAAAAAAATATATAATTTTAGGTCTCTCATTATGCAATCAATCCCTCTAACATTTTAATGCCATCTATACTACCCAATATGGTTTCAATTGCCCTCTCAGGGTGAGGCATCAGTCCAAATATATTTTTCTGCTTATTGCAAACTCCCGCAATAGAGTCAACAGAACCATTTACCACCTCTCTCTCCCCTTTACTGTTACAATATTGTAACAAAATCTGTTCATTTTGCTCTAACTCTCTATATCCAACCTCATCAATATAATAATTACCATCT
>CAZROY010000131.1:0-5116 GCA_964601885.1 uncultured Sulfurovum sp. | reverse complement strand
AAAATGGTAGTTGGCAAACCCATAATGGTAAAATATTTGGTACATATCTACACATTATGTTTAGAGCTTATTATAAATCTGCTCTTAGTGACATGATTTTATATTAAATTGAGTTTTGTTTTATTTCTAATATTCTACTCTCAACTTCGCCCATCAAATTGCTCTAAACCCCACAATATAGGGATTTCATTTTTTAAAACACTACAGTTACCGTAAATCCTATAATTAATTATAATCTTTGAATAAAAAACTCTACTATAATTTATATTAAAAAAAATATTTTTTTGTAATGTCTATTGGTTTTATTTAAATTCTACCGACAATATTTTCTCTTCTAATTTTAATTCACTCAGAAATTTTCTATCTTTTCAACCCTACCCTTGTGTCGTCCACCTTCAAATGGAGTATTACAAAATGCCTCTATCATACTCTCAATAACCCCTTTTCCTACCACTCTTTCACCAAAAGCTAAAATATTAGCATCATTGTGCGCTCTACTCATAGAGGCTGTATAGGCATCATGACATAGAGCTGTTCTTACACCTGTTATTTTATTGGCACTAATAGAGATACCAATTCCTGTCCCACAAATTAAAATACCAAAACTCCCTTTATCATTTACCACCGCATTAGCACATTTTTGTGCAAAATCGGGATAATCAACCCTATCTGCACTATCTGGACCTAAATCTATAATCTCATGTCCCAACTCTCTTACTACCTCTTTTGTAAACTCTTTAACTGCATAACCTGCATGGTCTGTCGCTATATAAAATCTCATTTTACTTCCTAATATCTTGGTTTTTCATACTGTAAATCATTAACAAATCGTCCAACTCTATCCCATCTTACTTTATTTGTTTTGCTATCCCAAGAGAAATATATAAACCAAGGTTTACCCACAATTAAACTATATGGAACACTGCCCCAAAAACGGCTATCATTTGAGTTGTCTCTATTATCACCTATCATATAGAAGTGGTCTTTTTCTACCTTTTTATATAAAGCATTTATTGGCTCTCCATGTACTTCAAAGACCTCTCCACCTAATTCCCTTGCATATATAGGGGACATATCAATTCCATCACCACTATATAGATATGTTTTTATAAGAAGCTTAAATATATCTTCATGATTATCTGGTACATACTGGATACCTAAGTACTTATCTTTATAAGGGTTATCAACCCATAACTGACCATAGATTTTTTTAATTTTCTCTGCCGGATAGTTATCTTTTATATATCTATCCCCCTCATGAAAATGTATATATAGATGTTTATTTTGATATATAATCTCATCTCCACCGACTGCTACACACCTTTTTACATAGTGGACTTTGTGATTACGAGGGTATAGAAATATAACTATATCTTCTCTTTTTGGTCTATCACCCTCTATAAGGTGTCCATTATTGTTAAAGTCCGGAACTATAGGTATTTCAACCCAAGGAAGTTTAGGGATTGGTGTACCATAAGCAAATTTTTGAGCAAATAGAAAATCTCCTATTAACATAGTTCTCTTCATAGAACCTGATGGAATAACAAAAGATTGAATTACGAAAAATATAAGAAAAAGTACAATAATAACTGTACCTGTCCAAGAGCTAGAGAATTTATAAATTTTACTAAAAACTTGCTTCATTAAATGGTCTCTCCAAATGCTTTTGTAGCTTTTAGAGTATTGGATAATAACATAGCTATGGTCATAGGACCTACTCCACCCGGAACAGGAGTTATATATGAACATTTCGGACTAACATTATCAAAATCAACATCACCCACTAAAGAGCCATCTTCCAATCTATTTATTCCAATATCTATTACAACCGCTCCATCTTTTATCATATCTTCTCTAATTAAATTTACAACTCCAACGCCCACTATTACAATATCTGCTTTTTTTGTATATGAAGCTAAATCTTTGGTATAAATATGAGTGATGGTCACTGTTGCATTTTTATTTAAAAGAAGTGAAGCCATTGGTTTACCAACTATATTACTAGCACCAATCACTACCACATCTTTACCCTCTAATTCTATATTATACTCTTTAAACATCTCCATTACACCAAGTGGAGTACATGCCACAAAACTATCAAGATTTGTAACCATTCTTCCCACATTATAGGCATGAAAACCATCAACATCTTTTTTAGGGTCAATTACCTCTAAAATTTTATTGGTATCTATATGGGGAGGAAGTGGGAGTTGTACCAAGATACCATGAATGTGTGGATTATTATTCATCATAGTGATAATTTTAATTATCTCATCTTGAGTAATAGAGTCCGGCATCTTATGGGTAATAGAATAAAACCCAACAGCTTTACAAGCTCTCTCCTTCATAGAGACATAAGCATGACTTGCTGAGTCATCACCTACAATTATAACAGCTAATCCGGGGACAAGATTTTTCTCTTTTTTAAGTTTTTCAACCTCTGCCTTTACAGAGTCTTGAACCTTTTTAGATAACGATTTTCCATCAATAAGTTGCATTATTTTCTCATTTTGAATAAATTTTCGCTATTATATCAAAAAATCTTTTATTAAGAGGTATTTCATATTGTGAGACTTATATTACTTTTATTACCAATTTTACTTTTATCACAAGATAATGATAGCTTTCTATCTGATATTGAGTATGGAAAGATGTTATATAATAATCCAAGAGGAATACCGTGTAGTAAATGTCATGGAAAAAAGGGTAAAGGTGGTCATAAAATTGCTAAATACTATGATAAATATAGTAATCCAAAGATTTTAAAAGGAGAGGATATTACAAAATATTCCCTAAAAGATTTAACAGCTAGTCTATCAAATCAATTTAGAGATAAAAAAAATCATCGAAAACGACATAAAATTATGCCCATATACTATTTGACAGATAAAGAGATAAAGGCGATTTACCTATATCTTCAATCGGTCAAGAAGAGATAAAATCTCCTCTTACTATTTTGTACAATTTGTATCTAACTTCTCAAGTGTAATAAAACCACACCCTTCATCTGCCTCATCTTCATCAGAACTTAAAAGATTAACGATTGAACTACTCTCCTCTTCACCAACTACAGCACTCTCCTCAATAACTGTCGCCTCTTCAACTAATCCACCCTTTTTTTTATCAAAAAATTCAATAATATTTTTGTCTCCATTAATGATATTTATATTTTTACCATCTTTTATAATTAAAATAGGTATTGTTTTAAAATTTAAAAATGTAGCAAAATTTCTAGCTTCAATATCATCAATAGTAAGTTTAGTAAACTCTATCTGATGTTCTTTGAAATACTCTTTTACCTTTTTACAGTGCGGACATGTTATAGATTGAATAAGATAATTTCCATTTTTAATAACAAAGGGTGCAGATTTTGGAATAGCTAAAAAACTAAGAGATGTAATCAATGCAATAACAGCAGGAACAACCATAATAAAATATTTTTTAGAGGATAAAAGTGTCATAATCAATAAAAATGTATATACACCCATACAGAATTTACACATCTCAGGAGATGCAAAATATTGATACCCCAACATAATAGTCTCAAAAAATAGTGAGGATATTAAAACTACAAAAAATAGTTTTTCAGTAATTTTTTTATTAAAAGTTAATATTCCAACCATTAAAATTGCTAATGCATCAAATACTCCTATAAAATTAAGATATATACTATCAAATCTTAAAAGACTATCTGCTAAAAGACACCCTGTTGATTCACATAGAGTAGAGTGAAATAGTTTTAAAACAGCCTCGACTGTAACATAAATAAAAAATAGAATTGGTAAATAGATAAACGATACTTTCTTCATCAAAAATCTCCTTAAATTAATAATCTAAGATTATAATGAGATTTTTCTAAAATGGCGTTTATTTTTTTGTATTAGTTTTAATAAAAAAATAACCTTTTTTATTATTAATAGTAATTTTACCTGTTAAATTCCAATGTCCTTTAATAGGAATTTTCATGACAGTAGTATATAAATTATCTTTAAATATAAAAGAATTTATATTTAAATCTCCATTATTTTCTATTGCACGAGTCAAAAGCAATTCTATTTCTGCATTCGGAACAACTATAGAGCTATTTCTCTCTTTGATTGAAACAGATATACTATTCTCTCCAACTTTTAAAAAATCTCTATGTTTATGCTTCTTTTCTAATGACCGTTGACCTAAAAACACATCATCTGTTTCTAAACCTACCTTGTGTCCATTTATATTAAATATAATATTGTAATAATTTAAAAACTTGCTATTTTCAGCCATCATTTGGTTATAATTATTGTCTATCTGATGATAGGTACTTAAAAAACTTCTATCTTCATATACAGGGGTATTTACTGCACTCTTAACTGTCCATATTATCATACCAAAGGTAAAACCAAAAATAGTAAAGAAAAAAAGTAACCAAAGATGATATTTTTTAAATTTCATAAATTGCTCTCCTCTACTTTTTTGATTTTAATACAGCTATGGTATATAAAATTAAACCTATAATAAGAATAGTGTACATGACTACTCTATATATGGTTGATGTTACAGTTCCTACACTGCCTATACTAGATTTCAACTCTATACCTCTCTCTTCTGCAATTTTATCTGTAATGGCAGCATATCCATTAAAAAGAGCAGCTGAAACCTTAGCATACATACTATTTTTATCTTTTGATGCTAAAAGTGGAATTATATATTTATCTAAAATATCATCTTTATCTACAATCTCTTTTAAATCCGTACTCATTAAAAGATTAATATGGGTATCCTCAAGTGAAATTGTCAAAAGTACAAAGGGATTTGTTAATTTTGTTGTAATATTTGACTCATAGGATTTAATAAATTCCATTCTACTTTTTCTGCTTTTAATCTCTATATCGCTATATCTTTCTTTTGCATATATATAAACAGATATACCTGTTTTGGATAATAGCTCACTTCCCATCTCATCTATTTTTGCAATAGAGCGAGGGTCAATCATTTTTGCACCACTAAGTATAAACCTAGAGCTTGTTTTAGTTAGAATTGGAGTTGAAATATTATTATCTGCATAAATTCTCAAATTTATCATAATAAGGAGTGCAAAAAGCACTCCAATTTTTGAAAGTATCCTTTTCATTTA
>CAZROY010000130.1:0-35563 GCA_964601885.1 uncultured Sulfurovum sp. | reverse complement strand
AAGTACTTCTAATTTTTTCTCCATAGGGGGGACTTTTAATATAATAAAATTATCTATGCAATTTCAAAAGGTAATGGATTATGTTTATATTGGTAATTTCTCATTTGATGTAAATTCTATAATTAATATGAAAGCAAGTGAATATCAATTGATGTACAATTCCAATATACTTTCACAATACATTGATATAAGTACTTTAACAGAACAACAGATAAACTCATTTTTTAGTGGCGGAATTGCAACACTTGATGCACTCTCCGAAATAACAACTAATTTTGATCTTTTTGTTTCACATTTAACTTTATCTAATATTAACATCAATCAGTTGAAATATGGAGATGTACGAAAAGAAATTAAAAAAACATTAGTTTGGGATGACGGATATTGTGCAGATGTTTATATTAAAAATATGGGACAATTACCTGCAAGTTGGGAATTGGACATGAATATTTCAGGTAAAGTTTTCAATAGTTGGAATGTTCGGATTACAGATGAAAAAATTTATACAGATAGTAATCGTAGTACTTTTAAAGTCTCAGGTGCTAATTGGAATAAAATAGTATCGGGATTAGGTGAAACCAAATTTGGATATTGTGTATTTAATGATGTAGTTAACGGAAAGCCTTTAGAAGTAAATGAGGAAGATGATAAATTTGAAATTAAAAAAGGTAAAAAGGTATCTTGGAAAGATGGGTATTGTGAAGAAATAAGAGTTGAAAATAATTCTAATAATGTTATTGACTGGACAATTAATAGCTTTGACCTAAATAACTCATCCTATTATGGATATTATAAGTCTTGGAACATTACCTATAACAACTTAAATATTGGTAAACTTCAAGATATAACAGATAAAAATAGTCAAGGATATTTATTACCTAAGAGAGGTTTTTATTTCAACTATTGTGCAAGTAGTAATAAAAACAATCCTTTTGTAATTGATTTATATGAAAATCAAATAAATAATTGGAGTGGTAAAAGCACAGGAAGTTGTAAGACATCAAAAATAAGAAATATTACAGCTAATTCAATCCTTAATTGGAAACTTTTAGATTATGGTGTAGTAGGATATACTTTCCATACATGGGATAGTGAACGAATAAATAGTAGTGAGCATCTTCTATCCATAAAAGGTGTTTCTAGTAATTTACATATTAATGGTTGGGGGAGTACACAATTTGGATATTGTACTACAAACCAAGAGGTCACAGTCTCTAATACAATTACAGCTGTAGATAAAGACAAAGAGGTTAAATATGGCAATTGTACTCTAATTAGAGTAAAAAATAATGAAGACGAGGCCGTTAAATGGAAATATGATGTTACAGACGAAACACCTATTGACCTGGCTGACAATGCAAATATGGTAGATAATGGTTCCAATAGTTATACATTTAGTGGAATTGGTTGGAGTGAAATTTTAGCACCAAGTGAAACAACATCGTTTACATATTGTCATGGCACAACAAGAGCTACTAAAATTAAAATAGGTAATGACATATCTAATATTAGTTCAAATGGATATTTTGAAACAATAAAAAAACCTGTTATAAAAGCTAATAGTTTTGATGAGATTGATGACGATTTGTCTAATTTTTATGATGTTTCATTAGAAGTTAGAAATAGTGACTTGGTACATGATGGCTCCAAAGATATTAAGGTAGCTATTGTAATTAATAGATTTAATCCAAATTACGAAGATAGTATTGATATTCAACTCTTAGCTATTGTTCCTATTACCATAACTAAACAAAATAATCTTGTTACAATAAAAGCACAAGCTGGTTCTAAAATTACATTAATAGGCAGAAAAAGTGATGATACATTTATTTCAACCTCTATTACAAATGAAAGCGCAAATGTAAAAACTACAACTACAGCAAGTGGAGACAAAAGTTTTACTATAAGTGCTAGTACCATATTAAGAAAATTTACACAAGCATCTAATCATTCTGGAGTTGGTGACTATATCAAAGATATAATCTTTAAAAATGTTACCGTGCCTCATAGTTATGATGTATATGTACTATTTAGTAGTAATACTTTTGACGATGACACTCCTATAATCTTAGATAAAGTCGATGGAGGAAGGGATATTTCATATCTTATGAGAATTCCAGAAGGTAGTGAAATGGATGAAAAAGTAGAACAATTAATGGGTACAGATTTAAAAGGTTATTGGGGAATAATCGACACATTTGAATAACAAACTCCTCTATTTTTTAGATAGAGATTAAATATCTCTATCTAATTTTACCCCACGATAAAAAGAAAAAATTAGCTGATTAAGTACCTACAAACATTGCAAAATATAGAAAGTTATAATATTTTGCTAATCTAGATATTTATGAACGGATAGAAAGATAAGAAACCCAATCTTTTTTAGAGATTGGGTAGTTCACCATCTTACTCACTAATTAACCTTTTTTCGCCTCTATTCGTTTTATAACCTCATTTGCTATCTTATTTTGAATTCCCATATCTAAATGGCTAAAAAAACCAACACATGAACAGTTCATTTCACCCAAAACAAATTTATCATTTCCATTCTCGTCAGTATCTAACATAAAATCACCCGTCCAAATAATAGGTGTATTTTTAATCTTACCCAATTTTTCAGAAATTATTGGAATTGATTTTACAAATTTATCAACAAGTTCTGGATACTCTTCAGGTTTATAATATGTATATTCTGCACCTGATGCAATAGTAGCAGAGAAGGCATCTTTTTCTTGAACAGGTTTTTTATGAACTACAAATATTGGCTCTTCTGCAACCATTAAAACACGAATTTCACCCTCTACAATTCTTGGCATAAATCTCATGTCAATCAACATTCCATTTTCACCCTCTATATATTGGTGACAAAATTTCATAAATTTTCCAAGAGAATTATACTCTACATGATTATCAACTGCCTCAGTACATTTGATAACTGTATCCATAGGCAAAGTATCTCCTGCTTCATATTCCCCTAATTTGCTATCTACTACTTCAACTCTCCATATACCACTTCCTGTTGAGCCTCTATTTTGTTTTAAAACTCTAGTCCCATAAGAGATACTTTTTGGAAAAGTTTTTTCAAACTCTTCTATTGTATAGTATGAATATGTATCATCTGGTACTAAATCAGTACCAGCTAGTTTTGCAAGAGCATCTTTAGCACCAAAACGCATCATTGTATTTGGGTGGGTCATTATAAGTACATCACTATCATGAAGTTGTCGTAACATCTCAAATAGCTTACCCTCACCATTTGGAAGATTACCGGGATTAATCCTAACAATTACGGCATCTGCATTATTATAAATATAATTATATAGTTCATCACTCCACTCATCTCTAAAATATAATACTTCTGCTCCAAAACCTTTATCTTTGATTGCATTTACAATAGGCATTGTATCTTTTCTATGCCCATCAATCCATTTATCAGCACCACCTTCAGCCTCTAATACAATTACTCTTTTTTTCATTTTAAGTTCCTATTTTTAAAATTATAAGCAAATTTTATCTAAAAATAAATAAGAATAATCCAATGATTTAAATTGTATTTTATTTTTATGATATAATCTCTCTTTATAATTTCTTAAAAGCGGAGTTTAAAAGTGATACATACAGCCTGTGGATTAGATTGTCCTGATGCTTGTGGAATAGAGTGTGATAGTAACTCTTTTCCCAAAATTAAAGCCAATAAGGCTCACCCAACTAGTAATGGAGTACTATGTCCATTGCTAAATAGATATATCTTCAAAGAGCCTCGAATTAAAACTCCCATAGTAGATGGTAAAGAGGTTAGCCTAGATAAAGCTTTAGATGCGGTTGCTACTGCTTTAGATGGCAAAAATAGTGTTTTATGGCGAGGAAGTGGTAATTTAGGAGTTATGCAGGAGGTGACAAATTTACTATTTGAAAAAATAGGAGGAGTTACAACAAAAGGCTCACTATGTGACGGTGCAGGAGATGCTGGAATAGTAGCAGGAAGAGGAATAAATAGAACTTTACCACCTACACAGATTGCAAAGGCAGATGTTATTATAGTCTGGGGTAAAAATATAACTGTAACAGCCTCTCATCTTATGCCATATATTGATGGTAAAAAAATTGTAGTAATTGACCCAATAAAAATCCCTATTGCAAACAAAGCAGATATGTTTTTGCAAATTACTCCAAGAAGTGATTTCTATTTAGCTATTCTATTAGCTAGATTTGTAATTATGGGTAACCATGAGGATAAAAGTTTTTTAAACAAATTTGCATCTGAGTATGAAGAGTTTTATGATTTTACTAGAGGATTTAGAATTAAATCAATCTTGGACTATATTGGCGTAGATTTAAATATTATGGGAGAGCTATTGGAGCTAATATTAAATAAAAAAGTCGTATTCTTAATAGGTAATGGAGTTCAAAAATACTCAATAGGTAGTTTTGTACTCCATGCTATCGACTCCCTTGCCACCACTCTTGGATATTTTGGAAAAGAGGGGTGTGGTGTTGCATTTTTAGGAAATTCAAAATTGGGATTTACTAATCCATTTAAGATAAAAGGGAAAAAAGTAGAAAAGGCTACTACCAATTTTAGTAATTTTGACACTGTTCTAATTCAAGGCGGAAATCCTGCCGAATCTATGCCAAACTCCTCTTTTGTAAGAGAAGAGCTTAAAAAGAGTAAAAGAGTTATCTATTTTGGACTATATGAAAATAAAACTTCACAATTAGCAGATATAATAGTTCCAGCCAAAAACTTTTTTGAAAAAGATGATATTAGATTAAGTTATGCCCATCATATTGTTACTCCTATGAAAAAAATAATAGACACAGATTTTGGAATAAGTGAATATGATTTCACATCAGAACTTTTTAAACGATTAGGCTTAGATGGTTTAAAGAGTGAAGATGAATATATATCATTTTGGTTAAACCAAACTATTAAGAAAGACAATTACTATCTATCTCCTGCTTATCAAGAGATACCATATAAAAACGGCTTTGGAAAAGATGAAAATAAAGAATTTGAATTTATAGATGATTTTGAGGACTATTTTGAAACAAATAAAGCATTCACTAAAGCTAGAAAAAAGAGTAAAAAGGAGATAATAAGTAATGAATATTGGCTAGTATCTCCAAAAGCAAAAAACTCTTTAAATACACAATTTACAAGAGATAATAAAGTTATTGTCAGCAATAAGTTGGGTTTTGATAATGGAGAGAAGATAATAGCCTATTCAAAATGGGGGAGGCATGAGTTTATAGTAGAAAACTCATGTTTTATGAGGGAAGATACGGTATTAATATATGCTAATACAGTAGGAGTTAACTATTTAACTCCATCTATTATTAGTGAAGAGGGTAACAGTGCCTGTTATCAAGAGGTTAAATTAAAGTTGAAAAAACTTTAATTTTAAAATTAATTAATATATTTTATAGGATATTCTAATATAAATCTATAGAATATATAATATCAATAAAATTTTAAATATAAGGTCAATACTAATGAAAAAATTTTTACTCTTCTTTATTATACTCCTCACTCCCTCCTCTTTCTTATCAGCAAAAATATACCATTGGAAAAAAGGTACTACTTTTTTATCTTTTTTACGAAATCATGGTATCTCACAAAAATTATATTATGATTTAGATGATGATGATAAAGAGTTATTAGCAGAGATACGAGCAAGACAGAGTTACTCTATAAAAAAGAGTAAAAGACAAACAACCATCTTAATTCCTGTTACAGATGAATTACAAGTAAAAATAATTAAAAGGGGTAAAAAGGGTTCTAAAATTTCACTTGAACCAATCCCATTTGAGATACTTAAAGGCTCTATATATCTAAAAATTAATAAATCTGTATTTAAAGAACTATATCAAAAGACTCACAGCATGGGTTTAATTAAATCTCTTAAAAGAGCATATCGTACTATTAATCTGCACAAAATGAAAAAAGGTGATACATTAACTATATTTTATGAGCAGAAAAGGAGAAAAGGTAAAGCCATTAGCAACCCTAAAATATTAGCCTCTCTAATTACAATTAATAAACAGAAATTCTATAGTTATTTAGCTGATGATGGAAGATACTATGACTCATTAGGCAAAGAGTATCGAGCTATTAAAAAAACTTTTACCCCATATTTAAGACCTATTAATAGATGTAGAATATCATCTAGCTTTACCCATAGACGATTTCATCCAATATTAAAAAGATATAAAGCACATCTAGGTATAGACTATGCTGCACACAGAGGAACACCAATTAGAGCTACAGCCAAGGGTAAAATTATTAGCAAAGGTCGTAGAGGTGGATATGGAAAATGTATCACTATTCAACACTCAAATGGTCTTAGAAGTCTATATGCACACATGAGTAGATATAGAAAGGGTATAAGGGTAGGGAGTAGAGTATCACAAGGTACTATTATAGGATATGTTGGAAGTACAGGAAGAAGTACGGGTCCACATTTACATTTTGGTATGTATAAAAATGGTAAAGCGGTTAATCCAGCAAGATATGTAAGAGTTAAAAGACATCGAAGGATAGTAAACAGATTAAAAGGGAAAGAGTATAGACAATTAAGAAAAAAAGTGGCTCTATATAGAAGCAAGTTTAAAAGGGTGACAAAAACAGGAGGAAATCCTATTTTTGTTAAGAATGGTAAATATCTTTTTACAAAAAAAGCAAAAAAAAGTTAATTTTGATTTAATAGAGGTAGCAAATAATCTATCTCTATTTCCACTCATCTTTTAAAACTTTATATACTCCAATGCCACTTACTACTACAACCACAACAATAAACCCAACCATAATCCAATCTAAAGTAGCCATTTTATCACTCCTTATTATCTCTTAGTTGTCCACAAGCTGCCGATATATCAACTCCTTTGGACTCTCTAATGGTACAGTGTAGCCCTCTTGAGGTTAAATATTCCTGAAAAGCTAACATATCTTTTGGATTTGGTCGTTTATACTCTGTTCCACTATAAGGATTAAAATAGATAAGATTAACTTTAGACTTAATTCCATTTAAAAGAGATAAAAGTTTTTTGGCTGAGGCTATATCATCATTGATGTCTTTAATAACAAGATACTCAAACATTATTCGTTTTCTTTGATTAATAGGAAACTCTTTTAAAGCATCTATAATTGATTTAATATTGTAGGCTCTATTTATTGGCATAAGTTGCTCTCTTAGTTTATCATCTACAGCATGTAGAGATATAGCCAAATTTACACCTAAATTCATTTTACCAAGCTTGACTATTTTTGAACTAAGTCCTGATGTTGATATGGTCTGTCTATGTGGAGCAATCCCCATACCTTCTAATTTAGCGAATATTTGTGAAGATTTCACAACAGCGTTTAAGTTATCTAAAGGTTCACCCATTCCCATATATACAATATTAAGTCGTCTATTAGCACTTATACCATTTTCTCTTTTTATAATTCGTACCTGCTCTACTATCTCACCAACAGTTAAATCTCTAATAAAACCACTCTTTGCAGTTAAGCAGAAACTACACCCAATTTTACAACCAACTTGACAAGAGATACAAACTGTATATTTTGCTTGACATCTTACTCTTCCATCTTTATAATACTGCTCTTTTTTCATTAAAAGTAGAACTGCCTCAACTCTATTTCCATCTTTTAACTCAAATAGATATTTTCTACTCCCATCTAAACTACTCTCTACTTTTATTATTTTTAACGGCTCTATTTCAAAACTCTTTGCTAAATCATCTCTTAATGATTTTGGTAAATTTTGCATTTCATTAAACGATTTTACATATTTATGATATAACCAAGAGTAAATCTGTTTAGCTCTAAAAGGTGGTTTAATAAGAGTAGCTAACTCCTCAACTGTATAGTCCTGAATATTCTGTTTAATTTTTATCAATTAATTTCTCTTTATTCTTTTAAAGTACTAATTGCTTTTTCTACTCTTTTTGTTACCTCTTCAACTCCTAATATTGCCATAATCTCATCTAATCCTGAACCTGTCATCGAGCCAAGAAGAGATACCCGTAAAGGCTGTCCTATTTTACCAAATCCTATACCCTTATTAGATACAAACTTCTCTATTACTGCATGATACTCCGGTGGTGTATTAAGAGGCTTATCCCAACTATTTAGTGTATCAATAAACTCACTTAATATCTCTTTTGCTCTACCTTTAAATGCCTTTTTAAATGCTTTTGGATTATACTCTATAGGTGCTTTTAATATAAGATTTATCTGGTCTGCTAACTCAACTAGAGTTTTACCTCTCTCTTTTGTAGCATCTAATAGTAGCTCTAGCTTATCATGATTTTCTATAGATATACCGTAATCTTTAAGTAGAGTTGCCAATTTACTATTTGGCATATTTTTAATATAGTGAGAGTTCAACCAAAGCAGTTTATCAAGATTATAGTTAGATGAACTTCTATTTATGTCTTTTGGGTCAAATAGTTTTAACATCTCATCAATAGAAAATATCTCTTGGTCCCCATAACTCCAACCTAGACGAACTAAAAAATTTAACAGTGCTTCAGGTAAATAACCAAGCTCTTTATACTCCATAACATCAGTTGCACCATCTCTCTTAGATAGTTTTTTACCTTGCTCATTATTTATCATTGCCACATGATAAAAGTTTGGTATCTTAAACCCTAAAGCGTTATAGACCACTATCTGCTTTGGAGTATTATATAGGTGGTCATCACCTCTAATAACATCACTAAGTCCCATTAAAGCATCATCAACAGCTACTACAAAATTATAGGTCGGCGTCCCATCACTCCTTGCAATAATAAAATCATCAATTTCAGTTGAGGCTATTGAGATTTGACCTTTTATACCATCATAAAATGTTATATCCCCTTCAAGCGGTGCTTTTATTCTAATGACAGGTGTTATCCCTTCTGGTGGAGTACCTTTAAAATCTCTATACCGTCTATCATATCTTGTTCTTTCACCTCTTGCTCTCTGCTCTTCTCTAAGTGTTTCCAACTCATCTTTAGACATATAACATCTATAAGCTTTTCCCTCCTCTAATAGCTGATTGATATATTTTTTGTAAATATCAAACCGTTTAGATTGGTAAATAGCCTCTCCATCATAATTTAAGCCTACCCAATTAAAAGCTTTTAATATAGCTTTTAGTGCCTCATTAGAGTTTCTTGAGAGGTCAGTATCTTCAATTCTAAGTAGAAACTTCCCCCCATGTTTTCTAGCCCAAAGCCATGAAAAAAGAGCTGTTCTTAATCCTCCAATATGTAAATATCCTGTTGGAGATGGTGCAAAACGAGTTGTTATCATTGTTCAACCTTATATGAATAGTTGTGAAAATTATAACCTAAGAGCCATTAACTTTTAATAACTCTTTACCAAATTTCACCGTAAAACCATCTGCTTTAGCCGTTTAGTTGTATTGTGCAATAAATTTTGGTATCATACTATTGTGAAATCTATTGAGCAATATACATTAAATAGAGATGTCCTTTATATCTCCTACATTGGAAGCAACAAAACAATATAAAGAAAAAAATAAATGGAATAATTATTTAAATAGGGGTATGTTAATTAAGATAAAATCATAAGAAACATAATATAAGCGATAAGATGATAATTTTAGGAAATAGATACTCTTTTAGTCAAATAGAAAAAGAGAGATTGACAAAACAGTTTAATAATATAACTTATATAAGTTATAAAGATATATCAGCATCAAACTCTATAGAGAAATTGGATAATATTTTACATAAGACACAAACAACTATTATTGTTTTAAATACAAAATCTATCTTACCTCATCAATTTTTGACATATTTAACTAAATTGGAGATAAGAGGTATAGAGTATATTACAATAGAGGAGTTTTTAGAGAAATATTTAAAAAAGTGTTTAATAAGTGAAACTAGAGATGATAATCCATCTTTAGGTGACATTAAAACATATACAAAATATCAATATATTCAAAAGAGAATTATTGATTATATTAGTATTATAGTACTATTAATACCCACACTTTTAGCCATAATTTACTCTAAGTATAGAATATCAAAAGAGTCACCGGGTCCTCTCTTTTTTAGACAGTTAAGAGTTGGCAAAGATGAGATTGAGTTTGAGTGTATTAAACTTCGCTCAATGTCCGTTGATGCTGAGGTGAATGGTGCCAAATTTGCATTGGATAATGACCCAAGAGCGTTTCCATGGGGAAAAATCATTAGAGATAGAAAGATAGATGAGTTGATACAGATTTGGAATGTATTAAAAGGTCAAATGCACTTTGTAGGACCCAGACCTGAGAGGAAAATATGGACAAAAGAGTTTGAGAGGAGTATCCCATTTTATAGACAAAGACATGTAGTCTCACCCGGTATTACCGGTTTAGCACAGATAAATTATCAATACGGCTCTGGTAAATTGGATGCTAAAGAGAAACTTATGTATGATTTATATTATATTAAAAATTGGAGTATTAAACTTGAATTAGAGATTATTTGGAAAACTGCACTATTTGTATTAACCAAAAAACGGAATAATTTATCAAATTTCTAACCTCAAAACAGTTTTGAACTTAAAATAATATTAATTTTTATTCTAATTATTTTATATAAATTAAACATAATATAAACAGATTTATCCTATTATAAATATAAAATTTATATTATAATAAAGGTGTATTAAGTATGCTTTTTCAAAAAGCTCTTCTCATAATATTAATATTTACTATATCTGCTTTCTCAAAAGGTGAAGTTTCAAAAATATTTGCACATAAAGAAAAAGCTTCTACCTTCACTTATACCTCTTATGATGGAAAACAATATAAATGGGGAAATGGAGATAATCTTATTATTGACGGATTTGAATATAATGGACATCGATATAACTATGTTAGTAACTCTTCTATTGTTAAAGTTAGAAGAGTTGATAATATTAACTCTTCAGGTAACCCTTGTGAACTTTTTGCGGAAAAATATGAAGGTCAATACTATTTAGCACCAACTTTTCCTGATGATAGCAATGGTAGTTGTGATATGGCAAAAGTTATGGCAGGACGGATTATTAATGTAGGAGCTTTAGACCTATTTAGAAATGTAGGCACCACTGCTAAAAATATAGAAAGAGTTGATTTTATATCCCCAAATGGAATTATAGCACCATCTAATAATAGTGACCTAGATAGTGCAGGTCATGTTGTAACAGAAAAAAGTGGAAATAACTACCTTCAAATATCAGCCATATTATCAATAGATAATAATAATAATCCAACCTCTTATGGTCCATTGGTAAAAATATATAAAAATAGTGATGACCAATCAAATATACGATATGGAATTACCACTATATATTTACCAGATGATACAAATATCTCTAGTCAAAATTTAGGATTTTATATTGATAATAAAAAGACTCCAAGTATGCAGGGAAAACCCAAATATTTGTCAAGTACCAATGAACCTTTGGGTATGGCATTTATTACTCTTAAAGATTTAGGAATTAATGCAGGTCAAAAATATTACGGATTTTCATATTTTGGTAGAGATGTAACAACTACAAATAGTACACTAACAGATGTGACAACATATCCAAAAAATACAGGTGGAGATACAGCAGACCCTTATGGAGGAGTTGCCTCCTATTTTGTAGATAAAGAGTTGGGATATGGAACTTGTTATGGAATGATAGATAATGGCACAACTATTTATGAGATGGATTTATCATCTAATACTCTTTTTAATGAAAAAAAAATTAGTACAAAATTTGTAGGAGAGGGAACAGCCTATAGAGCTACTAACAACAGATTATACACATTTCAAACTTATAAAAATGGCTCTATTGATAGGCATGGAACAACCTCTACCATGTATAGTATAGATTTAAATAGTGATGATAATCCAATTATACCACACAAAGAGAAAGAGAATATTGTGCCTTATGAGGTAGAGGGAGCAGAGTTTTATTACGACTTATCGACTCAACAAGAGATATTATATATTATATCTTCGCAAAATGAGACAAAAAATAGATATTATCTTCATGCCTTTTATGCTGATAATTGGTCGCAAGAGTTGGCTGGTTACCCAAAAACTATTGATGGCTATAGACTGGATAGTTTGGCTATTAACCCAGATACAGGAGAGGCTTATGGAATTGATGATGCAGGAAGGACAACTGCCCCAAAAGTTTATAAACTCAATCTCTCAACAGGGGTGGCAACATTTCTATTTGAAGCAAGAGATAAGTTTGATGCAGAGGGGTTGGCTTTTGCACTTGATGGTCAACTATATACAGAAGATGAAGGTGGATATAGTGGACTATCTCGTAAAATTTATAAGGTTGATTTAGATGAAAAAAAATTTATTGAGGTTCGTAATTTATCCGGTACAAAAGATATTGAAGGACTATCTTGTAATGGAGTCCACCCTGCACCTATAGATGATGAGAATATATCTACAAAACTATTAGCAAATTACCATTTTGATGAGTGCATTTGGAATGGAACAGCGGGAGAAGTAAAAGATAGTAGTGGACACAATTTTCATGGAACTGCAATGTTTAAAGAGGATGGAGAGTTACCAACTATTGATAATCAATACAAGATAATTAATAGGAGTGGTAAATTTACAATGAGTAAAAAGAACTTTATTAAAATTGAGAACTTTAATGATTTTAATAAAACTCAATTCTCCACTTCAATGTGGATTAAAGTCCATGAAAATGTAAATGGTTGGCAAACTCTGCTATATAAGGGTGCTAGTAACAACTCTTCAAATGGTCTATTTAGAATAAAATATAATTATAATTATGGAAATGATAAATTAGGACTCTATACAACACTCTCAGATGGCTCTAAAAAGAGCTTTTATAAATATAATATTGGTCTAAGTGATATGGCTTGGCACCATTTAGTAGTCACATATAGTAATAGAGAGTATAAAATATATTTAGATAAGAACTTGGTGGCTACAAAAGAATATACACAAGATTTAATAGACCCCAATACTCAACTCTATATTGGAGGAAAGCATTATATATCAAATATGTATATTGATGAGGTAAAACTTTTTAATAGTAGTTTAAAACCAAATCAGATAGAGGAGATTTTTAATAATGAAAGTAATGGAAAGAATTGGGACGCAACAGATAGGGAAGAGGTTTTATGCTCTGATAGTATGACCCCTTTTATCTGTGATGGAACTATATATATATCAGATAGAGCCAAATCAGGAACAGGTGAAGATAGTGGTAAAACATGGCTTCATAGCCTAGACCAAAATAGTACGCCTTATAAATTGGATTATATAGGAGATGGATATAGTAGTGATGATGGAGGATATAACGCTATAGCATATAATGTAAAAGACAATTTTATCTATGCTTTATATAAAACACACCTCCTCAAAATAGATAGAGACTCAAAAATTTTAGATTTAGGAGAAGTACAAGGATTATCAACTCAACTATATGCTGGAGGATTTGATAGAGATGGATACTACTATGTTAGTGGAGATGGAAGTGAAGATTACAAGATGTATAAAATTGATATTGCTACACGAAAAGTTATAAAAACATTAAATTTAAAATATGATATAGAGGGAAAGAATGAAGCTGTTAAATTTTGGGATATGAGTCTTGATGAGAGTGGAGAGTACTTTTATGCTATGCTATTAGATAATAACAATGAAAATATAAATGATAAATTTGTCAAAATTAATAAAAATAGTGGAGTTATAACCCTTATAAAAGATAAACCTATAGGATTATCATCTGCTGTTGATTTATTATTTTCAGATAAAGATGGTGATGTTTTTGTTATGGAACATAATAATGGATTTTATAAAATAGATAGTTCTAATGGAGATATATATAAATTATCAGCAACAGATGAGTTAACATTCAATAATGATGGAACTAACTGTATAGATGGAAATATTAGCGAACCTCCTACAATTAGTATTGACAGTAATGTAATAGATTTTGAAGGAGATAGTGGTTTTAAAACATTTACCTTTAATATATCATTTTCTAAACCAGCCCCAATTAATGCCGGTTTTTGGGTTAAATATAGTGATGGGATAAATGCCACTCCTCCAAAAGGAATAGCCTATCATGGTAAATCTAATAATAATGATTTTGCAGGGGAAGATAGATTTATAGAAATTCCAGAAGGGACTACCCATTATGAGCTAAATGTAACTATATATGGAGATATAGATATAGAGCCAGATGAAGAGTTTTATATTAATATTTATGATGGAGAAAATCTCGCAATTAAAAATGGTAGAGGAGTTGGAACTATTTTAAATGATGATAATGTTCGTTTTAATATAGAACGGGTAGGAAGTGATACCATAGAACCAACAAATATAGACCAGCAGAGAGAAAAAGAGTCTCTATATACACAAATAGCAGGTAAAGATTTTGACTACTCTATAGTGATATATGATAAAAATAGTTCCAATTTTAAAGAGTATCCAATGGGTGATATTACACTAAAAATTGAACTTATAGACAATAATAGCTCAACTCACAATAATATTCTATATAGTTATTATAAATATTTAGATACAAATAGTAGTAGATTTGATATTATCAATAGTGATGACTTAAAAATTAGAGCAACTAGAGATGCTATCTTTAAAATATCTTATTTAGAGAACAATAACACTCTAATCAAAGGTGACTATAGCAATGGAGAGGCTTTCGAAAATAATAGTTCTGTAAAAGTAACATACTCTAGGGATAATTTTGCAATACGACCACTTAGCTATATTATAAAATTAAAAGATAGTAATTCAACTTTCAATACTATCTATGCTACAAATAGTAACAGTCAAAATGGTATAAACTTAGTATCTGGATATAGATACAAAGTGATAGCAGAGGCTATAAAATATGGGGATACAAATAGTACAGCCTCATACTACTCTACATCTGTTCAAGAAATAAACGCTACACTGATATTTAAAAACATTGATAATAAATTGAAATGTAGAGATGAAAATAATGTTGAATTAAGTAGTAGTGGAAAATTTAACTATAAATTTAATCGTGGAAAGTTGCAAAATGCTCAATTATCACACAATAATGTAGGTATATACTCATTTAGTTTAAAAGATATAAATTGGACATATATAGATAAGTTTAACTCCAATCAAATTGGGTGTGTTGTGGGTAGTAGTTCAAATAATCCAAATGATGACCCAGAAGAAAAAGGCAGAATAGGGTGTGACTTTAGTTCCAATAATAGTGAGAAGATTAAAGATATAGAGATTACTTTTCAACCATATCAATTCAATCTGTGTAATACAACCATTTTAAATAGACCAAATAATGGCAAAGATTATATATATATGGGAGATTTGAGTAGTAGTCTAAATATGGGATTGGAAATATCTAGTGATATAGTAGCAGAGGGAAAATATGGTACAAGATTGAGTAATTTTACAAAAAGTTGTATGGCAAATGATATAAATATTAATTTAAATTATACTATTACAACCCAAACATTACAAAATGCTTCAACTTATAGTAGATTAACAACAACTAATGGTACAGAGGTTCAATTTAAGAGAGTGGTAAGTTATAATGGTAACGGTTTTGATATAAATAAAACAGCCACAACACATTTAGATAGTAATATTACCATTGCTGCTGATAATTTTTTAGATTTAAATGATGGAAACTGTAGCATAAATATTTTATACAATTTAAATAAACATTTAAATCAAACCATAAACCCAATTAGAATATCTTTTAATGAGTTAAATGCTTCATCTAGTAAATCTATGGCTAAAATAGAAAATAAAAATAAAATACCGCAAAAGCGTAAAGGTAGTGGAATATTAAATAGTACAAGAACATTTTACTATTCAGCCATAATTCCTGATAAAGAGAGCTATCCTGATAGTTTTACATCTTCTGCTTCAACTCCTGTCGGGGTATATATATATTGCGACTGCAATAGAACTATATGCAATGATATGATAGGAAATAATGGATTGAATAACTCAAAAACACAAATGGGTTGGTATTTGGCATATCTTCACAATAGTGTTACCGATGGAACCATAAATCCAACACAGAGCGATACTCTATCTGCTCATAATACAAAATTAAATATAGCATCTATTAGCCCAAATCCTATACCAAACTTTAATAGTGGTCATAAAGGTAGAATTGATTTATTAAAGACAAATTATATAGGGGGTGATATTAAATCTTTAACAAATCCTATAGAGGTTGAAATAGATGTAAATCCATCACCATGGCTTCTATACTATCCAAATCCAAGTAAAAATGGAAATCCTTTATGGCGTATTAAATTTAGAGGTGACAACTTTGGTACAATGAGTGGAGTCGGACAGACAGGAAATATTATAAAATCAAAAGCAAATAGTAAAATTTCAAATAGAATGGATTGGTAACAGATTATGATAAAAAAAAGATTTAAAAAAGGTATAGCAATGATAGAGCTTATTTTTGCTATAGTGGTTATAGGTATAGTACTGCTCTCAACACCAATGTTAATTCAACAATCTATAAATAGTGGTTATGTAGCACTCCAACAAGAGGCAATCGCGGCTATCTCTTCACATACCGGCATACTTCTAAGTAAACATTGGGACGAGGGAGATGCCAATAATACAACAGGAGTAGCACCAATTATTGAATTAAATAATAGTATCTCTACAATATTTCATCTGGCTGGAATATTAGATATAAATCTATCTAGTAGAACTTCAGCCATTGGAGAGGGCAATTTAACAGTTTCTATTATTGGTGTTGATGCAAATGAGACATCACCAGACCTTTTTGATGATATTGATGATTACAATAATCAGGATTTAAATTTAAGTATCTTTAATAATGAGGTAGCTTCCGCCTCAATGGGGGATTATATTGACCAAAATGTAACAATTAATACAGTTGTTACATTTGCAGACGATAGACCAAATGGAGTTGATAGTCTTAGTGGTACTACTATTAATGCAGGAAATACAATATATACAAATCAAGATGTATCTCCCAATACAAGTAATATAAAATTTATAAAGGTAAATTTAACAAGTAAAAATAGTACCATTAAAGAGCTAGAAAAAAATATTACACTCAATGCCTTTTCATGTAATATAGGTACATACGCTTTAGGGGAGGCACAATTTTAATGAAAACAAGAGGAGGATTTTCACTTATAGAGGTTATATTTGTAATTGTTATACTTGGAGTTGTAGCATCTATTGCATCACAAATTATTGTTCAGGTTTATGAAAACTATATACTTCAAAGAGCAATCTACAATGTGAGTACAAAAACAGAGCTTGTAGCAAATCAGATAGTAAATAGATTAACATATAGAATACAAGGTACAACCATATCGAAAGACCATAATAGATTTTTAAATGGAACAGCAACAGATACAGACTGGTTGCGTATAGAGGATTTACCAACAGCGGGTACAAAATATACCACTATTGAGTGGATAGGGTATGATAATGATAGCCTATCAGCCGGACAAGTACCATATTGGAGTGGAGTAGCAAATTATGAAAATGCCTCCATCAATAGCTTTGAAACTCCTGCTTCAAAACTAGATAATGTAGCCACAATTATGTCAAATCTATCTAACGGAAAAGTTGATTTATCTAAGAATAATCCTGCCAGTGTAATATTTATCCAAAATGATAACTACTATACAGGAAGTAATGAATATAATCCTTTATGTATGGGAATGATACCTGAATTGGCATCTAGCTCTACAGATTGTATCTTTCCTGTTTGGAATGATAGTAACACCTCTCTTACCTTTACGAGAGATAGAGACCCAAATAGTGCAACTATTAGACCCAAAATTATCACAGAAAGATACAAATTGGCTTGGAGTGCTTATGCTATTGCACCAGAGTCCGACGGCAATGGGCTTTTTAATCTATTTCTATTTTCCAACTATCAACCTTGGAATGGAGATAGTTATATCGATGCAAATACAACAAAACATCTATTAATGAAAAATGTATCTGTTTTTAAATTTTCAGAAAACGGTGGAGTTATTCATTTTAAACTATGTGCAACTGAAAAGTTAGGAGATACCAATATTAGTACATGTAAAGAGAAGGTGGTAATAAGATGATAAACAATATAAGATACAAAAAAGCCTTTTCAATGGTTACAGCAATATTTGTTATTTTTATAATGAGTTCCATTACAGCTCTAATTATGAATGTATCAAATAAAACGGTGAAATCAACGACTCAACAGTATCAAAAAGAACAAGCCAGTCTATTAGCTAGGTCATATACTGAACTTACAATGCTATATGTAATTCATTACGATAGAATAACAAATAATAACTGTATTCAAAAAATTAATGCAACTTTTGGTGAGCCAAACAATCTATACACTATTACCGCAAATATTGAATATATTGGAAATAGTATTCTTTTGCCAAATTGTGCTACAAATATTACACCAGATTGGAATGTCTCTAATCCTGTGGGTTTTGACTCTACTATATCAATTATTATTGATGTCTATGTGAATTATAAAGATTTTGATGACCCAAGTAACAGAAATAGAACATTCCATAGAAGAACGGTTCAAAGATTATAATTTGTTTACTTTCTGTTTATATAAATTAGGTATAATTTAAAACCTAAAACAATAGTAAAAAAGAGTTATTAATTTATAGTAACCGCTTTTAACTAGTTTAAGTAATTAACAACATAAAGGATTTATCATGAGTAAAAATATAGTGGGAAGACATTTTGACCTATCTGATTCTATAAGAAAGCACATTTCAGATAGTATTGATGGGTTAGATAAATATAACTTAAACATTATTTCAACTAGCACTATTATCTCAGGTGATAATAAAAATAAAGAAGGTGTTTTACTAGAACTTGTCATTAATTTGAAAGATAAAAATACAATAGTAATTACACAAAGGGATAAAGATGTTTATACAGCAGTAGATACTGCAATAGAACGAGCTCAAAAGGCACTTAGAAGATATGCGGATAAGCTAAAAGACCATAAAATTATGTCATTTAAAGATATGGGCGTAGATGCTGAAGCTGTATTAGATTTAGACCCTGATGATGAAGAGATAGAGATAGTTCCTATGGATTTGGAGTTGCATAAACCACTAGATTTTGACGAAGCCATTGAAGCATTAAAAGCTGAAAAAAAGAGACAGTTTATTGTATTTAATGACTACGACGGACTCATGAGAGTTATGTATAAAAGGGCAGATGGCAAGTTCGGATTATATTAATTTTAAATATTAAAAGATACTATTAATATCTGATTAATAGTATCTTTTTTGCCTATATAACTACTATTCATATAACACATTTTTTTTATTAATTTCCTTAAAAATCACGCTTATATCACATTCTTCTGACATTATATAGCGTAAATTATATTATAATCAGTGGGATTGTCTCATAATATAATATAAAAGATATTTATAAGAGGGAGAATGTTTGAGAATATTAAAAAAACTAATAATTTTATATGTTGAAAACAGAAAAGAAATATTAGATAGATACTCACCACTTCTAACATCTCATTGTGATATTTTATATATTGCTCATAGTGCAGAAGAGGCATATAGAGTATATAAAGAGAAGAAACCACATATTATAGTGATGGATTTGTATATCTCTAAATTAGGAGATGTAACTCTTGCTAAAAAAATTAGAGAAGAAGATGAAAATATATCTTTTATAGCATTAACTGATTATGCTACAAGAGAGATATTATTAGAGATTGTTAATTTGAATTTTTCAAGTTATTTAGTAAAACCCGTAGATGATTTTAAACTTAAAAATGCTCTTCTTAAAATATCAAAAAAACTAAATAGAGAAAATATAACTTATTTAACTGAAAACTGCTCTTGGAATGGTAATACTAAAACACTATTTGTAAAAGATAAACCTATCTTTTTAACAAAAAGAGAACAGAAGCTATTGGAACTTCTTATTGGAAAAAATGGAACAACTTGTGGTGATGATGAGATTTTTTTTTATGTTTGGGAAGATGATTTCGATAAAACTGTTACCAATTCATCTATAAGGACACTTATAAAAAATCTGCGTAAAAAAATTCCAAAAGGTTTAATAGAAAATCAGTATGGAGTTGGCTATAAAATCAACATATAGTTTTAAACTTTACACAATTATTGTACATTTTCCACACATTTATTCTACTTTTTTTTGAGACCATTATCGTCTCGGAATAAAAAGGGAAATATTATGAGAAAAATAAAACAGTTAAAAAAATATAAAATGCCTATTATATAATTTAGGGAGAAAAACATGCAAAATTTGGAAAATCTAACTTTATTATATATAGATTTTGACGATTTACAGAGAAAAAGATACCTATCTCTATTTAAAAACTATTTTAGAGATATATTTGTCACATATAAGAACCCATTAGATTTCTATTATGATTATAAACCCAATATTATTATTGTTGAACTACTTGTACCAACTGCTATTGAGTTTGTAAAACATATAAGGGAAATTGATGAAAAGGTATTGATAGTGGCATTAACCAGAGACTCTAGTGTCAAAACTCTAATAGAGGTTGTAGAGTTATCATTTTCAAGCTATATTATAAAACCAATTAGTGACAGATTACTAAAAGATGAATTGCTAAAAATATCTAAAAAAATAGAAAATAGAGACAAAATTTATCTTCCTCAATTTTGTCAATGGGATATAAAAAGTAAAACGCTTCTTCATAAAGATAATGTTATTTTTCTTACAAAAAGAGAATCCAAGCTGTTTGAGTTACTTATTGAAAAAAAGGGTGAATTTTGTAGTGATGACGATATTCTATTTTTTGTATGGGGAGATGATTTTGATAAATCTATAACAAAATCATCAGTAAGAACGCTAATAAAAAACCTTAGAAAAAAATTACCAAACGGTTTAATTGAAAATCAATATGGTGTAGGCTATAAAATAATTGCATGAGCCTCTCAATCGCTAAAGAGGATTGGGATTTTAGTTATTTAGTTCTTAAATTATAACTATTCCTAAAATTTAAATGATAAAATTCTACAAATTTATCAAATAGAGGAATAGATGAGTAGTAACCAAGAGTTTGAAAAACTAATAGAGAAACTATTAGAATTTTTAGGAGAAGACCCAACAAGAGAAGGTCTATTAAAAACACCTAGTAGAGTGGCTAAATCTTTAAAATTTTTAACAAAAGGGTATCTTCAAGACCCAAAAGAGATACTAAATCAAGCCCTTTTCACAAGCAGTAATGACGAGATGGTTGTAGTGAGAGATATTGAGTTTTACTCTATGTGTGAACACCATCTACTCCCCATTATAGGTAGAGTACATGTGGCATATATTCCCAATGGAAAAGTAGTAGGTTTATCTAAAATACCAAGAATAGTAGAGGTGTATGCTAGAAGATTACAAATTCAAGAGCAAATGACAGAACAGATAGCAGATGCCATTTTAGATACTATTAATCCAAAAGGGGTAGCTGTAGTAGTACATGCTAGACACATGTGTATGGAGATGAGAGGAGTTCAAAAAATAAACTCTACTACAGTGAGCTCTGCACTTCGAGGCTTATTTAAAAGTGACCCAAAAACAAGAGCAGAGTTTTATAACTTAATTAATACCCCTGCCTCATCTAATTTGTAACACAATTAGTAAACTACTCTAGCATTTGATAGGAGGGTAGTTCACAAGAGATAATCTATATTTATAGTTTCTTATTATAAAAACTTTTTCTAATAAAGTTGACTAATATCAATAATTTTTTTTAAGCAAATTGAGATAATACAATATGCTTTTAATAAAATAGATATTGAAAAGGATTTCTAACATGGAAATATTAGTTACACGACCAGAGATTGCAATAGATATGTTTCTACCAATCTTTATCGTTTCAACACTCGTTTTAGTTTTTGGAGTAGGCTATGCAGGTATTATTACTCTTTCTAAAATGGGATTTTTTTCAAAAAAATGGATGAGCCTTGGGTATCTGTTTTGGGCATTACAAACTTATTGTCTATATGAACTCTCTATCATGATACAGAGTGAAGCATTTACAACTAAAGTATTGATGGTTACAATGATAGCTTATCTTTTCATTCCTCATCTATATTTTAGATTAATTGAGGACTCTGAAAAACGATATGAGAAAAATCATAAAATGGACTAAAAAATAATAGGAGGAGACATGGCAAACGAAAATCTATCCGTATGGACAAGTATTCCATTTTGGCGTAGGTCAGCTGCTTGGGTAACAGGATTTGCATCTATATTACTTATTTGGCTAACCTTCGACACTTTGGGGCAAATCAATATGGGTACAGATGATGACTTAAAAAATGGGATAACAACAAGGGTTCCCGCAGCGACAGTAATTAATTATCATATTGATTATCAAATGAGTGCAAAAAGAGGACATGAGGTTCCAGTAATAGGAAAAAAAGAGCCTTTTTTTGGTAAAGAGTGGAGTAAAGAGGAGGCACAAGAGCTTCTACATCTTGGTAAACTTACTTCTCAAGCGAAAAACTGTATGAATTGTCATACACTTCTTGGAAATGGTGCATATTATGCTCCAGATTTAACAAAGGCATGGTTAGACCCAGCATGGCAAAAAGGTGGTGCTCTTCAAGGTATGACGGGCAAAAATACGACTGAAGAGGCGATGGCTGAGTTCTTACAACACCCATCTAAATATCCAACTCATGCTAGAATGATGCCAAATCTTAATATTACAGAAAAAGAGGCTAAAGGATTAGTGGCGTTTCTTAAACACATGAGTAGTATTGATACAAATGGTTTCCCAAGAAACTTCTCTAAAACAGTAGAACAATTCAAAGCAGGAGGCACTAATGCTCACTAGTATAAAAACACATAGTTTAACTAATAAAGGTCAAGAACTTGGAATGATGTACTTTAGAGTAGCAATTGTCTTATTTGGTGCACAACTACTTATGGGACTTATTGCTGCAATTCAGTTTATATATCCAAGTTTCTTATTTGAGCTTTTTGATTTCTCTGTAGCTAGAATGGTTCATATCAATGCACTTGTTGTTTGGATGCTTTATGCTATGATTGGTTCAGTGTATTTGATGATTACAGATGAAACAGGTGAAAATGTTGTAGGTATCGGTCTTGGAAAACTTGGCTTTTGGGTTTTAACTGCGGCTGTTGCTGTAGTTGTTCTTGTCTATATTTTTATTCAAATTGGTTCAGGAACACAAGCTACTATTTGGTTTATTAATGAAGGTAGAGAGTACCTTGAAGCTCCAAGATGGGCTGATATAGGAATTGTTGTTGTCGTTCTTATCTTTTATTGGAATGTATTTGCCACATATATGAAGGGTCAAAAAACAGGTATTATGACTGTAATGGTTGCTAACTTAATGGCTCTTGCTGGTTTATATCTTTGTGGTATGTTTTTTACAGATAATATTTCAGTAGATCAGTTCTGGTGGTGGTGGGTAATACACCTTTGGGTTGAGGCTACTTGGGAAGTATTTGTTGGTACTCTAGCAGCTTATGCACTTGTTAAACTTATTAAAGCAAAACGAGAAATCGTTGAGATGTGGTTATGGATTGAAGTTCTAATGCTATTTGGTTCTGGAATTTTAGGTCTAGGTCACCACTACTTCTGGATTGGTACGCCTGAATATTGGTGGGAAATTGGTGCATTATTCTCTGCGTTAGAGCCAGTTCCGCTTGTTGGAATGTTTGTTCATGTACTTTATGATTGGGGTAAAGAGCAAGGTGTGGCAAAAGGTAAAGGTGAAAAGGGAACAGTAATTACAAATGGTCCTGCTATGGCTTGGATTGTAACCAATGCTTTTGGTAACTTTTTAGGTGCAGGTATTTGGGGCTTTTTCCATACATTGCCACAAGTAAATATATATACTCATGGTTCTCAGTTTACAGCAGCTCACGGTCACTTGGCTTTCTTTGGGGCTTATGCTACAATTCTTATTGGTATGATGTATTATGGTATCCAAAGAGCTTATGGTGTTGAAAGAATGAGAGCTACATTTAAATCTAAAATGGCGATCTTTATGATTACATTTGGAGTAATTGGAATGACAGTAGCTTTAACTATTGCAGGATATGAGCAAGTTCTTATAGAAAGAGCAGAACTTGGAGCTGGTTGGAGTGCATTTTTTACAGCACAAAATCTACCTTGGTATATTCAAGCTCAAGGTTGGAGAACTGTTATGGGTATTGTTACCTTTATAGGATTTATATATCTAGTTTTAGATTTAATTACAATTGGTAACGATGCCAAAAAGGCGGAGGCATAATTTTGTGCCTCTCTCAATCTAATTAAAAGGAGACTGAATGATTGAACCATTTACAGATGTAGTTCCAAGCTTTTTTGGAATGTTAAATCAAGGTCCATTGACCCTAACAATATTTTTACACACAGTAATTATATTGCCAATGTTTTGGATTTACAAACAAGAAAAAGCAAAATTGGAAGGCAAATAGGATTAAAGAAGGTGGGCTTATCCATTTTAATTGGATTAAGCCTTAATAGAAACCAAAATAGACTTTGGAGTCTATTTAATAATTCATTTTATAATGAAAGGAGATAAATATGAACAGACTTTTAAGTATAGTAGCAGCTACAGCATTAACAGCTTCTTTTGCTATTGCAGGTACATCTAATATGGATTTTGCAAAGAAATATGAGAAAGAGTGTCAAGGGTGCCACGGTCCTATTCATCAAGGTGGTGTTGGTTCTGATTTAAGACCAAAAGCTCTTAAGAAAAAAAATAGAGAAATGTTAGCAGAGACTATTTTAAATGGTCGAGAAAATACTGCTATGCCTGCTTGGAATAGTACTTTCTCTAAGGACGATGCTACAGGTATGGTTGATTGGCTAATGGATTGGAAAAATACTGTTGAGCTTACACTAGATTTTGATGAGGTTCATAAATCATGGATTAAATTAGCAGATAGAGAGGCTTTAGCAAAAAAATATCCAAAAGCGGTTGATGTTAAAGATGTAAAAGATATTACATTTGCAACAGAAAGAGATGCTTCTTTAGTTGATTTTATTGATTCCACTACAGGTAAAGTTTTAAGTCGTCACAAAGCTGGATTTGCAGTACATGTTACTGTTACAAATAAGAAAAATCCAAGATATGCTTATTCTATTTCTCGTTCTGGACGACTTACAATGTTTGACATAGCGGCACCGGGTCAACCAGCTCTTGCTTCTGTTCAAGTGGGTCAAGAATCAAGAGGATTGGCAGTAAGTCCTGATGGTAAGTATATTTTAGCTGGAAACTATAATCCGGGTGGTGCAGTTCTATGTGATGCTATGACACTTGAGCCTTTAAAAGTTTATGATACAAGTAGAGTAATTGACCCTGATGGACAAATTGGACCATCTCGTGTAGCTGGTATTGCGGATACTCCTTATGGACCATATTTTGCAATGGCACTTAAAGATGCTGGTCATGTTTATATTATAGATTACTCTAAGCCCAATTTTCCAATTGTTGGAGATATTCCAAATATCGGAAAAATTCTACATGACTGTTTCTTAAATGAGAATAAGGGTAAAGATTTTGGACGATATTTTATGATTGCATCTCAGGGTAGTGATTTAATGGGTATAGTTGATTTTAAAACTAAAAAATTGGCTGCAAAAGTGCATACTGGTCAAAAGTCTAAACCTCATCCGGGACAAGGTTCTTCTTGGTTTAATAAAAAAATGGGTAAACAGTTAAATGCTACAAACTCTATGAATTTTGGTTCAGTAGTAATTTGGGACTCTCCAAGTTGGAAAATTGTTAAAAAAGTAAAAACAGCTGGTGGTGGTCTATTTGTTGGAACAAGTGAGCATACACCTTATATTTGGTCAGACTGTGTACTTGGTAAACCTGACAAGTATAATGAGGTTCATCTAATTAATAAAGAGACATTAGAGACAGACCGAATTATTAAAGTTGGTAAGAAAAAAGGTCAATTGATTGATGCTAAAACTGGTAAAGTTCTTCAAGAGTGGGATGCTACTCAACATGAAAAAGTTCCTGTAAATGAGGTAGCTTCTAAACTTAGTAAAGAGACAATTTTACCAATGCCTACAAAATTGGGAGCTGTTGTTAAAAACCCTGTTCAACCTAGATTACTTCATGCAGAACCTGCAAATCATGGTAAATGGACAATGATTTCTGAGTGGACAACCGGTAGAATTGGTATTTATGAGTCTAAAACAGGTAAGTTCATTAAATATATTGAAAACTTAACAACTCCTACATTTACATACTCTGTTGAACATAGACAACATGTTCCGGGTGCATAAATAAAGTCTATTTGTGGGTGAATATTTCAATTTCACCCACACCTATAATTTCTAGTGAAACCTACTCTATTTTGATGAATTGCCTCCTCTTATGGGGTAGGTTTCCCTAATTATTATTAGGAGTTTCTATGAAAAAAATTCTCTTTTTAACCTTGTTGTTTTCATCGCTCTTTTTTGCAAAAAATAAATATTTAGACAACTACTCATGTAATGAGTGTCATGAGAAAATATATGAGGAGTATCAAACTTCTGCACATAGTCGGGGTTATTTTAATGATGAATTACATAGAAAAATCGCGGACAAAGTTAGTACAAAAAAATATACATGTGCTGTTTGTCATATGCCAATGGCAGATAACTTAAAGGAATTGATAGAAGGAAAAGCTAGACCTAATAAAAATAATAAGACACATACAGATGCTGTTAGTTGTTTCTTTTGTCATACGATAGCCTATGTTAAAAAAGCTCATCAATATAATTTAAATGTAAAGGCAAGACAGGCGGAAAATTATAAACCCACAATATACGGACGATTATTTAATCCGGAAGATAGTGATAAGCACTCATCTAGTAAAAATCCAATATATGGACAAAAAGTTTGTTTAGGGTGTCATTCACATAAGCTCAATGATAATAATGTGACTATATTTCGAGCCATGACAGATAAACAGACAAGTATTAAATGTATTGAGTGTCATATGCCAGAGATTAAAGGTGGAGTTGAGAAGATGAATAAACGCTCTCGTGGACAACATGCTAGTCATAAATTTTTAGGAATTCATGATAAAGAATTTCGAGCCAAAGGAGTGGATATAAATATTTCTACTTCAAAGGATAGTATAACAGTAACACTTACTAATAAAATGGCTCACCCGTTGATTATACAACCATCTCGCGTAAAATATTTAGTAGTTCAGATAATAAGAGATAATAAGGTGATATGGAAAAACTATAAAAATGACCCAAAAGAAGATAAAGATGTATTTTTTGAATATAGATTTTATGATAAAAGTGGTAATAGACTAATGATACCAGCAAACTCATATAGTAGAGAGATGACAAATTTAGATGCTTATAAGAGTAAAAGTGTAACTTATAAAAACATTTCTTTGAAGAAAGGTGATATAATAAAAGCCACTATGTTTGTTAAATTTGCTAAAAGAGATTGTCAATTAATAATAGATTTGAAAGATAATGAGTTTAAAAAAGCTTTTATTTTAAAAGAGTCTGTTAAGATTTTTAAATAAAATTTTATAATTTGCTGAAACTTTAATTATCATACTATATAATGGCACCTAATGTTTTTATTTATAGACAATAAAGGATAATTATGAGAATATTTGTATTATTAATAATGTGGTTAATAGTAATTGTTTTACTCTCTTATTTCTGCTTTATTACTAAATACGGTGATGATATGAGTAATATAAAGAGTGTTGATGTTATGACAGATGGTAATATTGATATTAATAGTACAGATAATTCCACTATTAATATATTAAAATCTTCTGATTTAGTAGAAGAGATAAATATCTCAATAAAACCAAGAGAAGATGATAATTTAACAGAGAATATAGATAATATAGATGAAGAGATTAATTTAATATCTACTCCTACCCCTACTGTTTCTACCCCAATTCCAATGCCAACTCCTGTAGAAACTAAAATATTAGAGACAGAGACTATTGAAGAGAACCTAACAGTAACAGAAGAAGAAGTAGAGATAAAATCTACTATACAAGAACAAGAGGAAAATCAAACTAAAGAGGTAAAGGTAGATAAATCATTAATGTGTGAAGATATATTTAACTCACTTTTATCTAAAGATAAGATTTATTTTGATAAAAATAGATTTGATATAAAAGAAGATAGCCATACTCTATTAGACAAAATTATAACAGTATCAAAAGAGTGTCCAGATAGTAAAATAGTAATTGAAGGATATACAGACTCTTATGGAAGTCAAAGAGGTAATATTAAAATCAGTCAAAAAAGAGCTAATGCAGTGAAAAATTATCTAATAAAAGGTGGAATTAGTAAAGAGAGACTAAAGGCAATTGGATATGGTGAAATAAAACCAATTGCATCTAATCGTACTGCCGAAGGTCGAGAGAAAAATAGAAGAATTGAAATTCATATAGAAGGGGTAAAAAGTGAGTAGTCTTTTACAAGAGATATTTGTATGTCTATTTGTTGCAGGATTGGTAGGTTTAGTTATAGGCTATTTTATTGGACAGTTAAAATATAAAGAGAAGCTAAATAGTCTGAAAAATGAATTTAAACTAAAAATTAATAAAAATAATGATACTTGGGAAACAAAAATAGAGAAGTTATCTTTAGAGCATAGGGTTAAACTTAATGAAGAAAAGAATAATATGGAGATAGAGAAGAAAAAGATAAAAGATAGTATTAAGAAGCTTTTAGAGGAGAATCAGAGAAAAAATATAGAGATAGAAAATATTAAAAATAGATTGCTAATAGCAAAAGATGAAACAAAAAAGGTAGAAAAAAAGTTAAAAGATGAATATCAAGAGGAGATGAAAAAACATAAAAGTAGAGTCTCAAATCTTTTAAATAAAGTTGATATTAGATACAATAAAGAGTTGAATGATTTAATAGAGAGTTTAGTAACTTTAGAGGGGAATGCAATTAAAGAAGAAGCTGAACTTAGATACAGATTAAAAGATACCAAACAAAGATTAGAAAATAAAATATCAAATTTACAAAAAGAGGTTGAAGATTTAAAAAAAAGAGTTCATAATCTTATTAATGCAAAAAAAATAAATATTAATATTGGATAATTATCTCTTCTATTATGAGTTGAATTGTAACTTTATTATTAAAATGGTTTTCTCCTATTGTATAAATAATAGTTACATTACTACCCATTTTAAATTCCCTATTTGTCCTAAAAAAGACACCATCTATGGTTATTCCATTTGATAAGAGTATAAATCTTCTGTGTTCTTTATTGGTTCCTATATTTTTTACATCTTGAATAGTTACATCTTGAGTTATAAATTTTGGTCTGCTATTTCCTTGTCCATACGGTTCATAAGTTTTTATTATTTTTATAAGATTAAAATCTATATATCTAAAATCCAATATTCCCAATATGTCAGGGTCAATACTATCCTCTTTATAGTTTTGAGCTATATAGCTAAGTTGTATCTTTTTTTTAAATTTATCTAAATTTTTACTTGGTAAGCTAAGTCCAATAGCAGAGTGATGTCCTCCAAATCTACTAAGAAGTTCTCTACAGTCATTAGTGACCTTAAATAGATTACAGACATGAAAACTCCTGCCACTACCTTTTAGGTCTCCAGTCTTGCTTTTAGTTAAAACTATAGTTGGTTTTTTATGTATTCTTCCAACTCTAGCAGATACAATACCTATTACCCCTTCATGCCAATTCTCACCATTGATTACGATTACTTTATCTTTTGGATTTACTAATTTTAATGCTTCATCTGTAATTTCCTTTTCTATGATTTTTCTTTCTTCATTAAATTGTATTAACTTATCTAATCGAATTTTAGCATAAAATAGATTAGAGCTAAGTAAAAATTCAACAGAATATTTACCATCACTCATTCTACCTGCACTATTAAGAATAGGAGCTATTTGAAATGCTATATCTTCAGTATTTAAAGTCTCTTTTTTGAATTTTTCTAAAAAAGCTTTAATAGCTGGTATTTTAGAGTTGTTTAATACTTTTAAACCACTATTAACCATTGCTCTATTTATGTGTTGTAGAGGCATCATATCGGCTATTATAGCAATAGCTACTAATCCTAAGTATGATTTCATATCTGTATTGGTTTTTAGAGTTCGTTTTAATGATGCTATTAGATACCAAGCAATTTGTGCTCCACATATCTCATCATAAGGGAAATTACAATCATTTTGTTTTTGGTTAATGATTGCATAAGCTAAGGGAAGTTTTTTTGGTAAAAGGTGATGGTCTGTAATAATTAACTCTATGTTATATTTTTTACATAAATGACTAGCTTCTACTGCAGATATGCCATTATCAACAGTTATTGCTAGGTCGTATTCACGAATGCGTGGAATAATACCTCTAGAAAGCCCGTAACCGTCCCTAAAACGGTTTGGAATGAGCCAGTCAAGCTTTACCCCTATTTGAGTGAAAAATTGCTTTATAAGCGTTGTAGAGACAATTCCATCTACATCATAATCTCCTATGAGTATAATTTTTTCATTTTTGTTAATTGCTTCTACTATTCTAGCTGTAGATTTATCCATGTCTTTAAAGAGAGATGGATGAGGTAACTTTGATAAAGATAAAAAACCATCTTTTGCAAATCGAGATTTTAAGATATTGTTAATCTCTTTAGGGGTTATATTCTGATAGTAGCTATTTTTTTGTATCATTTAGACTCTTTTTAACAAAAGCTAAAATAGATGGATTTGGATTTTGTAATCTTGATGTAAACTCTGGGTGAAATTGAACTCCTAAAAACCATGGGTGATTATCAACTTCAATAGCTTCTATCAAACCATTAGATTCTCCTGTTATAATCATGCCATTAGTTTCAAAAAGTTTACGATATTTAGGATTTGCTTCATATCTGTGTCTATGTCTTTCAAAAATTGTTGATGCTCCATAAGCTTCTCTTAGTATTGAGTTCTTTTTTGTATTGCATTCATATTCTCCTAATCTCATAGTTCCACCCATTGGAGATGTTGTAGTTCGTATCTGTTTAGTTCCATTTGCATCTATAAACTCATCAATGAGAAAAATTATTGGTTCTTTTGTATTTTGATTAAATTCAACAGATGTTGCTTCTTTTAAACCTAATACATTTCTGGCAAATTCTATCATAGCAAGTTGCATTCCAAGACATATACCCAAAAATGGAATTTTATTTTCTCTTGCGTATTGAATTGCTTTTATTTTACCTTCAATTCCTCTTTCACCAAATCCACCTGCTACTAAAACACCATTGCAGTCTAATAGATACTGTTTAGCTGTATTATTTTCAATTTTTTCACTATCTACCCATTTAATTTCAACTTTTGTATCAAGAGTAGCTCCTGCATGAATAAGTGCCTCTGTTAAGGATTTATATGATTCTTTTAAATCAAGATATTTTCCAACAAATGCAATAGTTGTTTTTTTCTTTGGTTCGATGATTTTTCTAACTAGTTCTGCCCATTCTCTCATATTTGGCTTTAAATCGCCTAATTCGAGCTGTTTAGCTATTGGGTTAAGTATCTCTTGAACTTTGAAATTTAGAGGCACCTGATAGATTGTAGAGGCATCTATGGCTTCTATTACAGACTCTTCATCAATATCACAAGTAAATGCTATCTTTTTTTTAATTTCGTTTGGTATTCTCTCTTCTGCTCGTAAGATTAGCATTTGAGGTGTAATTCCAATTCTTCTAAGTTCTTGTACTGAATGTTGAGTTGGTTTTGTTTTAAGTTCATCTGCTGTTTTAATATATGGCAAAAGTGTAACATGAATATTCATGACTACACTTTTACCAAATTCATGTTTCATTTGTCTAATTGCTTCTAAGAAAGGCATTCCTTCCATATCTCCTGTAGTACCTCCTAGTTCAACGATTAGAATATCTTTTTTTTCTCCTGCTAAGATAATTCTATTTTTTATTTCATCTGTTATGTGGGGTACTATTTGTATTGTTTTTCCAAGATATTTACCCTCTCTCTCATTCTCAATAACAGTTTTATATATTTGTCCTGTAGTAAAGTTGTTATTGCGAGTTAGAGAGTTATCTAAAAATCTCTCGTAATGACCCAAATCCAAATCTGTTTCTGCTCCATCTTTTGTTACAAAAACTTCTCCATGTTCTAATGGTGACATAGTACCCGGGTCAACATTGATATATGGGTCAAGTTTTAAGACTCCTACTCTAAAACCTGAGTGTTTTAAAAGTGTTCCTATACTAGCTGCAGTTATTCCTTTACCAAGAGAGCTTAATACTCCTCCTGTTACAAAGATATATTTGGTTTGATTATTTGACATCTATATTCCTAAAGTTAAACGATAATTGGCATTATAACAGTTATAAATTGTTTATCCTTTAAAACGAAAGGAAGTGTAGGTTCATTTAATAAAATTTGAAATTCTAAACTCTCTATATTTGACATAAAGTCTAGTAGATAACGACTATTTACATTTAGTTCAAAACCGTTTAGATTGGTATTTAGCATTAGTTCAGTTTTTGCTTCTACATCGTTAGATAGAGAGTTAAATACTATTGAGTCTCTATTAAAAGTTATTTTAATATTTTGAGATATAGTAGTTATTAATTTAATAGCTTGATTTATTTTTTTTTTAGGTAAAGTGATATTGTATTTTAGATTTTTAGGAATTATTTGCTCATAATTTGGAAATTTACCATTTATCAATCTACTAAAAAAGTAACGATTTTTATTTTGAATTATAATATCTGTTTTGTCATAATATATGTCTATGTCGTTTATAAAAAGTTTTTGAATTTCTATTATGGCTTTTCTAGGAATGATAATTGATAGTTCATCGTTATTAAAATTTTCTATAGTGAAAATTGATAATCTTCTTGTGTCTGTTCCTACTAATTGGGTTTTATCGTTTTTGATATTTAGTAAGGCTCCATTTAGTTCAAATTTTGGATTATTAATATCTATTGATGATGATATTGCTTTTAGTGCTTTTATTAGATTTATAGAGTTTAAAGAGATTTTTGATTTTTTTTCAATTTTTGGATATTTTGGAAAACTATCGGGATTAAGTATTGGTAATGTAAATTTTGATTTATTTTGCTTAATATGTAGATTGTTATCTATTTGTTCTAATATTATCTCTTCATCTTTTAATACTCTAATAATATCTAATAGTCTTTTTCCATTAGCTGTTACACTTCCTTCTTGTTGAACTATTATATTCTCTAATTTTATAATAAGTCCTATTTCTGTATCTGTAGCTTTTATTGTTGATATATCATCTTTTGCATCTATATAGACATTTGATGTGATTTTAGTTGTGTCTCTTTTTTCCAAAAAAGATTGCATGTTAACCAACATTGTCTCAAGCGATTGTTTTGAAGTGACGATTTTCATTTTTTTTCGGCTCCTTATTTTTATAATAGATAGTAGTAGTAGTAGTACCCTGTGAATAACGTGAATAACTTTTTGAAATCCCGAAATTGTGGGATTTGCGAGACCTAGAACATGTGAATAACTATGTGAATAACATGTGAATAACTCAAAGTTATTCACATATACTTTGTCTAAATTTGTCTAAAATTGATTATAACTTCTTTTTAATCAAACTTAGATTTAAGAGAATTGATTTTTATTGATAATTCATCAATTAATGCCTTAAAATTTTCATCTATATTTTTTAATTCAATAATTTTTTTGATTGCATGGCTTACAGCTGTATGGTCCTTCATTCCAAAATAGACAGCAATCTGTGGCATTGAGTTAGGAGTTAAGTGTCTTGCTAGATAAATGGATATTCTTCTGGCTTTTACTACAATACGGGTTCTTTTTTTAGATTTTATATCCGATAGCTTTATATTTAGCTCTTTGGAGACAAGTTCTAAAACATCATCAATGGATATATTATTCTGTTTTTCTATCAATTGGTCTTTGATAACATTGTGTGCAAATTCAAGTGTGAGCTTTTGGTTCATGAGTCCACTATAGGCATTTAATTTAATAATAGCACCCTCAATTTCTCTAATATTGCTACCCATATTTGAGGCTAGAAAGTTAATAATATCGGTGTTTAGTTCAATTCCATCTATTTCACATTTCTTTTTTATAATAGATATTTTTGTCTCCAATTCAGGTGGTTGAATATCTGCCATGAGTCCCCATTCAAATCTACTTTTCAATCTATCTACCAAACCTGCAATTTTATTTGGTGGTCTATCTGAAGTTATGATAATCTGTTTTTTTGCTTGGTGTAATTCATTAAATGTGTGAAAAAACTCTTCTTGTGTCTGCTCCTTTCCACTTAGAAACTGAATATCATCAATAATCAATATATCGCATTCTCTAAAATGCTGTCTAAATCTACTCATAGTTTGTACTCTAAGGTGTGAAGTAAACCTATTCATAAACTGTTCAAATGTTGTATATATTACCTTTTTTCCTTGTAGAATTTGGTAGTTTCCAATAGCTTGAACAAGATGTGTTTTTCCTAAGCCAACCCCACCATATAGGAACAACGGATTGTATATAACACCCGGTTTTTCTGCTACACTTTTGGCTGTTGTGTATGCAAATTGGTTAGAGTTTCCTACGATAAAACTATCAAATGTAAATGATGGATTTAGTATAGTACTCTTATTCTCATTTTCCCGTTTTTCTTGTTGATTTTTTGAATTAGACCTCTTATTATATATTGATATATTGACTTTTGGTTTTATTTTTGTTTCTAGTTCAAATAGGTGTGCTATTTGTGGTCCAAATTTTGTTTTAATCCATTTTGCGACCAATATATTTGGTGCATAAAATTGCACACTATTCTCATTTGATAGCTTTTCATCATAAATAAGAGGCTTAATATATCTCTCCCATCTTCTCTGAGTCATCTCTTTCTTAAGTTCTTGTATTACTTTTTTTCCTAAATTCATAATCCGCCTATTCCAATTTAAGTTTTCTATGTGAATAACATGTGAATAACTATGTGAATAACTTTTTTTTGCACCTTTTAAAATGACCGATATTGTGGGATTTAAAAGGGGGTGAAAAAAAAGTTATTCACATGTGACAAAATATGTGAATAACTTTTAAAAAAACTCTTTTAAATCCCTATATTTCGGTATTTAAAAAAATGGAAAAATATGTGAATAACTTTTTAAGTTTTCTTCCAAAAAAAAAGTTATTCACATCCTAAAAAAAGTTATTCATACCCCTAAGTCTATTTTTAAAATCCCTATATTTAGGGATTTAGAGCAATTTTTGCTTACAAAATAATAAATTTTTATTTATATATAAAAAGTTTATGCTAAGTCACTTAACACTTTTTTGAAAAATAGAGTATTTTTAGTGTTTTTTAGCTAAAATTGTCTCAAAATAATGTCTTTTTTACCTCGAAATCACATTTTTTTGGTCAAAAATATATTATATTCTAAAAAAGATGTAAATAACATGTGAATAACTTTGAGATATATGTGAATAACTTTGAGATATATGTGAATAACTTTGAGATATATGTGAATAACTTTGAGATATATGTGAATAACTTTGAGATATATGTGAATA